>NHDJ01000017.1 GCA_002167265.1 Verrucomicrobia bacterium TMED56 | reverse complement strand
GGCGTTAGGAATGAGCATCTTTCAAACTGGTCTGATATCATTGAAAAAATCAAGCACCCATCTGACTCGGGGATTCAAATCATTGAAATCCAAACGGACCGTAAAAAAGACTGCCAGACTCGTAAATGTATGCTCGAGATAAGCCCGATTAAATATGCCTGAACTTGCTGAAGTCGCCTTTGCCTGCAGACAATGGGATATCGGTTTGGGTAAATTCATTAAGAAAGTTCATGTTCATCCTAAATCCCGTGTATTCCGTGATCTCTCGCGTAAGCAACTAGTCAGAGAATTAACTGGAGCCAAACTGCTTAGTTCGTCCACACATGGAAAGCAAATGTTATTTCAATTAAGTGGAAATCGATGGCTAGGTTTGCACTTGGGTATGACTGGAAACTTAACTTCTGATACACCATCTTACACCTGCCAGAAACATGACGCCTTAGTTATTTTTCAAAGTTGTAAAGTACTAGTCTTTCGGGATCCAAGGCAATTTGGCAGACTAAGACTCCATATTGGAACAATCCCTCCGGAATGGTGGGCAAATCTTCCAGTATCAATGCTTGATCCTGAATTCACTTTATCTTTCCTGCTAAAGGCATGTGAGCGGCACGCCAAGCGACCAATGAAAGCCCTTCTTCTAGACCAAAGATATTTTCAGGGTATGGGTAATTGGATGGCAGATGAAGTTCTTTGGCGTGCAGAAATACATCCGGCCCTAAGAGCAGGGCAAATGAGCCGAGAACAAACCTTAAAAATATTTAATCAAATAAAATTTGTTGCAAGAGGTGCAATGAAATCCGTGGGGGAACATGGTGGTGATCCACCTCGAGGCTGGCTTTTTCATGTTCGTTGGAAGGATGGAGGATATTGTCCTAAAGCAAAGATTCCTTTGGTAAGAGAAGAAATTGGTGGGCGAACCAGTTGCTGGTGTCCGACTTTACAAAAATTATCTTATGATTAGAAAGGCAGGACTAACTCCTTTGCTTTTTCTTTGTCTATGTTGATCTGAGTTTTAAGGTCATCCACCGTGTCGAATTTCTTTTCAGGTCGTATGAAGTGTTGGAGTGCCATTTCAATTTTAGAACCGCAACCCCAAATCTCAGTATCCAAATCGATAAGTGAATGAATTTCCAGCTTGGGGGTGGAGGCTTTATGCTCGAGGGTAGGACGTAATCCATAATTCGCAACCGCGGGTAAATTTTTTTCAAATTTCCGGTGCTTAACAATTCCTGCATAAACACCATATGCAGGCAATGCTTCTGGGTTCCAATCAAGATTCATGGTGGGGAAACCAATTGAGCGCCCCATTTTTTTTCCCGAAAAAACTTCGCCTGTTATGAGGTATTCTCTACCAAGCATGTCATTAACTTTTTCGATATCTCCAATTCCAAGTGCCTCACGTATGCGTGAACTACTCACAATATTACCTCTTGTAACTTTGGATTCTACTACTGTAACTGAAAGACCGATTGACTCTCCGATTTTTTTTAAAAAGGAAGAATCCCCTTCCCTCCCCTTTCCAAATCTGAAATTCCGCCCAACGCTCATGCTGTGGAGAGAAGAAATCCTGTCCTTTAAAAAAGTAGGGAATTCAGCCGCTGGAATCTCTGCAAGCTCATCATCAAATTTACGCAAAATCACATGATCTATACCGAAAGACTCCAGCATAATTACCTTTTCCCTTGGGCTCATCAGCAATGGTGGGGCACGCTCAGGTCGCAGGTATTTAGCGGGATGACAAGGAAAAGTGAAGGCGACTGCATATCCTTTACTTCTCCGGGCATGTGTAACTGCTGATTCAAGAACCTGCTGATGCCCCACATGTACACCATCAAACATCCCTAAGGATAGATTGACCGGCAGAGTGCAATCTCGGTCAAGTGTTTCGATCGAGGAAAAAACCCCCATAATTTAAAATGCATGTGCAGGAACTGCCTTATGCACTGGAATCAATAATGATTGTAGTTCAGCCGTTCCCATCTGTTCAATTTCTTCCAAAGTATTCACGCCTTCAATAGAAAACTGATCTATTTTGGTTCTCCGTAAGGCAGTTAAATGTCCGCCAAAACCAAGTTTCTGACCCAAATCGTGAAAAACTGTGCGGACATAAGTTCCTTTACTGCAATCCATAAAAAATTGCCCAAAAGGAGTAGTCCATTTATTGAGAGTTAAATTATTAATTCTAATAAACCGAGGTTCTCGTTCAACCGTCTTTCCTTTGCGAGCTATTTTGTAAAGGGGCACTCCGTCAATCTTCTTTGCTGAAAACATCGGTGGCGTTTGATATTGATCTCCAAGAAACTCTTTCATCACCTCCTTGATTTCTTTTTCACTCAATTCTGAAGGCAATTCTCGTTCATCTACCACTTCACCATCTGAATCCTGACTCTCTGTTTCAACTCCAAGCTTAAAGGTACCCTCATATGATTTGTCCAAGCTAATCAGGAACTGAGAAACTTTTGTTGCCTTACCAATTAGCATGATCATTAGACCAGTAGCCAAAGGATCAAGTGTTCCGGCATGACCAATTTTCTTCATCCTCAATTTTCGTCGCAACCGATCGACAATATCATGGGAAGTTATCCCGGATGGTTTATCAACGAGTAAAATTCCCTCAAAAGACGGATCTTGTAATGCCATCTACAATCTTCCTCCTTCCACTTTTTCGAGATGTGTTTCAATTGCATCTACAAGCTTTGGGTAAAAATCATTAAAAGGAAGTTCCATATTGAACCCGGCAGCACAAGCATGTCCACCGCCTGAAAAGTTTTTGGCCAACAAATCTACCCGATACTTTTTATGCTTTGCCCGAAGACTTCCTTTTAACATACCGTTTCTATCTTCCACAAGAACTCCAATCTCAACACCTTCCAGGGATCTGGCATAATCGACAAAACTTTCCGCATCTTCAGGTTTTGTTCCCGTTTCATCATAAAATTTCTGTCGAACATTCCCGATACATACTCGATTATCAAGTTCCATTTTAAAACTGGCTAAGAACTTTTGCAGTAATTGGATCCGACCGGGTTTCTCTCTTTCATATAATTCATGTGCCACATCCGCAGGTTCACACCCAGCCTCACAAAGTTTTCGGCATATCTCAAAAACTACAGCATTTGTCCCGGAATAACAAAACTGACCTGTGTCCGTACAAATACCAAGATATAATGCTTCTGCCGAGATTTTATCGATCTCATAACTAGAATCAAAAAATAATTTTGCCAAAATTTCTCCAGTGGCAGAGGCATCTGAAAAAATAAAGTTGTGCTCAGCAAATTTCGTATTTGAAACATGATGATCAATATTCAGAAATACAGCAGGGAACTTTTCTTTTAATTCCTCTCCTACCCTAGCATGGTCTGCACAGTCCACGGTAATAATCTTAAAAACTCCCGCCTCCACTTCACTAGGATTTAAAAAAGGCGTGTCCCCAACAAACTTTTCCAATGTTCTCGGAATAGGGTCTTGGTTAACCGCCACCGCATCAATTCCTAAACTTCGCAATATCCGGGTCATTGCAACCTGAGAACCGATGCAATCACCATCAGGTCGACGATGCCCAAGCACCAGCACGGAAGAACCCTGCAAATCACGAAGTAGATTGTTAAAAGCATTAGATTCTGGAAGGAAATTTGTCATATGTAAAAGTTAACTAAGCAATGTGATGAAATATTATCACAACCAAAGATAAAGGAAAAGCTTCGATCGAATAAGCTTAGTCAGGTATTAGAAAACCATCCTCATCTATGTCTTGGACATTAATCTTTTCCTCATCTTGAAATCCTCTAATATAATAATTATCCTCCTTAACATAGGAGTTATATCCTACAATCAGTCGTCCCAATGTATTTTCTTTATAAATCTTTTGATTACTATCAGTATCCTTAAGGTATTTTGGTCCATCACTTAAAGCATTAATCGAAACCAAACCGTTCCGTTTTGTAACCATCCCGGATAGAGTAATAACTGGATCTTTAATGTGTGCATCCTCAGATATTATAAGAAAAGCATTGCCGTTATCTTGAATCGTCCGACCCCATAGAACACCTGACCAGGGAATCCAATGCTTAGCCCAATCCTGCGGAGATTTTTCTATCCTTAATTTCTTGTAATCCCAAAAATGGGTTTCCTTCATTCTCATCCAATTATGAAAAATAATTTGAGCTTGGAAATGATCCCCCGAAATCACTTCCCTAATCTCATTGATCCAACCTTTTAGAAGGACAGGTAACTTGGGATCAGTTTTGGATTCATGAACCATCTTTAAAAAATCAAAATGTGAGATTTCCGATCCGTTTTTACCCCTGTAAAAAACTCCCTTCTTTTTCTTAAACAAATGATTCTTCACAAAATCCTCGTAATTAAATTTCATACTTGATCGTTCTGCCCAAGATTCTCTACCAAGTTCCATGACCGCATTTTGGCATGTAGCTTGTTTCATCTCATGTTGACTTATGGGTTTTCCAACTCTCACAGTTACCCTAAATGGAAAAGAGTTTGGTAACTTCTTAAAAAACTTCCCCCTATCCATACTGAAAATTGATCCCCAAACACCATCCAAATGAACGGGAATTACTGGTACCCCCGCTTTAATCCCCAAAACAATGGGACCTCGCATAAAAGGAAGTACCATTCCAGTACGTGAAATACCACCTTCAGCAAAAACACAGAGGGGAATCCCTTCCTTGAGTCTTTTTATGGATTCCCTAATGCTTTGAAGGGATTTATCGGGAGAAACGGTAAGAGTCTCGGTCAAGCGGAAAACAAACCTCATGATGTTGGAATTGGCCAAGCCAGAATAAGCCAAGTATCGAATTTTTCTTGGGAAAGCGGACCCAATAAATACTGGATCTGCATAGGATAAATGATTGCTAACCAACAAACATCCACCTTCTTTAGGGAAATTCTCCATCCCCACGACAGTTATTCTGTAGAAAATTCGTAATAGAATGTGAAATAAAACGCGGAAAAAATCCTCAAGCAAAAATCTTATGGTTATAAGACCTATGAAGAAGGATGGGATCAAAATAACCAAAAACTCCTGCCTGGCACTCATTCCAAGCACATTTGAAAGGTAAGCATGTAGGGCAATCAGTAAAATACCCGTAATCTGTGTTAGCAGATTAGAAGCAGCCAACACCCTACCCCGTTCATTTTCTTCAGCCCGATCTTGAATATAACCATTAAGTGGAACAAAGAAAAGTGCACCAAAAAAACCCAAACTCAGGCATAATACTTCAAAAACTTTAGATAACGGATTGCAGAGGCAGAATCCTAAAAAAACAAGTGACATCCCAGTCGCACCGATTGCTGATAAGCCAATCTCGATTCGCCCACGGTTCAAATAAGCAACAAACAGACTTCCTACCATGATACCTACCCCCAGCAATAAAAACCAGTACCCGTAAAGCTTTCCCATACCCACCTCACCAGTCACAACTTCTCCTGCAAGTTTTACTAATACCAAGTAGAAAAATCCGCCCACGCCCCAAAACCATGCATCTCCCAAAGCGGCATATCTCAATTTTTTTCGACTCAGTAAATAAATCAAGTCTTGGAAATGATTTACCATGACTTTCGGATTGAATGGTTTACTCCCAACTACCTTTGTCTCCGGAATCGGCCAGGATATAACCCACGAGAAAAAGGCGAGCAAGGAGATTAATCCACAGACGAACAACGAAGCTCCCCATCCTCCCTGCCTCTCAACCATTTGATCAAAAGCAATAGCCCCAAAAAATGCCCCACCAAGTATACCAACCATAGCCAGCATTTCCATAAAACCTACTGCCTTTGCTAGTCTATGTGTACCTATTAGCTCTTTAAGGATTCCTTTTTTGGCAGGGGAAAAAAAAGCTGACTGAACGGATAGAATAAAAAAACCTGCTAAAGAAAAATCAAGGCTCTTGGAATATAAAGCCGTTCCTAAAAGTCCCAGACCAAGCAGCTGTCCCAATAAAGCATATTGGATAACCTTTTTTTTGGAAAAGCGATCCGTAACCCATCCCGCGATCGGAGCGAAAATTACAAAAGGTATAATTAAAAGAACAGAGACTTGTTGATTGACCGTGTCCATGCTTGCCTTGCCAAATTGCACGGCTGCCATCAAAGGAAGCATGGCCTTCATCGCATTGTCATTGAAAGCACCAATTGTCTGCGAAACCATAAGGGGCCAAACAACTCTAAATGACCTGTCTCCTGAAAATGCAGTCATTAAATAGAATTTCTTACTGTTTTCATCGAATCCATTTCATAGTCGATTTTCCAATTGCCAAGGGAAATCGGTTAACGCTCAAAATAAGAAATTCTTCCAAATATATTAACCTTTATCCTGACTTGACTTTGCCTGAGTACTTACTTTCGCGGCAAAACCTTTAAATGTTCTTTTCATCTTTACAGATGATTTTGCTTACCAAGCCATCTCTACTTAACGATCTAATCGAAATAGAACCTCTAATATAGATCGTACACAAAAAAGAAATAAGGCTGAATCTTGCTTAACTGATCTGGTCGATCAGTGCAGCAAGGTCAAAATCCATGGCGGTCACTTTACCGCCTGCATCATGCGTATTGAGAGAAAGTTCAACTTGGTTATAACAGGAATATATTTCTGGATGATGATTTAATTCCTCTGCCTCATATGATACTCTTATCAAAAAAGCCATTGCTTCACGAAAATTTGTAAACCGGAAACTTTTTTTCAAACGATCATCTGTCCATTTCCAATCCGCCAATTCTTCTAGTTTGTTAGTAATTTCTTCATTTGATAAGATTATTGACATAAATTCAGGAACTAGGGAATGCTTTCCTCGTTGTCAATTCGCCTTGAACCCGTTGAGATAAATTTTGTGACAAAAGAAATTTTCACAGTTGAAGAAAAAAAGAAACTTCCCCGACATGTTGCAATCATCATGGATGGGAATGGTAGATGGGCTCGTGCAAGAAAAAGGCCCCGCTTGTTTGGTCATCGTAATGGGGTTGAAAATGTACGCAGTGTGGTAAATGCTGCTCGAGAAATTGGGGTGCCTTACATTACACTTTACGCTTTTAGTGCGGAGAACCAAAACCGACCAGAAGAAGAGAAATCTGGACTCATGAAACTACTGGAGGAATTTCTAAAAAGGGAACTGAATGCAATGATGCGAGATGGTATTAAGCTACGTGCCATAGGCGACCTTAATGGTCTACCCGAGTTTGCCCGCCGTATTGTGTCTGAAACAATTGAAAAAACGAAGGACAATCAGGACTGGAATCTAACGCTGGCCCTCAATTACGGAAGCAGACAGGAAGTACTCAACGCAGTGAATTCTTTCTCTCAAGCAAGTCAAACTGGTGACCAAAAACTGGAATGGTCAGATTTTGCTCAGTACTTGGAGACTCGCGACCTTCCTGATCCAGATCTTATCATTCGAACTTCAGGAGAATTTAGGCTGAGTAATTTCTTACTTCTTCAGGCAGCCTATGCGGAGATCTTCGTTTCCCCCCTTCATTGGCCCGACTTTGACCGCTCCGCTTTTTTGGATGCGTTGCGAAATTACCTTTCTAGAGAACGTCGGTTTGGAAAGACCAGCGAACAAATTCTCACTTTTCAATCCACCTGATTTCCTCAAAAAACCCTATGATTTTACGCACATTTTCTTCCCTTTTCCTATGGAGTTCAATTGCTGGAATTGTTTACACAATGGATGAAATTGGTGCCATGTGGGTACTCAACTTATGTGCAACGCTTACGCTTTTTGAAATTTATACTATTTTGGGACGTTTGGGATTCGCTGCTAATCGACTATCCGGTTTGCTCACAGGCGGTTGCATGATTCCAATTTCCTACTATTTCCCTGAATACGGAATCGATGTTTTAGCTGTTGGTGCACTTTTCACCTGTTCCGCCTGTGTTTTATTTCCTCAGGATCAAAGAGGCATGTACATTAAAAGACTAATGCCTACTTTCTTTGGTCTACTATTTGTTCCTTTCCTGCTGCACTATTTTGTACGAATTTTGGAAACTGATCCGGTCAGCACCAAGGAAGTGAGCATCAGCTTTGGACTGTTCTTTTGCCTCTGGATCGTAATCGTAGCAAAATTCAGCGACATGGGAGCTCTTCTCGTTGGAAAAGCGATTGGACGCACTAAAATGGCACCATCTATTAGCCCAGGAAAGACAATTGAAGGTCTGCTGGGTGGTTTCCTTGCCTCTGCTGGAGTGGGTGCTTTAATTCCCTGGTTGATCCAAGAGTACTCGCCCTCCTTTAGTGACCTTTCTGTCTGTTCTTTTAACGCACTTGAAGGAGGTCTTTGGGGGTTGCTGATTGCTTTGGCCGCAGTAATTGGTGATTTAATTGCTTCTGTCCTAAAGAGGCTCGCTGGGGTCAAGGATTCTGGCGGTGCAATTCCCGGAATCGGAGGTTTACTTGATCTCACGGACAGTCTTATCCTAGCCGCACCCACTGGCTATTTTATTTTGCAGATTATTAAACCGTGACCGAACCGAAAAAGATCGTTCTTTTGGGGGCGACCGGTTCTATCGGTGAGAGTACACTCAAAGTTCTCCGTAAGCATTCCGATCGTTTGCAACTAGTAGGAATTTCTGCCCATACCAATGGTCAGAAACTCGCAAATATCGCTCGCGAATTTAAGGTACCCTATGCTTATTTAGCTCCATCTGCTGGCCGTGCGGAAGGTTTTCCATCTTCAACAAATCTGGATCGCTCTACTGATGGTCTTGTGTCAATGGCTTCTTTACCGGAAGCCGACTTAGTTGTAATCGCTGTAGTCGGGTCCAGTGGACTCAGTCCCACCCTAGCTTCTCTTGAAGCTGGTAAAGACATCGTTTTAGCCAACAAGGAGTCTCTAGTCCTTGGGGGACACCTCGTTATGCAAACCGCAACGCAAAATAAGGTTCGCGTAATACCTGCTGACAGTGAACATAATGCGGTGTTCCAATGCCTTCAGGGAGAAAATCATCGTGATCTCGATTCGATTATTCTTACTGCTTCAGGTGGTCCATTTAGGGAATTTCCCTTGGATGAGCTAAGAAATGTCACAGTTCAGCAGGCACTTAATCATCCAAACTGGTCCATGGGTAACAAGGTGACCATTGATTCTGCAACTATGGCCAACAAAGGTTTGGAACTAATCGAGGCTCATTGGCTGTTCGGTTTAAATCCGAAAAAACTGGAAGTCGTTATCCATCCATCGAGTATCGTTCATGCTATCGTTCGCTTTGTCGATGGTTGCTGCCTTGCACAACTCAGCCCCCCGTCTATGACCTTTGCACTTCAGCACGCCCTTCTTTTCCCTGACCGAGCGGAGGGCGTAAATACATCTCTTGATTTCTCCAACCCTCTTGATTTACAATTCAAACCTCCATCGATGGAACGTTTTCCTTGCCTAAGGTTGGCCAAAGATTCTCTTATTCATGGCGGATCAGCCCCCCTGGTTTTTAATGCAGCCAATGAGGTTGCAGTTGAATCCTTTCTCTTGAATCGTATTGGCTTTCTGCAAATCTCTGGCATTATTGAACAAACTTTGTCGAAATTTGACCATCAAACCAAGAATGATCTACAAACCTTACTTTATCTTGACTCCGAAGCCCGTCGCATCGCGTCGCAATTAATCGGACCAAACTCATGAGCATTCTTTACGATTTTGCCTTCATTTTTGTAGCCCTATTTGCCTTAGGGTTTACTATTTTTATACACGAACTTGGACACTTTCTTGCTGCCCGTCAGCGGGGTTTAATTATTCTTCGCTTCTCAATCGGGTTTGGACCCAAACTTTTTGGTTGGACCCGGAATGGAGTGGAGTACAGATTGTCCGCGATCCCTTTCGGTGGGTATGTTGCCCTTCCCCAATTGGCTGATACGGGAAGACTCGAAGGACAGAAGGAAGTCGATCCAGGCTCCATCCAGAGGGATCAGGGGAAAAACTTCAAGTGGGATGATTTTGACGATGAAGATCAAGACACAGACGGCGACGAACAGTCTAATCCCAAGTCTCTGCCCAAAATTTCTTACACTGACAAAATGCTCGTATCCGTAATGGGTGCTGTTTTCAACATGATTTTGGCATTTGCCCTGTCCTCAGTCCTTTACTTCTTTGGCTACGATGTTTCAGATGGTCAACTGACCACCAAGGTCGGTTATGTTGCGGACACTGTTGAACGCTGGAATCCAGAAATAAAACCTCCTAAAGCTGAAACGGTTAGCGGCCCAGCCAAAAAGGCGGGTTTGTTGCCGGGAGATGAAATTTTGCTGGTTGATGGTGCCTCTATCGAAAACTTCATGGATATTCAGAACAGAATTGTTACTGGGAAAAAACAAACCGAACAAGAAACACCACTTGTGTTCCTAAAGATTCTGCGAGATGGACTGGAGCGTGAAATCGAGGTTCATCCTGTTTTATTCGGTCCTGAAGAAATGAGAATTATAGGTATTGGACCCAAACAAACCTTTTTCATTGGCGAATTGAACTCGTCCATGCCCGGACAAAAAATCGGGCTAGAAGTCGGGGACCAGCCTATCGCAATTGACGGTCAGACCATTCATTCTTTTTACCAAGTAGTCGATTATCTCAGCCAAACCGATAACAATCAGTCGATTGCCTTCACCGTCCGCAAAGGCGGGGAAAAGGGCCCTGAAAAAACCTATAATATTATCCCGGTAGAAAAAGAAAATGCAGATGGCAAAAGTTTTACTTCAAGGAAATTGATTGGTTTTACCCCAAAATTCAAGACTGTTACAACTTATCCCAATCCTCTCACTCTTATTATCCGTCGGGTTAAGGATATGTATCTAACTCTAAGCGGGTTGGTCAGTCCGCAATCAGATGTAAAGTTACGGAATATGAGTGGTCCGGTCGGTATCGTTAATCATCTCAGTTTGTTTGCCAAAATTGGATTCAAGAAACTTTTGTGGTTTGTCGTCTTCATCAATGTAAACCTTGCAATTCTTAATCTTCTTCCTATTCCTGTGTTGGACGGAGGTCACATGATGTTTGCCACCATTGAAAAAGTTAGGGGTAAGCCACTTCCCATAGCATTTTTGGAGCGTGCTCAAATGCTCTTTGTCGTTCTTCTCTTCTCCTTCATGCTATACGTTACCTTCTTTGACGTGCAGCGAATCTTTCCTTAATCGTATTTCGGGTATGGCGACTCCCTACTGCCCCTCGCGCTTTCAATCAATTCGCAGGGAATCCCGAATGGTCGGGGTAGGTTCTGTTGTCGTAGGTGGAAATCATCCAGTCAGGATCCAGTCTATGACTACTACCGATACACTCGATGTAGAGGCTACTGCCCGCCAGACTATTGAGTTGGCCGAAGCAGGTTGTGAAATCGTCCGGATTACCGCTCCTAATGTGCGAGCCGCTCAAGCACTTGGTCATATCGCTTCTGAGATTAGAAAAGCAAAGATAGATGTCCCCTTGGTTGCCGATATTCATTTCATGCCCAATGCTGCCATGGAAGCTGCCAAACATGTGGAAAAAGTCAGAATCAACCCTGGTAACTACGCTGACAGGAAGAAATTTCAAGTTAGGGAATACACTGATATCCAGTATGAGGAAGAATTAGACCGCTTGCATAAAGAATTTTCTCCTCTCGTGCTTCGATGCAAACAACTCGGTCGTTCCATGCGAATAGGAACTAATCATGGCTCTCTCTCTGACAGAATCCTTAACCGCTTTGGTGATACTCCGCGTGGCATGGCTGAATCTGCCCTTGAATTTATTCGAATCGCTGAGTCGCTCAGTTATCAGGATATCATTCTCTCCATGAAGTCGAGTAACCCAAAGATTATGATCGAAGCTTACCGGTTAGTTGTTTCCCTCATGAATGAGGAAAAAATGAACTACCCTCTACACCTTGGAGTCACTGAAGCTGGAGATGGGGAAGATGCCCGCATAAAGAGTGCCATCGGAATTGGCTCTCTGCTGCTCGACGGATTGGGTGATACCATCCGCGTTTCCCTTACAGAGGACCCTCTGGCGGAAATTCCTGTTGCTAAGGACCTCGCACTCAGGGCAAAGCATTGGTGGTCAAATTCTTTACCCACCAAGCATATACATCTTAAGGAATCCGTAGATCCTTTCAGCTTCACACGCCGTTTATGCTCGAATCTTAAACTTGGCCATCCCCATCTTCAAATTGGTGACAAACATCCCCCTTCTGTTTTTGTTTCAACGCATTTCTCTCCCCAAGATACAGCGGAAATCATCAAGGAAATTGCCCAAGTCCAAACCCGGTCCAGGGATGCTCCCATCGAAGGACTGATTCTCCATATCCGAAATTCATGCGAATTCCCCGCTCTTCAGACCCTCGCTAATTCTCTGATTGGTGCGATCCCTCTGATCATCGTTGAAGATCAAAGAAAAACAGATGACGAACTACCTCGATTTCAATCTGAAGGCGTCCCCATTGCCTGGCATCCTTCATCCTCGTTTGAGGATGAAGCCTCCCTTGCCCGCTTCCTTGCTCTCTGCGATCAGGCGGGGCACTATCCAGTCGTTTCGCTCACGGGAGAAATGATCAGTGATGCTACCGTCTCCCTGCTTTCATACTCTCCAAAGCCTCCGATTATCACCCTGTCCCCTTGTAAAAAGTACCATGCAGTTGCAGGATACCGTCTCCTTGCCGCTTCTCTTGCCAGGAATGAACTTTCATTACCCATTTGGATTCGTAACCGTGAAAAAGACCGTCTCTTTCCAAAATCTGATATATTCTCGGCCAGACTACTCGATAGCTCCGTTCTATCGGGTACACTTCTTTGCGATGGTCTAGGTGATCTTATTTCAGTCGAAAACTTAGGTTCTCTCGACCGTAACCGTGGCTTCGCCTACAACTTATTGCAAGGTGCACGGGCCCGAATATCAAAAACTGAGTTTGTGGCTTGCCCAAGTTGCGGTCGTACACTCTTTGACCTCCAAAGTACCACTCAAAAAGTCAAAGAAGCGACCGGACATCTTAAAGGCTCAACCATTGCCGTTATGGGTTGCATAGTCAATGGACCCGGCGAAATGGCTGATGCGGACTTTGGCTATGTCGGATCGGGGCCCGGGAAAATCGATCTCTATGTCGGGAAAAATCGTGTTAAATCTTCCATTCCTGAAAATGATGCGGTTGACCGATTGATCGATCTCATACAAGAAGAAGGTAAATGGATCGATCCGTAAATAATAAAATTCCCGATATCTCCAGTGCTGACTTTGAACTGCAAGAACGAATTCTGGCTGGCCATACTGCAGTGCTTGGACAAATCAACTATTTCCGCGAAAACTTCGGAACTGCACCAAGCCGATGGAAAGGTGATGGTACAAGAGTCACTGTAGTGGATGAAACTATTTCAAAGGAATTATTTACCGAATTAGCCCAACTGTTTCCCTCCGATGACTTTTGTTCAGAAGAATCTTTAGAAACTCCTGAACCTCTTTTGCTCAATAGCGAATTCGCTTGGGTACTTGACCCAGTAGACGGAACTAACAATTACGCAGTTGGTGTACCTGAGTGCGGCATCTCTTTGGGTCTCTTACATCACGGGATGCCCGTGTACGGATTTATTTACGATTATGGTCGGGATAATTTGCTTCAGGGAGGCAAGGAATTCGGATCCATAGAGGGAACGATTCCTGTTCGGGCAACCACAGATCTAGTCAACGAAAAGCTCACCTTCTGCATGCACTTTCCTATCCCAACAGCTAAACTGGATGCTCTTCGCGAAGCCTTGCAAGTCTGGCGGATAAGATGCCCTGGATCTGCTGCCATCGGTCTATCGAATGTCGCAACAGGGAGACTGGATGGTTGCCTTGAATTCCGTTCTAAACCCTGGGATTGTGCGGCAGGTTATCCAATTTGCGAGGGAGCTGGGGCCACTTTTGAATTTCTCCAAGAGCCAGTCTTCCCATTAAAGCAATTCAGCCCTTCCATGGGAGCCTGCCCATTCCGGGTTGGATCTGCACTCTTTCACCATGAAGTGTGCAAAGCATTAGGAATCAACCAAAGCTGACTTGAAATCACCTTGACGGCTGAACTGATCTCAGCTTATAAAAGTTTCTGATGCGGGCATAGTTTAGGGGTAAAACCCCAGCCTTCCAAGCTGGTGTCCTCGGTTCGATTCCGAGTGCCCGCACCATTTTTTTATATATCTCTCTTTTTTAAGAAAGGGTTTTTTTTCTTCAAATGAAGTGTTCGTAATATTGTCTTTCCTTCAAGGCGAGCTGTCATTGAAGCAAGCACTAAGCCTTCCTTTTCTGATTTAAGTTTCAATCGTACCCGATATTCCGGAAATTTGAAGGTTGCCCAGACATCGTCTTCGTAAAATCCCCCAACCCGCTCAACTAGCCATTCGCCATGCACAGATTCTTCATAAAGACCGTCGAGCTGGGCATCCCCATTTTTTTTAAGTTCTAAAGTTATACGATTTACACCATCTTCCATCTCAATATTACCATCATAGATTCCTTGGTGTTGAATAGAATCGCTGCACGATGACAAGATGAATGAAAACAAAGCAAAGGAAGTCAAAGAAATTACTTTCATCTGTTCAATGGATGTTCTTATCATACAAAAGCAACCCGGTTAGGTCCTCCTAACCCACGCATAATACTGGGCTGACCAAGCAATATGGTGGCTCCAACTGATGGAACATTATCAAAATTATTGAGGTTTTCCACGACCCACTTCTTATCTCCCATCCATTCATTGTGCACATTGACGATAGCAGCGGGCACAAAAGTACGATTGCCGTTGGTTGTTACTTCATTGCCTGCAACAAACCATGCGGGAAATTCAGAATTTAAAGTGTGGCTAAGATCAACCACCTGAGAAAAGAAGACTGATTCGGGAAGTCTAGGTACAGTGGAAGACGATGCTTGTTCTACAAATCCACTCACTGAGACGCAAATGGAAGTACACAAAACTCCTGCTATGTTGGTCACATTAAACATATTTCGAGGTGTAATTCTTCGTTTGACTTGTTCAATAATTGCTTTGTAGCACATAATGGATCCTTTGTTTTGTGTAAGTATTGATAAAAAAGTACTCTAATAGTTGAGAAAATGATATTCTTTTCTTACAATATGTAAATGCGATCAAAAAAATCCTTTTCGATCAATAATGATCAATCAAAACAATT
>NHDJ01000016.1 GCA_002167265.1 Verrucomicrobia bacterium TMED56 | reverse complement strand
ATTGTTGGATCGTTATTATCTGATTGCGCCATATGTGGATAGTGAAGACAATTCAATATTTTCGACTTATCTTTTTTATTAAAATAGTATATAAAATCGTACAAGCATTGAACTGCCCTATTTTCTTCTTCAGTGCTTATCATTATAGTTCTCTAAAACTAATAAATATCTCAGTTTATATTAAAATACTACGACAAAGTTCAAAATTTTATTAAAAAACTTTTAATATATATTTAATTTTCAATCCATTACTTTGCTAAATTTATGAAAACATCACCCATTCCAGATTGAATTTGATCAAGTGGCGTTCTATTTCTAATACTGCATTGTCTTCCAGTTATTCTATTAGCATATATCTTCCTTAAATCTGATGAAGAACAATATTTTGCATCATGTAAAACACCTATAATTAATTTATCATCTATTACAGAAACTTGTTTTTTATCAAGTTTGTTATTTTCACAAAAATAGTTTTTATTCACTTTTTTCGGAAAATCTAATTTATTACATGGATCTTTTATCAACAATACAAAATATTCATTAACTCCATTTTTAAAGGTTTTTTTAACCTTTTTGACAGAAGCATATTTCATTAGATCACAATACAATACCTGTTGCGCTATATATGTTAAGAGGTTACTTTAGTACACTTTCAAGTGAACTTGATGATGCCGCGATTATGGATGGGCTCTCTCGTTTTCAAATAATTACTAAAATTGCTATGCCATTATCTAAACCAGCTTTAGTAAGTGTAGCGTTATATGTTTTTATGATTGCTTGGAATGAATTCTTATTTGCTTTTATGTTTTTAGATGATCCAAGCTTGTTTACTTTATCAAGGGGAATAATTTCTTTAAATTCATCTGAGGTGCCTCAACAACATCTAATGGCTGGAGCAGTTATAGCAACTATACCTGTGATGATAATATTCATTTATTTAGAAAAATTTTTGATTTCTGGTTTATCGGCTGGTAGCGTGAAAGGATAATATGTCAAATATGTTAAAAGAAGCTATAAACGTAATAAAAAAAAATGACCGTGGTGGTTTTACTATCCCAACAAATCGTCTATATCCACATCAATGGAATTGGGATTCAGGTTTTACAGCACTAGGAATATCTTTATTAGACAAATCTCGTGCATGGCAAGAGTTGATAATGCTTGTAAATTCACAATGGCAAGATGGAATGATACCTCACATTATATTTCATGAAAATAATCCAAATTATTTTCCTGGTCCAGAACAATGGCAAAAAAATTCTATATCCCAAACTAGTTGCCACTCACAACCACCAGTATTAGCTAGTATAATTTGGCAAATGGTCAAAAGAGGTTCTGACTATGATCAAATGAAAGCCGGTACGTTATTTAATTCAATTATTGCTTATCATAGATGGTATTTTTTAGCTCGTGACCCTAACAATGAGGGAGTAATTAGCATAATTCATCCTTGGGAGTCTGGCAGAGATAATTGTCCAGATTGGGACATTGGATTAAGAAATATTAAAATTCCAAAGGATTTAAAAAAGTATTTAAGGAAAGATACAAGTCATGTTGATGATATGGAAAGACCTACTGATGACCACTATGATAGATTTATGTCAATACTTCAATTTGGAAGAAACTGTAATTGGGATAAATTAAAAATGCATAATGAAGGCCCCTTTCTTGCGATTGATCCTGGTGTAAATTTTATTTTTTTACGAGCTAATAGAGATTTATTATTATTGGCAAATCATCTTGGTTATTCAAATCACATTGATGAAATAAAGAAATGGATTAAAGTTCTAGAAGAAGGTTGTCAAAAGATGTGGAATAAAAATGTAAATGCTTTTACTGCATACGATAGAAGAAGTAATACATTTTGTAATGCAATAACCAATGCATCTTTTTTATGCTTTTATGCGGATATAGGTTCAAAAGTACAAAAACAATTTATGATTGATCATTGTAAAAGAATATTAGATATTTGTAACTTTGGCATGCCAAGTTTGGATCCAAATCACCAAAGTTTTGAAAGCAAAAGGTATTGGCGTGGTCCTGTCTGGAGTGTAATGAATTATATGGTGAATGATGGTTTAGAGAATGAAAATGAATATGAATTAGCTGAAAAAATTAAAAATGATACTATAAATTTAGTAGAAAATAATGGAATGGCTGAATATTTTGATCCAGAAACCGGAGTTGGGCTGGGAGGAAAAGATTTCTCTTGGACTGCTGCTGTTCACTTAGAACTTTTAAAAGAAAGAATTGATTTAAAATTACAAAATAAATTCAAAAATAAAAATAATGTCCTCAATTAATCTTAACAATGTATCTAAATGGTATGGAAATAACCATGTTATAAAAGATGCCAATTTAGATATTGATGATGGAGAGTTCATAGTACTAGTTGGTCCATCAGGTTGTGGAAAGTCCACATTGCTCAGGATTATCTCTGGATTAGAAGATCTAGATAATGGAAAAATATTTATTAATTCAATTGATGTGACAGATAAAATACCCTCTGAAAGAGGATTATCTATGGTATTTCAATCATATGCACTTTATCCACATATGAATGTTTCAGAAAATATAGGTTTTTCATTGAAAACTTCAGGTGAAAATAAAGAAATGTTAAAAAATAAAATAGATAATGTAGCTGAAATCTTAAAACTAGATAAATTACTACATAGACTTCCTAAGGAACTGTCTGGTGGCCAAAGACAACGAGTAGCAATTGGCAGAGCTATAATTAGGCAACCTAAAGCATTTCTATTTGATGAACCACTTTCTAACCTTGACGCATCTTTAAGAGTTGAAATGAGATTAGAAATTTCAAGATTACATAAACAACTTGGTATTACAACTATATATGTAACACATGACCAAGTTGAAGCTATGACACTTGCTGATAAAATTGTTGTAATAAACGAAGGTGAAATAATTCAAGTAGGTACTCCTCAAGAATTATATAATTATCCTAAAAATTTGTTTGTAGCCGAGTTTATAGGAACACCAAAAATGAATACTATGAAGTGTTATGTAAAAAAAAATGTTATTCATATTGTTGGGAATATAGAAATTAAAACCAGTATTAAAACACATCATAAAAATACCAAGTATTTTGGTTTTAGAGCAGATAGAGTTAAAATGTGTGAAAAGCAAAAAGGTTCATTAACAGGATATATAAAATTTGTAGAATATCTTGGTTCAGAACAATATATTTATGTTGATTGTGGAATAAACGAAAGCTTAATAGTTCTAAAAGAAGAACCTGATTATAAGATACCATCCTTGAAAAAGGAAATTGGTCTTAAAATTTTAGCTAAAGATTTATATCTATTTGATAAAAATGGTAATGTTTTAAATTGATTTGATTAATGTTCTAGTAAAAAAAATTTATTTTATCATTATAATAAAATTATAATATTTTAAAAAATAACTATTTGAATGGGTTTGATTCAATCCAATCAATTGTATCCTTCAACATAGATGGAAAATCTCTAATATTAACACCCAATGAATCTCTTCTTGTAAAATCAAACCCAGTTGGTATTACTGCATTCTCTTTAAGTGGTTCTGGCATTTTCATATGAGGTAATAATTTTTGACACTCAAAATAAATTTCTTGCCAATGTAGACTTTTATAAACACCATAATATCTTCCAGAAGCGTTCTTATTTTCATGACAAGCTAAAAATATTTCTCCTAAATCTCTTAAATGTATCATTGATGCTGAGTCATTTGGTGTTTTTATATGTCTTGGTTCACCTCCTTCTAAGACTCTTTTCAACCAAATAAAAGGATTATGTTTCATATGATCTGGCATTATTGCATCACCATATAATCCAGTAGGCAAAATTATTGATAGCCTCATATCATTTTCATTACAAAATTTAATAGCAGCTTTCTCCATAACTGTTTTAGTTGCAGATGTGTATTTTTTTGATTTACATTGTTCGGTTTCATCAGACCAGTGATCAATTTCATTTTTAACGGAAACGGCAGGTATTGCATTAGTACTAGATGTAGATGAACAAATAACTACATTTTTAATATTTGTTTTTTTTGCACATTTTAATATATTTAAACAACCATTCACGGTTGGATTAATAATTTCGTTATAACCCCTTTGATTATTCAGATCTTTTGCTGGGGTTCCATCAAAACCTTTATAAGTTGGAATTAAGCATGCAATAAATAAAGTGGATACATCTTGTAAACAATTATCAAAATCACTCAAGACAGACATATCAGCTTTAAAGAGCTCTAAATTCTCTGAATTTTTTAGCATTTTTAAATATTTTAATTTGGTATCGTCTTTTATATTTCTCATTGTTCCATTAACTATGTAGCCCTTTTCGAGAGCACATCTTACAATGCTTGAACCTACTAAACCGCTACAACCAATCACAGATATTTTATTTTGATTTTCTTTTTTACTCATAAATTTAATTAATTATACCTTAACTAACTGTTTACCTAAATTAGTTCCTTCTAATAATCTTATCAAACTTTGAGGTGCAGTCTCTAACCCTTCACTTATATCCTCTTTATTAATAAGTTTACCCTCTTTAAACCATCTTGATAATTTTTCATAAATTTTTGAATACCTATCAAAATAATCTAAAACCAACAACCCTTCTATTTTGGCTCTTTTAATTAACAGTGTTCTATTTATTCTTGGACCACTAGGTATTGGATAAGAAGGCATCCCAATAGTACCACAAATAACAACTCTTGCACCTACATTTAAATTTTCCATAATTTGATCAAATTGAATACCACCAACGTTATCAAAAAAACAATCAATTCCGCCTGGGACAATTTTTTTCAATTCAAATGAAATATCATTAACTTCTTTATAATTAATAACTTCATCATATTTAAAATCGTTAATACAAATTAATTTCTTTTCGTTTGAACTAGTGAGGCCGATTGTTTTGCATCCGTAAATCTTAGCTATTTGACCAACTGCAGAACCTACGCTTCCTGCAGCGGTAGTTACAATAACAGTATCATCTTCTTTAGGACCGCACTTGTCTACTAGTCCTGCATAAGCAGTTATACCATTTAAACCTAAAACACCTAAATTTGCTGATAAGGGAACTTCATTTGAAGGAATTTTCATTTGAATAGATTTAGAAGTAACTATAGCGTATTTTTGCCACCCAAGCCAACCTACTACAAATTCATTTTCCAAAAATTCATTATTTTTAGAAGAAATAATTTTTCCAACTCCAAAACTTCGCATTGGATCATTTAAAGGAACTGGTTCTGAATAATTTCCAACACTACTAATCCAGCCTCTCATTGCAGGATCAATTGATAAATATATTACTTCAACTAAAAATTCATCTGCAACTAAGTCTCTAATATCATCAATGATTTTTTCAAACAAGTCTTCAGTTACACTTGGATTAGGCCTTTTTTTTAAAACAATTTTTGTGTTTATCAGTGACATACTTTATGAAATCAAAAAAGAATCATGTTATCAAGTTTTTTAATTTGGATAAAATTATAAAAACTTATTAGTTTCTAATATTTGTCCAATTAACTTATTTAATATTATTCTTAAAATAATTACAAATAAGAATAAATCAAAAGATTTCATCTTAATTTTGATTAAGTATTCAATAAAATTATTGCATCTTTAAAACAATTTATATAATAATAATAATGTGTTAAATTCATTATCAAAATTTTCGATTATCGCGTTATTTTTTATTTTATTTTGCTTTAAAAGTGCAATTTCTGCATCTAAAAGTGAGAATAAACCAAAATTAGATAAATCTGAAATTAAGACTGAACATCTCGTTTCTGCAAAATTATTATTTGATGAAATTTATGATATAAACATATCTCAAGGCCACTACAGAGCTTCTGTTGAACTCTTACTAATTTGGGAAGATCCTAATAAAACAGAAGAATTCTTAAACAAATTTGGAGACGAAATAATACACGGAAAAAAACTTGATGATTTTCTAGAAAATATTTGGTATCCAGAATTTTTTGTATCTAATGCTGAAAACCCTAGGACTTTACATTATAAGACTTTAGATGTTTATAAAGGTAAATTTGAATTATTTGAAAGATTTGATGTTGATTTAAGTATAGATGCAGAGATGCCAAGGTATCCTTTTGGAGATCTAGATCTATTCTTGGATATTGCTTCTTATTCTGGCAATAAAAATAAAATGGTTTTTTACCCTGAGACAATTGAGATTGGTCACCATGACGCTCATCATAAAGTTGTTAAAGGAAATTGGAATGTTACAAAAACGTTGTTAGAAGAGCAAGGGAGAACGAGTTTAAACCATGGAGGAAAAGAAAAATTTTCTTATTTAATATCACATGTTAATGTTCAACATGGATTTATAGACTCTCTACAAAAAATTATATTTCCTCTATTAGCAATTGTCCTTTTATCTCTTCTTATAAACCACTTTTATAGAGCTGGTAATTATGATCCATGGAATTGGAGAGTTGGCGGACAATTAACTTTATTCTTAACAATTCCTGCTCTAAAATTTGCATTGTCAGGAGAATTACCTTCCACACATTATCTTAACTTAACTGATAGTCTTTTTATATGGGCAACAATAGTTGTTACATATAATATGATTCTTGGTATATTAAGTCATTACAAATCCATTGAAGAAGGTACTAATGAAATTAGTGCTCTAGATAAATTTGCAAGAATATCTAGTCCTATTGTTGCAATTGCGGTAATATTAACTTTTTCTCAAACAATAGTCTAAGTTTATTATCCTATTATAATTATAAGGTATAATTAAATTAAACTTGATTATGCTTAAATAATATACGTTATTTAGATTAATATATTTAATTAAACAAAAAATACCACATTAGGTATTAATTATGTGATAAAGTTTTATAGAAATTGGAGAATAAAATGAAAGATTATATGGTTGAACACAGATTTAAGACCGAAGAGATAAGAGATAAATATTTTGAAATGTCAGCATCAATGACTGAAGACGATATTAGGGCTAACATGAAAAATGATAATGCAAGTTTTCAAATCAATTGGAATAATGAGAAAAACGATATGGTTATGTATTGTTGGCGGAAAGCTAATACACCAGAAGCTATTATTGAAACATTAGGAGATATGGCAGATATGTTTGAGAATAAAATAAAAGAAATGCCAAATATTATGAATGTTTCTGATTAATAGGATTTAATATGAATACACTTATTATAGTAAAAATGACTAAAGTTAATTATAACGATTGGAAACTTAAATTTGATGAGGATTCAGAAGCACAATCTAAAATGATGAGAAATACTGTTGTTGGAAAAGTTGATGAAAATACAGCAATGATTTTTACAGAGGTATTTAACCCTGAATTAGTACAAGAGTTTATGAATTCAGATAATTTTAAAGAAATGGAAAATAACCTTGGTCTCTCTCATGAAGTTTATGCTGTAGAAAAACACAGTTAGATTTGTAAGAATTTCAGTTTTTCAATACACAAAAATAAGTTAGATTTTATTCCTGAAACTTTCTAGATGAAACATAAAAAGCTAATAAGGTAAGAATAATATAAATTATCCACATTATTTTAGAAATATTTACGTCCCTAAATATTGTTAAATAAACAAAACTTAACAAAATAATAATAAATCCTAACCCACAACAAAATAGTAGTCTTTGTGCTGCAGACTTTGTTACACCCCTACATAGAAATAATAACATTCCTAAAAAAAACAAACCTGAAGCCATAGCATATCTTAGACTAACTCCAAGATTAAGAGCTTCTGGATTATTTTCTACAAAAGGAAACATTAATAGAGTAATTTCACTTGCAAAAATTACAAAGCCAACGCTTTGTAACATAAGTATAAATCCTACAAGTGTCAGTACTAATCTTGAATTATTCAACATATTTTCAAAATGCATAAATTATGTTAAGATAAAATAACATTTTAGAAGTAAAAATTCAAATTTTTTCAATTTATTAAATTTTTAAGAGTTATTTATCTCCTAAAATTTGTATTTCTCTCCAATATTCTTATAATAGAAGATGCATCTTTATCACCAAGTCCATTGGCTACTGCAGAATAATAATATTGAAGTGCTACCTGATAGATTGGTAATGCGACTAAATTTGATCGTGAAAGTTCAGTTATAAATTTCGAATCTTTTAATGGTGTAGAAAAGTTCATACCTTCCTTTTCAAAATCTTGATCAACCATTAATTTTCCTCTATTTTCAAAAACACCAGATGATGAAAAAGTTCCGCTAATAGCTTCATGAATAATTTCAGGCTTTAATCCTGATTTCATTCCTAATGTTAAAACTTCTGCTGTAACTGCATTATGAACTAAATTTAGGATATTTCCTATCAGTTTCATTACTATACCATTTCCAAAATCCCCAACATCCGTCACTTTATGACAAAATATGTTAAGAACATTAGAAGCTATACTCTTATCATTTTTCATACCACTCAAATATGAGGACAACTTTCCTTCTAAAGCTGCCAATCTGTTTCCGGATAAAGGTGCGTCTACAATTTTACAATCTTTTAAATTCAACTGACTTTTAGCTAATTTTTTACATTCTAAAGGTAAAGTTGATGTTTCAATAAATAAAATTTTAGAATTTAAATTTTTTGTGACTTCCAGCAAACTCTCTTCACTAGGTAGACAAGTTATAACTATATTACATTTTGTATAAAATTTACTTATATCATCTAAAATAGTAATAAAGTTTTTATCTAAATTTTTATAAAATTTGCTTGATATATCAAAACCAAATATATTGATTTTTTTATCTATAAAACATTGCGCAATTGCAGAGCCAAGAACACCAAGCCCAAGAATTCCAATTTTATGATTTATATTTAAATTAATTTCCATTAGCATAAACCCTATAATATGACAGCTGACTTTACAAATTATAAATCTTTGATGAATAAATTGCTTAAAATTAAGCAAAAAGAGACATGTTTATTAACTGTTGATATGCAGAATGAGTATCTTGATACTAAAAATGGTACATCTCCTTTGTCAAATCAAAATATTGATAGAATTCTAGAAAATTCAAATTTTTTGTTAAATAAATTAAGAATTTTAAATATACCCATAGTTCATTGTTATGTAGTTAGAAAAAAAGAAGAATTAAAATATAACTTTTCTATAAGTCCATATATAGACGTAAGTCAAAAAAATAAACTTTCTCAAAATAAACAAGCCAAAGCTAGAAAAAAACCTGAAAGAGTTGAAGGAACAATTTCATGTGAATTACCAAAAATACTTGTTGACGAAAATGATATTCATATAACAAGCAAACGTAATTTTGATTGTTTTCAAGATACTGAATTAGATATGCTTTTAAAAAGAACATTGAATATTAAAAATATAATAATATGTGGTGTTAATACTGATACATGTGTTTATGGAACAACATTTGGTGCAAGTAATAGAGGATATAACCCAATAGTGATTGAATGTTGTACAGGATCAATGAGAGGCGATGAACAACATGAAGTTGCACTTAAAATTATGTCTCAATCAATAGCTTGGGTTATGAAAAAAGAGGAAATTTTAAATAAATTAAATTAATATCCCTGCTCTACCAGTTATTTCACCAATTTCAATTTTATTATGAAGTTCTTCAGCTCCATTAAAATTTGTCTTAATTGAAACTAAGGGTTTAATTAGACCTCTTGCAAACAAATCTAAACTCTCTTTTAATTCTTGTTTAGTACAGTAACGAGACCCAATTAATTCAAGCTCTTTAACAAGCATATCAGAAGAATTTGCCAAAAAATTTTCACCACTCCCACCAAGCGTTACTAATCTACCACCCTTTCCTAAAATTGATGCCCCTAATTCAAGTGATGATTTACTGGACACAAAATCAATTACCACATCTAAATCACAACCTTTTGAGAACTCATTAATTTTATTTTTCAAATCATTATCCATAGGTGAAATTGAGAATTCTGCACCATTTCTATTACATACTTCAAATTTTTCTGTTTTAGTATCAATTCCAATAGAGGATATATTATTTAAATTGAGCATTTTAAGCATATGTATTCCTAGACCTCCACCTGCTCCAATAACACCAACTTTATCAAATGAATTTATTCGTGCTTTTTTTATAACTTTGAGAGGAGTTGCTACAGCATCACATACTACTGCAGTCTCTAAAAGATTATTTTTATAATCAATTGCTTGTGGTATTTTAATGAAATTTTCAATAGGAAGTTTTATAAACTCAGAATAACCTCCATCTATTTCTCTTCCAATATAACCTTTAAAATTATCACACAAAGTTTCACGATCAATATTGCACCATCTACAATACCCGCAAGTTAAATAAAAAAAAGCTGTTACTGGAGACCCGATAACTAAATCACCAGATTCTCCATTTATTTCAACAATTTCACCAATAATCTCATGGCCTATTATTCTTGGATAATCAACAATTATTCTACCTGCTTTAACATGCTGAATTGTCAAACCAGAGCCACATGCCAGTACTTTAGCAACTGCATAACCTTTTTCTGGGGTTGGATCTTCAATTGTTTCTATTGAGAAAGGTTTACCTGGGCCATTTAAAAGTAATGCTTTCATATTATGAATTTTGAATTTTTAATATTTCATTTTCAATATCTTCAGTAATATCGATTTTATTATTTATTTTGCTTGAAGCGTCCATTGCCATTGTCATAACAAGATTTTTATGTCCATCTTCTGCAGAGGCGTGCGGTGTATCTGTACCAACATATAGCCTTTGGAACCAAGAATTTGTTTCTTCTCTCATAGGACCCCACAGTTGATTATTATAAATATCACCCGGTGGATATGAAGTTAAAAAGTCAACATGTCTAATGTCAGAAGGGTTGAAGCCAGAAGGGTTATATCCATGACCTTGGGGTTTTTCGCTAGCAAGAACTAAGTCTCTATGGGTGTCTTCTATATCAATAACCCCTTCTGTTCCAACTATGCCAATTTCTAATCCATATACTGAACCAGGCCAAACCGTTGGTAGAGCCCAACTAATGTTCATACTAAAAATTGTATCGTCATCCATTGTAAAAATGCCAAAAGTAGAATCTTTTGTACCATGACTTTTTAATTTTTTATCTACTGATTGCGCAAAAACCGATCTTGGATATTTCCCTTCCATAAGCCAAAATGACATATCAAGGCTATGTGTTCCAGACACAACCATAGGTGTAAGGTTTTTTCTTTCATTTGTTCTTCTTACAGTTGCTATTGGAACCATGCTATTCATAAACGCTCTTGTTACAACAGATGTAACATGACCAATATTTTCATTCATTAATTTTTGTTTTACTGCTAAAAACCTTCTTCTAAATCTTTGAGTATATCCTAAAACTGCATCAACATTAGTTGACTTTATTTTATTTAAAACATCCCTACTTTCAACTAAATCAGTTGCAAGAGGTTTTTCTATAAATAAAGAACTTTCATTTTCCAACGAAGCCATAATAGGACCAAAATGATGATTTTCGTCTGTAGCAATAATAACAGCATTAACCTCTGATCTCTTTACTAGTTCATTGTAATCAGTTGTAAAGTAATCAGCCTTACAGTCTTGTAAGAGTTTTTTTCCTAATTCTTCGTTAATATCACATAAACCAATCCAACTGATCCCAGGATAATCTTTTGCCATAATAGCTCTAATTCTACCTATAGTTCCACAACCAACAATCGCTAAACCTATTTCTTTTTTATTAGACATGGCCTTATCTCCTTTTTAATTAATATAAAATTTTACTCTAGAAGTTGTTTTTTTATGTTTTCTTGACTGAAAGGCATGGTCTGTAACCTTTCACCAAAAGCTCTTTTAAGTGCATTAGAAATTGATGCACCAGTTGGACCTGCAACTGCTTCACCAACGCCAAGATAAGGTTCCCCTACTCTATTAATTACAGATGTTGTTATTAAAGGAATGTTATCAAACTCAATAATCTTATATCCATCCCAATCTTTGGACAAAATTTCATTATTATCAAAATAGACCTGTTCATAAAGAGACCAACTAGCAGCTTGAATGAACCCACCCTCTACTTGAGCTTCTATCCCTTCCTTAAAAGCTATTTCACCTGCGTCTACACTTATCCATGCTCGTTTAAGTTCAATTTCAATATTATCAGAAACAATTAACTCTACACCAACAGCGCAATAAGATGCTGAGTTTTTATATCGAGAAAAAGCAATACCTCTATGGCTATTCTCCAATGATTTATCTTTTTTCATTTGAATTTTTAAATCATTTAATAAATCTATCGCTCTATTATCGTCAAGATGATTAATCCTAAATTCAAATGGGTCAATATTTGACTCAATACAAAGATCATCCATAAATGTTTCAGTTGCTGCAGTATTTGCGAAAGCACCTAATGTCCTAAGTGCTGATGTTCTTAATGGTAAATTATGAACTAGATTTTTGACTAACCTTGTTTCTTTGAAATTATAGATAGGGTCTAAATTTCTGTGTATCCCCATATGAGCTCCAGTTCGAGGTGAGACTTTATATTTTTTAAAATCATTATTCAAAAACCTGTAAGATACAAAATTTTCTAATTTATTAACCATAGGT
>NHDJ01000015.1 GCA_002167265.1 Verrucomicrobia bacterium TMED56 | reverse complement strand
CTCTTACAACGGTGAGATTTTTAATTATTTGGAATTAATTAAAAAATATAAACTTCAAAATCTAAAAACGAAATCAGATACGGAAGTTCTTTTGAAGTTAATAAACATAAACAATAATTTACCGAATAAAGACTTAGATGGTATGTGGTCATATGCATATTTAAATAAAAAACAAAAAAAACTTACAATATGCAGGGATTGGTTTGGAGAAAAACCTTTATATTATATTTATAAAAATAAATGTTTATTTTATGGATCGAGTATTAATTATATCAATACTCTTAGCGGTCGAAATAAAGAAATTAACGAGGAAAAAATAGCAACATTTCTTTCCTATGGTTTTAAGTCTATTTCTTCAGATACTCAAACTTTTGATGAAAAAGTAGCAGTTCTCGAGTCATCAACAGCGCTGTCGATTGACCATTCTTTAAAACCGAAAAAAATAAAAATTTGGAATAAAAAACCTGAAAAAAAAATGATTTCAAATAAATATAATGAAAATGTTATATTTTTGAGAGATTTGCTTAAAACTTCGTTTTCTAGAAGATTAAGATCAGACTTTCCTGTAGCGTGTTTATTAAGTGGAGGGATCGATTCCACAGCGATAGCTGGATATACAAAAAAATTTTTTAATGAAAAATTAAGTTGTTATTCAATCTTTAATAAAGAAAAAAGCTACGACGAGAGTAAACAAATAAACTCTTTTTGTGAAACTTATGGAGTGCAGCCAAAATATATTAGGATGAATGCGTTAGATAACTACAAATTCTTAGAAAAAATAATTGAAGAAAATAATTGTCCTTTAAGTTCAATATCTTATTTGGCATATGCCAATCTTAATAAAGCTGCTAGAGACGACGGTCATAGAGTTTTACTTAGTGGGCTAGGTGGTGACGAAATGTTTGCTGGATATTATCTTCATCATATGTGTTATCTTGTATCAACGCAGAAAGATAAAAGATTTCAAAAATTTTATAATGAGTGGGAAAAATTTACTAAACCACTAATAAGAACAAAAATTTTATCAAACTTTAATTATTTCAAATCTCAATTGAAAAAAGAAAATTATTCATTTCACGAAAAAAGTGAAATAAAAAAATATCTAAAATCAAAAAAATTACCCCAAATTTCAACTAAAAAATATTCAAAAAATTTTTTTAGAAATCAACTTTCGATTGATCTTTTTGAACATACTGTTCCCGCTCACAATATATCAGCAGATCAAATATCAATGCATTTTTCTATAGAGAATAGAAATCCTTTTCTTTCTAAAGATATTTTTAATTTTTCCAATTCATTACCCGATCATTATTTAATCAAAGATGGGTTTGGCAAAAGAATATTAAGAGATGCACTTAATAAAATTGTTCCAGAGTCTATATTAAAATTTAGAGAAAAAATTGGTTTTTACGCGAATCTTAGAGAATTTTTTGATATTAAAAACAAAAAATTTAAAGACAAATTATACCAGAGTGAATCTGTAAATAAATATTTAGATAAAAACAGTATTGATAAAATATTAAAAAAAAATCATTTAAACAACATAGAGTCGAAATTTATATTTAATATTTTAAATTTAGCTATTTTGACAAAATTAAATTAAAAATCTTTAAATCAACAAAATATGTTTACTTACTTAAAAAAAATATTTTTTTTACTCAATAAAGAAGAAAAATATAAATTTTTAAAACTTTCTTTTTTTATGCTTTTTGCTTCAATTTTTGAAACAGTAGGTATTGCCTCTATTTTTCCACTCATAAATTATTTTATTGGGAAAGGAACATCTCTAAGTTTTTTAAATAATATAATTGAAAAAATTGATTTCTTGAATGGGGATAATGTAATTTCTTTGGTTGTTATAGTATTTATTATTTATCTTTTAAAAAATATCTATTTATCAATTTTTTATTGGTTTGAAAATGCTTTTGCTTACAATACTAGATATAATCTAGGAAGTAGATTATATCAAAACTATCTCAGCAAGCCTTACGATTACCATATTTTAAAAAACTCATCGGTATTAATTACTAAAATTGTTCAACAAACCGCTCAATATGGAAGTGCTCTTATGGCCTTAAGTGCAATAATAACAGAATTTTTTGTTGTATTAGGAATAACGATATTATTATTATTTTTAAAACCTTTTGAGACTTTATGTGTAATTTCAATAATTCTGATTCTTGGTCTTTTGTTTTACTTAATAACAAGAAGAATTTCATACGCATTAGGAAAAACTTTAGTATTGGCTCAAAAACAAAAAATGAAGGTACTAAATGAAAGTTTAAAATCAGTAAAAGAAATAATAATCTTTAGAGTAAAAGATTATTTCTTCAAAATATTTAGAGATAAAAGTATTCAGGTTGCTGAATTAGGATACAAAATGTCATTTATAAACAAATTGCCAAGAGTTTGGTTTGAAATGGCAGCTTTAGTCATAATTTCTTTTATTATCATATACGCTACTTTAATAAACGAATCGTCCCAAGAAACATTGGCGACTGTAGGTATATTTTTAGTTTCCGCTTTAAAAATAATACCTTCAATTATAAAAATTTTAGTTTCACTACAAATTTTAAAATATTCAGAAACAGCGGTAAACAGTTTGTCTGGTGATTTAGATTATATAAAAACGGATAAAGAGAAGAATTTAGTTTCAAAATATTTTATTAACTTTAAAAAAAGTATTTCCTTTAAAGATGTAGGGTTTAAATTTGGTACATCAAAAAAAGAAATTTTGAAAAACGTAAATCTAGATATTTCACGAGGAGACTTTGTTGCAGTAGTAGGACCTACGGGTACTGGAAAAACAACATTTTTAAACATCATTATGGGGCTTTTAGAGGTGACATCAGGAGCGATAAAGGTAGATGGAAAAAATATTCAAGATAATTTGTTTGAATGGAGAAAGAAAATAGGATTCGTGCCTCAAAATATTAACCTCTTAGACGATAGTATTAAAAAGAATATTGCCTTTGGTTTAAACGATCAAGAAATCTCTGAGAAAAATATTGAGAAGAGTGTTTCATATGCTCAGCTTAGTAACTTTGTACAAAAAACTGAAAATAATATTAATACGCTAATAGGTGAAGATGGAAAGCAAATTTCTGGCGGCCAAAAGCAGAGAATAGCAATCGCTAGAGCTTTATATCATGAACCAGAAATTTTAATATTGGATGAACCTAGTAGCTCATTGGATTCTTTAACATCTAACGATCTTTTCAATACACTTAAAAATTTGAATAAACATAAAACTATTATAGTAGTGAGTCATAATATAGACAATTTTGAAATTTTTAATAAAGTATACGAAATAAAAAATCAAACAATTGTTGAAAAAAAATAAAACTCCAAGAAAAATTATATTAATCGTGAATTTTTTTATAAAATTTTTTTTTAAAACTAAGTGGAAATTTTTAAAACCAAAAAAATCTAACATTTTAATCTATGATAGAGAAAGTATTGGTGAATTAGATTTTTATTTAAAAAAAAAGGAATATGAAATTTTTCATACTAGATACGAACAAATTAACATTTATATTATATTATACACAATTTTAGTTGATGGTATAAAAAATTTAAAAGAAAACTATAAGTTAAATTATTTTAGAATTGTTTCTCCAAAAGTTGTGATCACATTAATTGATGAAAATACGGGTTTTTTTAAACTCAAAAATTTGTATCCATACGCTAAATATGTAAGTATTCAAATAATATTTAAGGATAATCGATTTTATAATTATATAAGGGATTTTAAAAAAAAATATAACAATTTTAAGTTTAGGTCAGATGTCAGTTTTGTTTTAGGAAATAATGATAAAATTAAGTATAAAAAATATTTGAAATCAAAAATTGTTTCTTTAGGTAGTATCAAAAATAATAATTTTCCATTAAAAAAAAATTATAATAAAAAAATTGATAAAATTTTGTTTATTTCAGGGTCTTTACCTAAAAATAGAAAAGATGTTGAAACAAAATATTTAAGAGCAATTAAAATATTTAATTTTCTTGAAAGTTATTGCAGTGAAAAAAATATAAAATTATTTTTACTTTCAAAATATAAAGGCAATATTCTATCTAAATATAAAGAGTATTACGGTGACGGTAATTGGAAATTTGTAGCAAAAAAAAATACTCAAGAAACTTATAAAATAATCAATAACTCACAATTCATAGTTTCTGAAAACTCCACTTTGACATATGAAGCCTTTTCGAAAAATATTAAAGGTGTCTGTTTTCCAGAAGTTTTTCCTTACAAAAATTACAGTAGAGTAATAAATAAAAAACAAGGTTTTTTTTGGTCAACATCCATTAGTAAAAAAATTCTATTTTCTAAAATTAATAAGGTAACTAAACTCAATCAAAAAAAATGGAAAAATATAGTATCGAAAGAAATAAAAAATATTATCACTTACAATCCTCAAAATATAATATTCTCAAAGACAGTGGATAAATTTTTAAAATAATGAAGTACTGTAATAATTGTTTAGAACCAAGCACCTATCCAATTAGTAAATTTAATTCAAAAGGATTATGCTCTACTTGCCAATATTATTCAAAATTTGTAAATAATTTTGACGAAGACCAAAGATTTCAAATTCTTAAAGAGATTACTAAAAAATATAATAATGATAAAAATGCGTTTGACTGCATTATCGGCGTGAGTGGTGGAAAAGATAGTACAAGACAAGCTTTATGGATTAGAGACAAATTAAAACTACGACCATTGCTAGTTTGTTGCACTTATCCTCCTGAACAATTAACAGATTTAGGAGCAAACAATTTATCAAATTTAATTAAATTAGGTTTTGATTTAATTGTATCTGCACCCGCACCTCAAACTTGGAAAAAGCTTCTAAAAAAAGGGTTTTACGGAGGAAATTATTTAAGAGGCCCTGAATTAGCATTATATTCTTCATTACCTCAAATTGCGATAAAATATAAAATTAAATTAATCTTTTGGGGAGAAGGAGGCAACGCTAAAACTACAGATATTAGTACTATTGTTAAACAGAAAGAATATGACGGAAACCTTTTAAGAAAACAGGACACTTTAAAAAACTGCGATTTATCATGGACTAAAGATATTATTGAAGATGAGGTAAAATTAATTCCTTATAAATATCCTTCAGAAAAAGATTTCTTAAAAAATAATATTCAAATTATATACATAGGCTGGTTTATGAAAGACTGGTCTGTTTTGAACAATGCAAAATATTCATCTCTAAATGGCTTAAAATTACGATCGGATGGTGTAGAAAATACCGGGGATCTTTATGGTTCAATGGCACTCGATGAAGATTGGGTAATTGTAAATCAAATGATTAAATATTACAAGTTCGGATTTGGAAGAGCGACAGATTATTTGAATTACGAAATTAGACAAGGGAAAATAAAAAGAGAAGATGCAATTAAGCTTGTTGAAAATTACGACGGAAAGTGTGACACAAAATATATCAGAAGTTTTTGTAAATATATTAATATCACTGAAACTGAATTTTGGAATGTTATTTCCAAATTTGTAAATAAAAAATTGTTCACTTTAAATAACAAAAAAAATACAAAAAAATATTTACCAAAATTTAAAGTAGGAATTGGATTATAATGAGAAAAAATATTTTGATATTTGATTATGGATTAGGAAATTATTCCTCAATTGAAAAAACTTTAAAGAGATTTGATACTAATGTTCTTGTTGGGAATTCTAATAAACTAATAAACAATTCAGAAATTATAATATTGCCAGGAGTTGGTACTTTTCCACAGGCAATGAAACAAATGAAAAAAAAATTAATAATTAAAAGATTAAAATTAACAGCTTCTTCAGGAAAAAATATTCTGGGAATTTGCTTAGGCATGCAGTTGTTTACAGAATTTTCCCCAGAAATCGAAGATACAGAGGGTTTGAAATTTATAAAAGGAAAAACTAAAAAAATCCCATTCAATAATCATGTAGGATGGAATGAAGTTTTTTTTCAAAAAAATTCAGTTTTTGAATGTTTGAATAAAAAAAATTTTTACTTTCAACATCAATATTTTATTGATTCAAAAATATCCGCCGAAAAAGGATTTTTTAAAATTAATAATAAAAAATTTATTGCTATGATTAAGAGAAAAAATATTTTGGGAGTACAATTTCATCCAGAAAAAAGCCAAAACGCAGGTTTAGACTTTTTCAAACTTTATTTAGAAAGTTTGAATGATTAAGAAAAGATTAATTTCATCGATTATATATAAAGATGACAATGTCGTTCAGTCGTTTAATTATAATAAATTTTTGCCCATAGGAAATATAGAGTCATCTGTGAAAAATTTAAATAGATGGAACGCAGATGAAATCCTTATATTATCAATTGATAGGTCAAAAAAAAAAATTGGACCTGATATTGACTTATTGAATAAATTAAAAAACTTAAAAATTGAAACTCCAATTATATATGGTGGTGGCATATCTACTCTTAATGATGCTAAAAAAGTAACCGCACTTGGCGCTGATAGAATTGTACTTGAAAGTATTATTGATGAAAATTATGATCAGTTTAAAGAAATATCTGAACACATAGGTAGGCAGTCTATTATATTAAGTATGCCATTATCTTTAAACCAAAACAATGAAATTAGAATTTTTGATTATAAAATTCAAAAAGAAAAAAAAATAAGTAAAAATTTTTTAAAAGCAATCAATGATGATTTAATATCAGAGATATTAATTTCAGATTATAAAAATCAAGGAACCATGAGAGGTTTTGATCAAAAAATAATTAAAAAATTTAATTTCAAAAATAATTTAATTTTAAGTGGTGGGATTTATGAAATAAGTAATATTAGAAAAATCTTTCAAGATAAAAGAGTGGTCGCATGTTCTGTAGGAAATAACCTAAATTATGGTGAACACAGGATACAAAAATTTAAATCAAACCTTAAATCAAGTTACCTAAGAAGGCCTTTTTACTCTAATCAATCTTAAATATGCAAACAAAAAAAATAATATTTTGTAAAAGATGTCTGTACACTAATTTACATCCATTTAGCATTACATTTAACGAGGAAGGAATTTGTTCAGGGTGTTTAATTCATGAGGAAAAAGATAATCTTGATTGGAACTTAAGATTACAAAAGCTAAAAAAAATTGTTAAACCTTATAAGTCCAAATCAAGAAAAAATTACGACTGTATAGTGCCGGTCACTGGCGCTAACGATAGCTATTTTATTGTACATATAGTCAAAAATGTTCTTGGGATGAATCCATTATTAGTAACTTATAATAAGTACTTTAATACCCCAATAGGTATAAGTAATTTATCAAATTTAAGAATAAAATTTGACTTAGATATTCTTTTCAAAAACATAAATATGAAATCAGTAAAAAAAATAACAAAATTTACATTGTTGGAACACCAAAATATCTATTGGCCAATTTTGGCAGGCCATACAGTATTCCCTTTGGAAGTTGCAACAAACTATAAAATTCCACTTATAATTTGGGGGGCTCATCAAGGTTTAGAACAAGTTGGAATGTTTTCACATGAGCATGAAGTAGAAATGAATAGAAGATATAGAGAAAATCATGATTTATTCGG
>NHDJ01000014.1 GCA_002167265.1 Verrucomicrobia bacterium TMED56 | reverse complement strand
CTAGGGAACTTTTTTGCAGTATTTGTGATGGGTCCGCCCTATGATCAAATACCCTTACCTCAGCAAACGCGGACAGTAAGTGTTCGAGGTTTCGGGTGAAAGAATCTTGATGGTCAATTAAAGCAATCATATCATAAGATCTAAGAGGGCTTGGGCTTTAATTTTATTTTCTTGAAACTCGTATCTGGGTGTAGAGTTCACCACAATTCCTCCCCCTGCTTGAGTGTAGCACTTATTTTCAAGAATCAGCAGGGAGCGAATGATCAAGTTAAGATGTAAGTTGCCATTATCTGAAATTAATCCAAAACTCCCGGTGTAGGGCCCACGAAAACAAGGTTCCAATTGATCAATCCATTCCATTGTCCTTACCTTTGGGCATCCTGTTATGCTTCCTCCGGGTAGCATCGCCTTAATAATATCACGCGTCGAAACCTGGTCCTTAATCTCGCCAGAAATCGTCGATACCAAATGATGGAGGTGAGAATAACTTTCAACTTTTCTGAATTTTTTTATCTCCACCGATCCTGGACGGCAAATAGTAGACAAGTCATTTCTTTCCAAGTCCACTAGCATGTTATGCTCAGCTACTTCTTTAGGGTCACTCAGAAAGCGTTCAATAACTGAACTATCGCATTTATTATTTTCTCTTTTATACGTGCCGCCGATCGGGCTGGTGGATAGAGTTGATTCTTTTTTATCTATCACAACTTCGGGAGAACTGCTAACGATGGAAAAATCAGGGGTTTGCAGGAGGAATGCTTCAGGAGCAGGGTTAGTTGTGTAAAGTTCACTAAAGGCACTGAGCGGATTTACCTGAATGTCGGCTTCGAATCTTTGAGAAATTTTGATTTGATAGGTTTCACCGTCTAAAATAGCTTCTTTGGCTCGATGAAAGATTTTTTCATATTCATTGAAACTCAAATTACATTTTTGGGGGGGACTTGTCCTGCCGTGTTTTGAAGGCTCTCGGATGTTTTTTTGATTAGTTAATAAGCATAGAATTTCTTGTTCTCTGGCATCGTTTTTTGATTCGATCCAAGTTTTAGATTTCTCAAAATGAATCAATGTTGAAGGCCTGCCAAACCATGCATCAGGTACTTCGATGTCTTGATTTGCATGCATTTTCAAACCGAGGTGCTGACCAAGAAACTCATAACCAAAAAAACCAATCCATCCTGAAAAAGAAAGGGAAGAAGGGGATGCGGTAGAATTCAGGTTCGACCAGAGAACTTCATATTCATTCGGGCTAGTTGAGAATTTGTTTTCAAAATCAAGATAGGCGACAAATCCGTACGGTCGGTTTTCGCGGATGACCAAATAGTCCTGCCTTAAGGAGGTTAGACTTTCAACTGTGAGAGGTGCTGGCAACTCTACCATTGACGAATTTCTAAGAGTTGGGGGAAAGTCTGAATTGAACGAGCGTGCTCATTTTCATTTCCGTAAAGAACTGCGTGCCATCCAGCATTAGTGGCACCAAGATAATCTCTGTTGAAGCTGTCTCCCAAGTGGAGGAATGACGAAGAAGGTAAAGCAAAAGTGGTTTCCACATTACGAAAAATTTCGATATCAGGTTTTTCAAAACCAAGTTCCGAGGAGATGAAAATGTGCTCAAAATAATCTTCTATTTTCAAGTCTTGAAGCACGAGGCGAAGCCGGGAATCATTATTGGAAAGGATGGCAGCTTGAATACCCTTTTTTTGAAGGGCAGAAATCGTTTCAATTGCATGGTCTGCCAATTTCCAGGTCTTCCCAGTTGCGAAGGCTTCCCAGAGGGATTCGAATAGGGGTTCAATGTTTTCTTTATTTGCAAAAGGCTGAAAGGTTATTTCGACAATATTTTTCCAAAAGGATTTTTCATTCCCATACTTTATCTTATTAGAACTTTCAGCAGTCGCGAATGCATTTCTGAAGCGGATTTCGATATCATAGTCGTCAACATTAATTCCCATATTTCTTGCAGTCTTTCCATAAACTGCACCAACTGATGGCCATGGTTGCAATAGAGTTCCGGCAGCATCAAAGGTTACTATGTTAATTTGACTCATTTAAATAAAGTTCGATGAAGTTTTAAAAATTGGTGTTCATTAAAAAATGTGACATTGGTTTAATTAACTTATGAATGACCTTAAATGATGCGAGTCTTTACGAACGGCCAAGTCTACGCAATCTTGCTAGTTATTTCCTTTGTCTTAGCTTCTCAAAAACCAGAATGGGGTATCCATTTAAAGCTCATGAGTTCCGGACTTTTGACAGATGGATTAATCGTCCTGATTTTTCTGATTCAGGGACTAAGGTTGAAAACGGCATCGCTAAGAGAGGTTTGGTCAAAGCCTGCTTCAGGAATTGCTTTCCAATTAAGTATTCTTCTGGTTCCAATATGTTGGGTGATATTAGGGAGCATGCTAGACTTGATCAAAGAAGAAGTTGAAAACTCTTTTCTTTATATCGCAATTTTGCCAACTACCATCTCAACTTGCATAGTTTACACGCACGCAGCAGGTGGAGATTCGGATTACTCCCTGGGGCATGCTACTATCTCCAATCTCTTGGCACCAATTGTGATAACATTTTTGGGCTCACAGATAATTGATATTGGTATGGTTACATCTTTTGGGTTTGTGATAACTAAAATCCTCTGGTGCGTGCTTTTGCCAAGTTTGCTTGGTTGGTTGATTTCTCGATCCTCTGCATCTGTCCGATTGCTGGCAATTCATGATTTTTTTACGATGCTTCCTTTGTTTTCAATTTCTTTTATTGTGTTTCTAACATTTTGTGAAGGTTTCCATACGCTTGGAACGGAGGTGGTTTGGAAAAGCTTGAAGTTCACATTTCTGCCTTGTTTGGGATTTGTAATTGCTTTGCATGTATCTGGATGGTTCCTTTCGGGGATGTGGTCCAGGGAGAGAAATATTAGAATCTCTCAATTCTTTTGCCTGTCTCAAAAGTCTTTGGCGATGGGAATGCCACTTGCCATAATGTTGTTTGCTGGCAGTAGTGCTAGCCTGATAAAATTTCTCATGCCATTATTCTGGGTTCACTTTGTTCAGCTTTTAACTGGTGCTATGCTTTTGGGTTATTTAAGTCGCTGGGTTCACAAAGAAGCGATTACACAATAATAGCTTTTGTGTTGATACCAGTGAAATTTTAAAGGAAGAAGAACATGTGATTTGTAAGAACTTTAAGGAAAAGGAGAAGATGCGAAATGCCGGGCGTTCAGCCGCGACTATTTTGGATCGTCTTTGTCGAATGGTGAGACCTGGGATGAGTACCTTGGAGATTGACGAGGCAGGAGGTGAGATGATGCGTGATTTTCGAGTTAAGAGCGCATGCAAGGGATATCGTTCTGGTAATCGTGTGTTTCCATCTTTCACTTGTCTGTCAATTAACGATGAAGTCGTTCATGGAATTGGCATGCCAGATAGAATTTTAAAAGATGGAGATGTTTTGTCTGTGGATGTTTGCATTCGTGAAAATGGTGTAATTGGGGATAATTGTCGAACGATCCCAGTTGGAACAGTAAGTCCTGAAATTGAGCGATTACTAAAAATAACCGAAGAATCTTTATATCTTGGTATTAGCCAAGCGTTGCACAAGAAAAGAGTGGGGGATGTATCGCAAGCTGTTCAAGAGTATGTTGAGGGAGCAGGTTTTGCTGTGATTACTAATTTCGTTGGTCATGGTGTGGGCCGAACATTGCACGAAGAGCCTCAGATTCCTAATTTTGGGAACGCTGGGACCGGTCCTCAATTTCGTAAAGGAATGGCCATTTGCATTGAACCGATGGTTAATATGAAAAGCCCCCAAATTCGAATGGCAAAGGACGGTTGGACAGCACTTGCGGTGGATGGCATGCCCTCGGCGCACTTCGAGCACACATTGCTTGTGGATGAAGATAAACCTGAAATACTCACTATCCCTGAAGGTGAAGGTGAAGCGGATGAGTATATTAATTCCAAGCTGGCTGGATTAGCGGCATAATTACATTTTCCAATGCTTAAAAAGATTACCGAGAGTGTATTTTCCTTCGATGTGGAATGGATTCCCGATCCAAAATCAGCAGAAATTTTGCATCAGACTCCATCTGCTTCCGGTTCAATGGAGAATGCACGTTTATCTTTTGAATCTCTTTGGCAAGATGCTCGGAAACCAGAAGAGGATGAGAGTATTCAACCATATTTAAAAACCATCCTATGCCGCATTGTTTCTATAGCAGGAATTTTACGGGATTGTCCGCGTGGGGGAGAACCACAACTCAAATTAATTTCATTGCCCACTGACCCAAATGATCCTGCAAAGTGCGAAGAAAAAGTATTAATTACAAGTTTCTTGAAGTCAGTGGGGAGAAGGAAACCGCAACTTGTTGGCTTCAATTCAGCCCAAGCAGATATCCCAATTATCATTCAGCGTGCAATTATTAACGGTTTGCCAGGGTTTGGCTTTTCTGACCGCCCGGCAAAACCTTGGGAAGGAGTTGATTACTTTGATTCTAGAAATTCTGATTACAATATAGATTTGGCAGATGGATTAGGACAGTTTCGTGACCGACCATCACTCCACCAAGCGGCTTCCCTTAGTGGAATTCCGGGCAAGATTGATGTAAGCGGAGACTCAGTCGCAGAAATGTGGTTGGAGGGGCAGATAAAGGAGATTGTGGCGTACAACGAGTTTGATGCTTTTACCACTCACTTGCTTTGGGCAAGGATGGCTCATTTTTCTGGTTTATTGACTAGTTCAAATTATGAACGCGAGCAGGATATCTTGAGAAACTTACTGGAAGAGGAAATTAAATCTGGCAAAGAACACCTGATTAAATTTGTGGATGAATGGGATCGTTTAATGACCCTGACTGGACAAACATGATCGTTGGAGACGCTTTTTTGTGTTGTGCGAAAACCCTAATCATGCCGTAACCAACTATTTGCACCTACCATAGTAACATACATAATATTTTATGATCACAGAAGAAGAAGCCCAAGACGCCCTCGGTCGTCTCAATGAAACGCGAGACCGTTTAATGGTCGAGATTCGAAAGGGAATCATTGGACAGGATCAGGTTATTGAGCAGCTGCTGATCACATTGTTGGCTCGAGGCCATTGTTTACTTACGGGGATTCCAGGTTTAGGAAAGACATTGTTGGTAAAAACTTTGGCTAAATGTCTGAGCTTGGGATTTAAAAGAATTCAATTCACCCCTGATCTTATGCCTGCGGATGTTGTAGGGTCTGAGGTTGTTGACGAAGACCCTGCAACTGGCAAAAAGTCATTTAGGTTTTCCCCAGGTCCAATATTTTCTAATGTTGTCTTGGCCGATGAGATAAATCGCACGCCACCTAAAACACAGGCTTCGCTGCTGGAAGCTATGGAAGAGAGGCAAGTCACTGTCTCGGGTGAAACCAGGCCTTTGGAATCTCCCTTCTTTGTATTAGCCACACAAAATCCTATTGAATTAGAAGGGACTTACCCATTACCCGAAGCACAGCTAGACAGGTTTTTACTTAACCCAGTGATTGATTATCTGTCGATGGAAGATGAAATTAAAATGGTCGGAGAAACAACTGGTGTGACCAGAGAGGATGCCGAACCGGTTCTTTCCGGAGAAAATATTATGCAATTGCAGAACTTAACCAGGGAGATTCCTGCTTCTGAATCAGTTGTTTCATATGCGGTTGAATTATCATCTGCTTCCAGACCCAAATCCCCTTCTTGTGACGAATGGACGCAGAAACGGGTCAAATGGGGTGCTGGTTCAAGAGCTTCGCAGGCTTTGATTCTGGCCTCCAAAGCCAAAGCCCTGTTGGATGGAAGGCCGAATGCCTCGAAAGAGGATGTCAAAACGATGGCAAAAAGTGCTTTGAGACATCGAATTCTACCAAGTTTCTATGCTGAGTCAGAAGGCTTGGGATCAGATGAAATAGTCGATCATTTATTGGAGACTGTCTCCTCCTAAATTTGTTCGGGTGGCTCGAACTGCAGAAACGGATTTATTGGATCCGGCACATCTTCGCCGGATCGAAGACTTTGGCTTGCTAGCAAGAGTGGTGGTGGACGGGGCAATGCCTGGAATACACAGAAGTCTTCGACAAGGAAGAGGGTCGGAATTTTTCCAGTACCGTCCTTACGATCCTGGTGAGGATTTAAAAGTAGTCGATTGGAAGGTTTTCGCTAAAAGGGAAGAACTTGTTGCCAAAACCTTTCAGGAAGATACCAATTTTAACCTTTTCTTAGTTCTAGATTCTAGCGCCTCAATGGGATATACTGGATCAGAATCCTCTTGCAGTAAATTGAGATACGCTTCGATGTTAGCCGCGTGTTTTGCTTATTTAGCTTACCGGCAAGGTGACCGAGTTGGACTTTTTGCTTACTCTGATTCAATTCGGCAATGGATTCGTCCTGGAAGTGGAAGCGCTCATTTTGGTAGAATTGTTGCGGGCATCTCTAGCTTGGAGGCAGAAGGAGTGAATCGACATGAATCTGCATGGGATCAGTTGATCACTAAAATGCCCGGTAAATCCATGGTGGTTTTTCTTTCTGACTTTCTGGAGGCAGAAGAAGTCTTGCCGGACAGATTGAGGTTTGCGATGTCCTCTCGATACGAAGCTCTTTGCCTTCAAGTCTTGGATAAAGAAGAGGAGGAACTCCCTGACGGAGATGCTCTACGTTTTGTTGAAATGGAAGGTGACCGTGAAGTGTCTACTTCTCCACAGGTTATACTTTCAGATTATCAAGCTAAGATGAATCAATTTAAAGGTCGCTTAGCACAAAAAATGGCAGAAGTATCAGCCGAATTTGAAAGTGTTCGAACAGATCAAAATTTGGGGCACGCTCTTCGCCGTTTTCTAGGTATGCGTAATCGTAAAATTTAATGAACCCACAGAAATAATGCTTGAATTCGGACAACCTGCAGCATTATGGACTGGACTGGCGATTGGGTTGCCCATCTTGGCCCACATGGCGTACAGGAGGATAACCGAAAAGCACGCTTTTTCCTCCATTCGCTTTATCACCCCGTCACAAATTCCCAGAACTGGACGAAGGACACCCACAGACTTATTATTATTATTGTTAAGGATTCTTCTTTTTGTAGCAGTGACAATGCTTTTGGCTGACCCTTTTTTGTCTAGCCCAGAAGATCCAAAAGTTACCACTAACGCTCAGGAAACATTGCTTGCGGTTGATTTGAGTCCTAGTATGGCTGGCTGGAATGGGCTAAGAGACGCAAAGAAAAGACTAAAAATTAAATTGCAGGATGCAGAGGGCAAATTCGGCATGATTTCCTTTGGACAGAATGGACTAAAGGAATGGCCGATCGGAACCAGCGTCGAAGAATTACTCAAATCCCTAGAGCAGTTAGAGCATGGTTGGATGAAAGGAGATGCGCAAAGTGCTATACAAAGAATACCAACCTTTTTCAGCAATGAGGCTACTAAAAAAATTCTGGTGATCGCCAGTGATTTTCAAAAAAGTGACTGGCAAGGTGCTGATATTAATCTTCCTAGGGAAGGAATTGAAGTGGAAATTATTAAAGTCGGGCAAGGCGATGAGATGACGGATCGTGCCGAAAACTTGAGTATTGCGGATGCAAGAGTGGTTCCTGCGGGTCCTGATAGAGTTCGCATTTGGAGTGTCGTGCGTAATTGGTCCAAAGTTAATCGTGATGTAGTACTGGAGCTGATTGTAGGTGGCAAGATTGAAGATAATGCTTCGTTTTTAGTTCCAGCAAGTGGCTCGGCACAGGCTCAATTTATTTTACCCTCTTCTGAGATTTCACAAGCAACTGTTCGCTTGTCAAAATCTGATAGCTTAAATTTGGATAATCAACGACAGGTATGGTTAAAAGCACCTCCTGCGAAAAGGTTTGGCTTTTGGAATAGCGGAGACGAAGACGAAGAAACGCAAATGGAAAAAAACTTTTTAAGAACCGCAGTTGAGAGTGCAGGGGACAATGGTTGGAATCGATGGGCTGAAAATTCTGGAAATGCTGATGAATTAAGAATGGGAGAGGAAAACTCAAATCTTGAATTTTTAATGATATTGGGGATGGGTAAATGGTTTGAAGCAGAGCAGTTGTCAGATCCCTTGGATTCCTACCTTAGAAATGGTGGCGTAGTCATGATTACACCCAATAATATTTTTGGTGAAACTGCATCTGTCATTCGAAAAGCAGGTTGGTTTAACTTCTCGTTTGTCAGGGTTGCGGGCGGGGCAAATTCCTTTCGCAATCCTTTCCGTATCGGGGCGTTGAGTGAAGAATCAGTCCTTTCTCAAGTTTTTTCTGGAAAGGGAGGCCGCGATTTATATCTAACTGCAATTAGAAAATTTGGCATTCTTAAGAATCTGGGAGATGAAGTTGATGTCCCTCTTCGGGATCGTGAGGGTAGGCCACTTGCGTTGCTCAGGAATTTTGATTCGGGTGGACGGCTAATATTTATGCCATTTAGGATGAACACAGAATGGTCAGACCTTCCTTTGAGAACTTCTTTTCTTCCTGTTTTGATGGAAATTTCACATGGTAATGAAGACACTGAACAAACCCTGCCAATACTGGAACCAGGGGAGCGCTATGGAGAATCTGATCAACAGTTTACTGCCACTCAACCAGGCATCCACAGATTCGGAGAGAGATGGTTGGAGGTCGTTTTCCCTCCTGCTGAGTCAAGTGTAGATACGATTTCAGAAAATGAGCTTAAGGACATGCTTAAGGGTGGACTCGTTTCAGATTCTTTGAGGTTTTCTAGGTCTGAAGTGGGAAAAAAGGAACACAATTCTCTTTGGTTGTGGTTTGCAATCCTCGCCGCTACCTTTTTGACTATTGAAATGATATGGTCGAGACCACCCTATAGTTCCAATCAGGAGAAAGGAATTTCCAATGCCTGAATTTTTACGAATCCTCAGACGAGAGTCACTAGTATTTGTCTTTTCCAGATGTGTTATTGCTATTGCTGTTGGATTATTGAGTTGGCCGCTAACGGTTTGCCTAGTCGATTTTTATGATGCCTATTCCCCAATTTTAGAAAAGGATGCATTAGGCTTCCTGATCGTAAGTACTTGTTTATCTTTGTTTATATTTATTTGGTTAGCCATTCGGGCATGGATGAAAAGACCAAATCCTATTGAAATGGCAGAGGAGGTTGAAAAGGCGAATCCCAAATTGAACGATCTTTTAAATTGTGCGGTGGAGTTAAATGTTTGTTCAAAACAGCGGGAACTTTCCTTTATGGAAAGAAGAGTTTTAGACACCACAGAGTCTGAAGTTCAGGCAATTGCCTGGGGAAAAGGAACAAGGCCCACTGCTTCCTACTGGATTTCCATATTACTTGGATTGGGAATTGGAACTGGATTTGCAGTTTGGGGTTCTGGAACAAGTCCGGTTGAGAAGGCCTTTGATTCCTTATCTTTGGAACCCGGGCTTAGCGTATTCTCTAGGCTCACTGGATCAGTTGATGAACTTTCTTTCCCCGCAACCGATGAGTTTACCCGTGGATCAGATGTTTCAATATTCGCTGATGTTCTTCGAGGTCATCGTGGAGAGAAATCTGCGACGATTGAATTTGAAGATGTTGATGGTATTGAATCAGTCGAAATGCTCGACACTCCCGTAATCGGCAGATTTGAATTCGTGGTTCCATCTTTGCGTGAGAAATTCCATTACCGGGTAGTTACTCCGTCCCTGATGAGCGAGTGGCATAGTATTTCTCCGTATGACCCTCCATCTTTGAAGAGTGCCATTTGGAGCCTTTCACCTCCAGCATACACAAATCTCCCAGATTTCGAACACGAGGGATTCGGTTATGTTAGAGCACCTGAGGGTAGTTATGTCAGATTGAAAGTTGAAGTTGAACCTCTGCCAATGAATATCAGAGCAGAATTTAGATCTCCCGACGGTAATTTTACTCTAGAACAAAACGGTACTTTATTTTGGCATTCATTTCAGTTGATCGATGAATGTAAAGGTCATCTTGTTCTACGTGACATGGATAAGCCTAAACGCCCGCCTGTTGAATACGACAGTATATTGATTGCTCCGATTCCAGATGAAGTACCGTTGGTTGAAATTGTAGAACCTGCCAAAGATCTGCAATTGCCAGCAGATGCTTCTTTGCTTGTTGAAGTCTTCGCATCCGACGATCACGGGGTCACGGATGTTAGGATGCGTATCGAGCATGCTGGAGATGAGGATGAAGAAACTATTTTTGTAGACCCGGTTGAGAAGGAAAAAAGATTAAGCTACATCTTTGATCTCAATGATCATGCTTTAGCAGTGGGCGATGTTCTTACTTACATGGCTTTGGTTTCGGATAACAAGGAACCTGAGAATCAGGTTGCACGTTCCGAAATTTATTTTATCGAGGTCTTGCCACCAGAGGGGAATTCGACTGAAGGAGGCGAAGGTGAAATGGAAGGCGATACTAAAGAAATCCCCGTACGGGATTTTATCAATAAGACCAAAAAAATAATTCGTTCCACCTATGACGCTTTACTTGAGACTGAGGATTCGAAAATCGAGAAGTTTTCCTTATCATTGTCATCCGATGCCCTCGGATTGAAGCATGAGATGACAAAAGTATATGACGAAAACGAGGGAGCATTCCCGAGTGTCGATGGCATCGATCTTGGAGAACTTTTAAATGAGGCAACTTATCATATTGAGCAAACTGAGATATATGCAGGAGATCAGATGTTGAAAGATTCGCTTGAACCTTCCGGTAAGACGCTGAGAAAATTAGTTCAACTTTATGCCTTAATGCAAAAAATGCAGAAACAAAAATCTAAAGGAAAAGGAAAACCAAGTGAAAGTGAGGAAACTGCAAGCGACGAGAATGATCCTGAGGGCAAAGATTCTGAAGTCGATCCCGCGGACGAATTAAGGAAGTTGGCTGAAGATTTGGAGTCGCTAAAAAATATGAGAAGTCGTCAAAAAGGACTTAATAGGGAGATGGGACGCCTAGCAGAAGCTGGGATAGAGGGCGAAAAAAACAAGAACGCATCAGAAGAACAGGAAAATCTCCGCAGAGATTTGGAAGAGTTGCGTGACGATTGGTACAAGAGATCTGGGAAGTTGGGAGATGTAGAAAGCTTGGACAGCGCCGCCGAGGAAATGAAAGGTGCGGCGGGGGATTTGCGACGGGATCAACCCCGCGAAGCACAACCACAGGGAGAACTGGCGAGTGATGCATTGGGAGATGCAATTTCTGAGGTTGAAGGTAAAATGGCGGGAATAGCATCCAGAATGGTCGAGCAACTTGCTGAACAGGCAGGTGGATTGAGCCAAAGCCAAAGACAATTAGCCGATTCTACAGAAGCAGCCCAACCGGGTGAGGGCGAATCATTAAAAGATTCTCAAGATGAACTTAATGAAAACATCCAAGATCTATTGGAAGGTATCGATAAGACTGCCCGTGCGATGGGTGGGTTTAGCGAAAATGCTACTGAAGATCTCTTGCGGGAAGGTAGGGAGTCCAGGGAAGGGGGAGTTGAAAGTTCAGGGAAAAGAGCCTCGAATTCCTTACTGTATGAAGTATTTCCACAAGCTAAGAAAGAAGAAGATAAAGTTGCGGAAAACCTCGAGCAATTACAGGAGGGGCTTGAAAGCATTGAAAATAAGTTGCGGAATCTTGGTAATGGAGCTTTGCAGGAATTAGCTGAACGATTGCAGGAAAACCTTCGGGAACTACCTGGGATGAGTGACCAGCAGATTCAGGAAGAATCAGAAGAACTGGCAAAAGCCCTCGGATCTCTTCCAAATGCCTCCGATAGCGAAAGGCTTCAAAATATTACCCAATTTTTTGAGCAAATGGGAATCAATGAAGAACCCTCAAAATCCAAGTCAATGGCTGCCGCCGCCATGTCAGAAGCATTAGAATTAGTTGAACAATTTTTCTGGCAGGAAGCAAAGCAGGATTTGTTGAAGAGAAATCTTGAAACTTCCTCTGCGCCCGGCCGATATAAAAGGCAAGTGGAAGAGTATTTTCGCAGGATTGCGGAGGGCGAGTAAGTATGGGTTTTGACTGGCCTTTTTCTATCTACTATTTGATTTTTGGCACCTTGGCTGTTTTGCTAGTGCTTGTTTTCCATTGCCGCAATCTTTTGAAGAGCACGCTACCTGAAATTGCCTGGAAACTAATTGTTTTAAGAGTTTTCTCTACCATTCTTTTGCTTTTGCTGGTTGCGAGACCTTTTGTTGAAAAAGATGAATTGGATGAAAGCAAATTTCGTTTGCTAGCAATGGCCGATTTGTCCGGAAGTATGGATGTTCGAGATGATCGTCTTGGCTTGAAACGCATTGAACAAGTTCGTCCTCACTTAGTAGTTAATGCGGATGGGAACTGGATTGATCAACAAAAACTTAAATATGGTCAAGTTGAGCTATTTGGTTTTGCAGAAGATAGCCGACGGTTACTCTTGAACAGTTGGGAATGGCCTGCTGCCGGAAAAAAGACAGCACTTGGAGAAGCCTTATCAAACTCATTACTTAAATCCGATGAAACCCCAGAATCACCCGTTGGTTCAGTAGTTCTTTTTTCTGACGGGAAAAATAATTTTGGGCGTTCCGTGCTTGAGTTGGGTAAAGAGTATCGGGCAAGAGGTATACCGGTCAATGTGATTGGAGTGGGTAAGATTCGCCCTAAGGGTGATTTGGAAGTGAAATTTATTGACCGGAAACCGCTTGCTGTTGCCAAGGAAGAGATACTACTTGTCGCGGGAGTTAGAAATCAATTCGATCAAGTTATTTCCACACAGGTTCAACTCATGCGTGGTAAAGACCTAATTGAAAAAATACCAGTCAATTTAAAGTCTGGGGAGACAAGGACCATAAACTTTAGTCCCCTGGTTGTACCTAAAGCAGGATCAGTTAGGTACAGGGTTGAAGCCATTGCTCCAGAGGGAGACATTGATCCAGCCAATGATTTGGATACGCTTTTAGTTGAAGTGAAGCCTCCAGTAACATTCTCTATCCTATATCTCTCAAACAAGCCCAGACCCCTATATCCTTTCTTAAAACGTACCTTGTCGAAAGAGGAGAGGTTTGAATTTAATTCACTTATTCGATTGGGAGACGAGGTTTTTCATGCTCTAGGAGAGGACCTTGATCCTGCCTACCCTCAGGACCCAGAATTTTGGATGACCTATGATGCTATTATTGCGGATGCAGATGCTCTTTCGGAATTAAATTCTTCGGTGATTGAATCACTTAAAGGTTTTGTTCAAAAGAGGGGTGGCGGTTTGGCTATTTTTGGATCGTTGCAGGAAGCGAGAGACCTTCTTGGGGGAGCCGTTCCTGCTAAGACTGCAGAACGCATCGTATTCAAGCAGGATATGTCCCTAGCAGCAAAAGAAGAGCCATTGTTTGGACCCGAAGATGATGTTGAAAAAATGAAGCCTTTTTTACCGGGTCGTTTGCCGGGCTATTTGGTCACGGAAAGAAATCCTGCATCCAGAGGAGTGGTTGTTGTCAGAGCCAGTGGAGAAGCAGTTTTAGCAATCCAAGCCTACGGAGCAGGAAAAGTAGCTTATTGGGGTTCTCCGAATGATTGGAGAAGATCTTTGCGTGATGAGGATGGTAGCCGGGAGTTTGATCGTTTCTGGCATGCTTTAGTACAGTGGTTGGGCTCGGGTGGAGAGGACCGAATGAAAATAACGGAGACTGGGAACGAGGTGGCAAGAGGTACGGAAGCCTTACTCAGAGTAGAAGCTTTGGGTTCTGATTTCGAGCCTGCAATGGATGCGCTTATAGAGGCCGTAGTTTCAGGTCCGGGAGATTTTTCTCAAAAAGTGCAACTTTATCCGAAGGGATCAGTGGCTGGACAATATGAGGGAAATTTTCGACCTGGTGAAGCTGGAGCCTATGAGGTTTCTTACTTGTTACAGTTACCAGACGGCGAAAAACTTCAGAAAAAATCAGTAGTCAGGGTCTCGGAATCAAGTACTGAAGCTCAAGACACAACCTTTGCAGAACGAGATTTGAAAATGTTGACCAAATTAACGGGGGGAGAATATCTCCATATTTCAGAATTAACTTCTGATTGGGAACCGGCTTTTGCTCAAAATCTTCCCACCTTAATGAAGCGCAAGAGCTTGGCGGATGTCTGGCCTGTATTTATTCTACTTTTTTTAGCTTCGGGGATTGAATGGATTTTTCGAAGGCAAGTGGGGTTGAGATGAAGCTTATTATTAACTCAGTCTTTTTAATTTCCCTTTATTGTCTATGTCCTGGACAGTCTCCTGATGTTCAAAGTACTCTGAATCTGAATGTTGGGGAGTCATTGGAGTCCAATACCTCAGAAACAATTCCTCCAAAGCGCTCTTCCCAATCTGAAACTATTAGAAAGGCAGAAGTCGACATTAGGCACGGGAAGGAGGGCGAGCGTGTGGGTGCCTCTAAATTATTAGGGAAATATCCAAGTTCTCTAACTTCCAGTATTTTAGTCGGTGCACTTGATGATCAGAGTTCTCTTGTACGTAGGGCAGCAATGGTTTCCCTATCTGAGCATTTTATGAACGGCTATCCGCTATATGATAAAACATTGGTTGAAAAAATCTTCTCAAAGCTTGGAGATCCTGATGTCGAAGTGAGAAGAGAGGTATCTACATTAATTCCAAGATTGGTTTCTCCAATACTGAAGGGGGGAGTTGAGCGTGTGATTATAAATGGCCGTCCAGTATATCGTTCAGTTCCTGCAACATTACGTCCTGACTTGCTTGCATTGACCCAGCGTGCCTTTTTGGACAAGGACGCAATTGTTCGACAAAACATTTTGAAATATCATAGTTATCTTCGGGTGTCGCTTCCGCCAACGACCTTGGAGAAACTTCTGAAAGATAAAGATCGTGGGGTCCTTTTAACTGCCCTTGACCGCGTTTCCTACAACGCTGGACAGCCAAGAATTGTTTCAGAGATCGAAAAACTTTCAACTCATGAAGATCGCGGAATTCGATTGAAAGTTGTTGATGTTGTAAGAGACTCCAACCGATATCATTCAAAATATCGTTCGATCCTTCGATCTATGACAAAAGATGTTGATCCTGAAGTGACTTCAATGGCAGCAGTAGAATTAGCCCGATTTGGCGAAAAGATTCCACCCTCTGTGATTGCTCGAATTAAGCAATATTTACTTTCGGCCAAAGGAATGAGTTCTCAGGTGACTACTATTCTTTACGCAGTTTCTGCAATGGGAGAGGACGGTATTGAAGTTTACAGGGCTTTAACTGAGCATGGGAGTTCACGAATGCGGACTGTAGCGTGGCAGAGGTTTTTAAGTTTATCAGATAGTTGGAGAAATCCTCTCGAGTGGCTGCCAGCTCTAAAGGACCGAGATCAGGGCG
>NHDJ01000013.1 GCA_002167265.1 Verrucomicrobia bacterium TMED56 | reverse complement strand
TGAAGGGAAGGCCAAAAATTTCAAGAGTGGACGAGGTATTGACTGGGGCATGGCGGAGCAGTTGGCATTTGGTTCTCTCATGCTTGAAGGAACTCCGGTCCGGCTTTCCGGTCAGGATAGTGAGCGTGGAACCTTCAGTCATAGGCACACTGCCTGGTATGATTCCAAGGATCGGACCCGATATGTTCCACTGTTGGAGATGGAAGACCGTAAAGGTAAATTTTGTGTTTACAATTCTCTCCTTTCAGAAGCTGCGGTTTTGGCTTTCGATTATGGATATTCTCTCGATTACCCCAGCATGCTTGCAATCTGGGAGGCACAGTTTGGAGATTTTGCCAACGGTGCCCAGGTTATTATTGATCAGTTCATCATGAGCGGAGAAGACAAATGGGGTGCTGTCTCTGACTTGGTTCTTCTTCTTCCTCATGGATTTGAAGGGCAAGGTCCCGAGCACAGTTCCGCGAGGTTAGAGCGATTTCTTCAAGGTTGTGCTGAGGACAATGTGGTGGTCGCAAATCTTTCCACTCCTGCTCAGTATTTTCACGCCCTTCGCCGGCAAAAGAGAAAGGAGTTCGCCAAACCTCTGATTGTAATGGCCCCGAAGAGTTTGTTGCGTCACAAATTGTGCGTTTCCGAATTAAAGGAATTTACGGATGGTTTTTTTGAGGAGTTTATTCCAGATCCAACTCCTCCAAAGAATCCCCATACTCTCGTGCTTTGTTCTGGTAAGGTGTATTATGATCTAATCGAAGCTCGTGAGGCCATTCGCACACCGAAAGCCTCAATTGTTAGAGTGGAGCAGTTTTATCCTTTTAACGCGGATAAGTTTCGCGAAATACTCAAGCCATTTTCCAAGGTTAAACGTTTGGTCTGGTGTCAGGAGGAGCCCAAAAATATGGGAGCCTGGTCATTTTTGGCTCCAGTCATTGAAGAGGCGATCGGAAAAAAGCCTGACTATGCCGGTCGAACGCCCACTGCAAGCCCTGCCACTGGGTCTCTCACTCTGCACAAAAGGGAACAATTGGCACTCATTGCAGATGCCCTTGGTGAGCCAAGCCTTCAAGTGAAAAACTAATATTTACCCCCAAAAAACCTTCAAATATGTCAAAAGATGTCATTATACCCGCTCTTGGTGAATCCATTGCTTCCGGAATTCTTTCCTCTTGGAAAGTGGAAGAAGGCACATTCGTAGAAATCGATCAACCGATTTACGAACTGGAAACAGATAAAATTACCCAGGAGGGATTGGCTGAAGTTGCCGGAGTCATCCAGTTCCTTGCACAGGAGGGTGACGAGGTCGAGATCGGAGCCACCATTGCGAAAATCGACGAATCTGCAACCCCCCCCCAAGCGACTGAGGCTTCAATTTCTCAGCCCGTGGACTCGGTTCCTGCAGAAATGCCAAAATCCGATCCTCCCTTGAATGAGGAACCTGTTGAAAGCACAGAAAATCCAGATCCAGACCCAGTTTTACCACCCACAGAGGTATCTTCCAGTCAGCCCCTTTCCCCGGCTGTGCGCAAACTGCTTGATGAAACCGGGATTAACCCGTCTTCGATCGTGGGAACTGGAAAAGATGGAAGAATTACCAAAGGAGATGTGCTGAAGGTTCAGTCCGCTGGCACTGCTACTGCTCCATTATCTGAAATGATTACGCCTGTTCCGACGCCCGCTCCTGCTGTACCTGAGGCCAAAATTCTATCCGATGATAGGATTACACGACGTCCTCTCACTCCCATACGACGGAAGATTGCATCCCGTTTGGTCGAGGCACAGCAAACCGCTGCCATACTCTCAACTTTCAACGAAGTCGACCTGTCTGCTGTGATGGCATTGAGGAAATCTCATCAAGATGCCTTTGTTAAAACCAATGGAGTGAAACTTGGCTTTATGTCCTTTTTTGTCAAAGCCGTGGTTCATGCCTTACAGGCAGTTCCTGGCTTAAACGTACGGATCGAGGGCGATCATTTGATTGAGCATCATTTTTACGATATCGGAGTGGCCGTGGGGACGAAGAAAGGTTTGGTCGTTCCAGTCCTTCGTGACTGCGAGCAGATGAGTTTTGCTGATATCGAGCAAGGCATCGTTGGCTACGCTGAAAAAGCCAGGAGTGGGGGGATCACCCTTGAGGACATGCAGGGAGGATGCTTCACAATAACCAATGGGGGGATTTACGGTTCCATGCTCTCCACCCCGATTATCAATCCTCCTCAAAGTGGCATCCTTGGCATGCATTCTATTCAACAGCGACCGGTGGTTCGGGATGGTGAAATTGTGGCCCGTCCCATGATGTACCTTGCACTTTCCTATGATCATAGAGTTGTGGACGGTAAAGAAGCAGTCACCTTTCTGGTTAAGATAAAAGAAGCCATTGAAGAACCAGCCCGGCTCGCCCTTGGAATTTGATCGATGACTGGAAAAAATACTTATGATGTTATTGTCGTCGGGGCTGGACCCGGCGGCTATGTCTGTGCAATTCGTTGTGCCCAGTTGGGTTTTAAAACTGCACTAGTTGAAAAGAATCCGAGACTTGGAGGAACTTGCCTGAATGTTGGGTGTATACCAAGTAAAGCACTGCTCCATTCGACTGAAATCTTCCACGAGATTAAATCTCATTCTGGTGCACACGGTATAGTCTGCAAGGATCTCAAGCATGACCTGCCCGCCCTGATGAAGCGCAAGGATGGAGTGGTCGACCAATTGGGAAAAGGTGTCCGGTCTTTGGTTACCAAAAAAGGCGTCACTTGCCTTGAAGGTCACGCAAAGATACTGGGAAATGGTCAACTGGAGATTGATTCCGGTTCTTCCAAAGAAATTTTCAGTGCCAAGGAGATTATCATTGCCACTGGTTCAAAACCCGTGGAGTTGCCCTTTATGCCTTTTGATGGGAAAGTGGTTGTTCACAGTGATCATGGCATTGCATTTGACAAAGTTCCCAAAAAAATGGTGGTGGTCGGTGCTGGAGCAATTGGATTGGAACTGGGATGCGTTTGGTCGAGACTGGGGGCAGAGGTTGAAATCGTTGAGTTTCTCCCTGAAATTTGTCCCCAATTGGATCCCGAAGTTTCCAGAAGTGCTCGGAAAATTTTTGAAAAGCAGGGACTTTCTTTCCGTTTGTCCACTAAAGTCTCCTCAGCAAAGATTGTAAGAGGCAAAGCCACCTTAGTGGTAGAGGACGATCAAGGGACACATGAGATTCAGGCGGATAAAGTTCTGGTTGCGGTCGGTCGAGGTCCGAACAGCGAAAACCTCGGGCTGGCTGATACGGGTATTTTACAAGATGAACGGGGTCGTATCAAAGTGGATCATTCCTTTCAGACCATCCTTCCGGGTATTCGGGCAATTGGAGATGTGATTCATGGTCCTATGCTTGCCCATAAGGCTGAAGAAGATGGGGTTGCCTGTGCTGAGAAGATTGCCGGTCAAAGTGGACATGTGAATTATGATCTTGTTCCGGGAGTCATCTATGTGGATCCTGAGATTGCCAATGTTGGCCTGTCTGAAAAACAGGCAAAAGAAAAAAATATCAAGGTAAGAACTGGATCATTTCCGATGGCGGCCAATGGTCGTGCACTTGCCACTGGAGCAACCGATGGATTGGTTAAGGTGGTGGCTGATCTGGAGACAGATAAACTTCTGGGTATACAAATTATCGCCCGTGGAGCATCTGAACTGATTGCCTCAGCAGTTGCTCATATGGAATACGGAGGATCGGCTGAGGATTTGGCAAGAACCATTCACGCACACCCTACTCTTTCAGAATCCTTAAAAGAGGCAGCACTAAGCTCAGATGGCCGTGGTCTGCACAGCCTTTAAGGAACAAGTTGCTCCATAGACAGGGGCTTGCGCTGTTCCTCCTTATTGAGCTCCCATGCCTCCTGATTAATCAGCCTGTAGCGGTTTTCCTCGAGCTTTTCCAGCCTCCCTCCAATGATCAAGGTACCTGTTTCTTTGCGGGTTAGACGTATTTGATAACTTCCCGGTTCAAGCTCGAACTTACGGTTTTTGTTTGGCCAGTTGGCTCTCTCTAAGATCATTCCATCTACGGCACTTTCCAATATTTTAACTTTACCCAGGGAGTCTCCTTTTTCATTAAAAATAAAGCTTTCTTCCGGATTTTTGTAGACCTCATTCCATGAGCCCTGATTATTTTTTTGGAGAGCGGTAGATTTCGCTTTTGCGGTCAGAAAAGCGATTGATTCAGGAGACTTTTCGGTGCGGTTACCGTCTATGGGTAAACTGAAACCGGATTCATTTTGCTGTATGCTTGAACTTGCCTTTGATTGCTCGACCACTTCTTTCCCCGAGGGCAAATTCTTGTCCAGTCCTTCCTCCAAATCTTTAACTTCTTTGAAAGTCCGCTTAGCCAATATTTGGTTTGCCCCATCTGAAATTGCATCTTGCAGCGCACTTTCAGTTTCTTTTGAAATAGTTGCAGGCACAGAACTGTTAAGGGCTAAAGTTTTATCTTCAGTAATTTCCGGCAGGGGATCCTTTTGAACGACCGCTGTAGTTTCTGACATGAGGGGTGCATTCTCGCCCCTGGTACTATTCTTATCGGTAACTGCTTTCACTTGCGGACCGGCGGAAGGTGGTTTTCCCCAATATGCGATTACCGCTGCCGCTGCCGCTGCTGCCAAAGGTACCCAATAGGTTATTCTGTTGGTTTTCTTTTTCTGATTTGTCATGATTTTCTGCTCACCCTCCAAACTGGATGCCTCTTTTTGGGCATTTAATAAGATGGTTTTGATTTCCAATCTTTGATTCTCATTTAACTTTCTATCATCATCGGGTATTGTCTCAACTGGTTCACAGGACAATGCCTCTTCCACGAGTCCCACAGTCTGTCCCAGCCTTATCTTTTCTCTCTGCCATTCCGGATCTTCCCGGCACATTTTTTCCACTTCGAAGGAATCCTCTGCTTCACACTCGCCCAGTAGGTAGGCAAGTATTTGTTTTTCCCTATCTTCCTGTGGGTTTGATTTACTCATTCAGTGATGCCCTCCGCTTTTAATTCACTTGCAAGATTTCTCAGCAAATGGTGAAGTTTGAAACCAATATTTCCGACTGAAAGACCGGTACGATCAGCCATTTGCTTATAGGATAGCTTCTCTTCAAATTTCATTTTTATCAGGTTGCTGGACTCTTCCGGTAACAAGGAGATGAAATGAGCGACTCTTCCAACCTTTTCACTCCGCTCCATTTTTTGTAAGGGATTTTCGACTTTGATTTCCCCATCCATTTTTCCGGCAAAGAAATCAAGCTGCTTTTCCTCCCCTTCGTTTTGAAGGCGCTTTTTTCTCCGTAATTGACTAATTGAAAGATTGTGCAATGTACGATACAGCCAAGCCTTTGGATTGTAAATTTCGACATCCTGATGGAGCATCCTCCTGAAAGCTTCCTGGACCTGATCCCTTGCCTCTTCACGATCCTTGAGGATTTGAAAGGCGTAGGCAATCAGTGGAGATTCGAGCTGTTCGAACCATTTCCCGAATTCCTTCAGTTGCTCCTGTTTCATACCAATTGCGAATGCGCATTTCCTAGGATGAGACGCCCATCGGGATTTTTTATTAGAATTTTTATATTTCTTATCATTGGCAACCAGTCAATTCGGTCACCCGTTCCAAACCGATTCTTAAAGTATCCTTTGGATCTTTGTTCCACCAATCCTCATTGAACAGCTCCAAACTTACGGTTCCGTCATATCCCTTTTCCTTAAGAATTGATATTTCGGAGAGTAAATCAATCTGTCCATCCCCGGGCATCACACGATCGGGATCGGTCTGGGTACGGGCGTCTTTATTTAAGTCTGCGTCATCTATATGATAGTGACTTATCCGATCCAGGGGAATGGCCTTTAGGTCATCATCCGTGGAAGCACTGTTCCAGTTATGAAATGCATCGAGAATAAGGGTGGCATCAGGATCATCCGCCTCCTGCACGATTTCCCACGCCCTCTTCAGGGTGTAAACGGATTTGAAAAAGCTAATATATTCAAAGGTCGGTTTTATCCCCTCCTCTCTTCCAATTTGGAGGAGTTCTTTGTACCTGGCCGCCAAATGGGAAGTTTGAGGATTTTCCAGGGGAGGCGTGGCCACGATAAAGGGTGCTCCGAGCCTGGCTCCCAGTGCAAACCTCCTTCTCGCCTCATCCAAAACCAGTTGATGTTCCCAGCCGTCAAAGTCTCCCCACTGGCGCATTGCGATCACCGAGGGTACGATAAGTCCATGATCTTCCAGGGCTTTTGTCACCTCACTGACTTCTCCTCCGCGGGCCACAAACTCCCAGATGTCATTGAGCCATAGTTCAATGCCCGCATAGCCTGCTTCGCCCACAAGTTTGATTTTTTCGAGTAAGGGAACTGGTTTGATGGTGCTTGTGTTTAGGCAAATTTGCATAAGTGGTTTGGATTAAGATTTCTGTACTTTAGCCCTAATCTTCGGATGGATAGAGGCAAGGGTTTTATAATGGAGAGCAAAAAACTTCTTATTTCAACGCGGCGTGCAGTATACCTTGTGCAATTCCATTACCAAAAGGGTTTTTTCGATTAGTCAGACCCGCTTCTTTCGCCCATCTTCTGTAGCAGGCGGGAATATCCCCCACTTTCCAGTGAAACCACACTTCAAAGGCGTCCTCATTGACGGAAGTCCACAGAGGCAGGGCTGCATCCACCATCAGGGTGTGCAATCGGGTTCCTCCAAAGGCGTCACCCATGACAAGCTTTTGCCAATCTTGCTCCTTTTCCTTCATTCCCAAAGTTTTGCGGTTTTGAACTTTTTTTGAACTGTACATGCCACCTAAATCGAGCGTCTTCAATCTTTCTGGCCAATCAGGTCTTTGATTGATTAATTGGGAATACTGTTCAAGTCGCTTTTTCGGGTGGTTATTGGGCCTGCATCCACGAATTTTCCAACCGTCTTCTGTTTGAAATACCTCTTCAGGACAGACTCCGTTCCGCCAGTCCTGAATTCCAACACGCTGGGCAATTCGAGCCATGGGAGATCGGTTTCTGGCATAGCCAAGGACTTCCAAAAACCACCTGTGACAGGCATTTTCCCATCCCATTGCTTTTATCCTGGTTTGTGCATGCCTAGATTTGGCTACCCAACGCAAATGAGCCGACTCTCTTAGTCCGCTGATGTTTTTGGGTAATTTTTCCGGTGGTCGGATGCCCGTTTTTTTGCCTGACAGACCCATTACAGCTTGTTCTTCAGCATATTCCTCCAAGCTGGCATACAAATGGGGAAGAAGCACCAAGGTATGGATGTTCAATCCCTTCGAGTTTTTTATCAATGTCTTCTTTCGAGAAGGAAAGAGCACCACATGAAGGATGACCCTGTCATAGGCCGGATCCCTGGCATGGCCATGAATGTTCCAGTCCATTTCATTGAAGTGCAGTTCCACATCCCCGTGCAGGACTTGCTGGTCGACTTCAATAATTGCCCGTTTAAAGTCTGGACCTTCTTCAGAAAGGTTCCATTTTCCGCAATCTATAACTTTTAGAGATTTCCCCTTAGTGGAAATGAGTGATTGCTGAATGAAGTTTCCCTCCTGCCAGATTCGCTGAATTAACCGTTCATCCAAATGAATGGTTCCGTACAAACCGGGAGCTTCCTGGATACTGACCTCT
>NHDJ01000012.1 GCA_002167265.1 Verrucomicrobia bacterium TMED56 | reverse complement strand
CCGACTCCAAATTTTCTCTGTTACTGAGTGATAACAAAATTGAGGCAAGTAATTTCCCCAAATTCCTAGACAATTTCCTCGGAAAATCATTTGATAAAATTAATACGGGCAAATTTTCCGGAGAGGAATATGCATTTCTCAATTATCTGTACAGCGAAGGGCTTATTCCATTCGAAAATCAACAAACTATTCCTGAACTATTGAGACAAGCTGAAGTAATTGATTCTACAACACCCCGTGAACGATATACATTGACCATGGGGAGGGGGAGCCCTTTCCAAGGGAATGTTTATGTTCGCGGAAGTCCTCACAATCTTGGAGAACCTGTCCATGGGAGAAACCTTACTGCACTAGGTGGGCAGGCTGGTTCACGTTTAGATTTGGCGGATCAATTAATCTCAGAAAATAATCCGCTCGTGTCGCGCGTCATGGCTAATCGTATTTGGTTGCAGTTCTTTGGACGGGGTATCGTTCCGACTCCGGATGATTTTGGTCCGATGGGACAGGAACCCAGTCACCCTGAACTGCTTGACTGGTTGGCCAATGATTTTAGGGAAAATAATTGGTCTATAAAAAGTCTGGTTCGAAAAATAGTGCTTTCTAAAACCTATCGTCAATCCAGTACTTTGCATCCATCCTGCGATAAGGAAAAAGTCAGTTTATCCGATCCCCAAAATATTTTACTTCATAAGATGCCAGTTAGGAGATTGCAGGCAGAAGCCATTAGAGATTCAATTCTTTCATTTTCTGGTCGTATCGATAAAAAGCTTTTTGGCCCTTCGGTTCCAATTTATAAAACTGCTTTCATGACGGGTAGAGGAGGAAAGAAAAATGGACCTCTTGACGGAGCGGGTAGAAGAAGTATTTACGGTTCAGTTTACCGAAACTTTCTTTCGCCCTTTATGTTGGCCTTTGATCAGCCCGCGCCCTTCGGGACGAAGGGGAAAAGGTCCGTTTCCAATGTTCCTGCCCAATCTTTGGCTCTGATGAATGATCCGTTCGTAATCGGTCAATGCAAGATGATGGGCAAAAATATTTTCCAAGCTAAGAAACCAAAGATAGAATCAGTTGGTAATCTTTTTGAAATGATTACCGGAAAACCTCCAAGCCAGAAAGCTCAAGAAAAACTTCTCGCATTTTTAGAAATTCAATCAAAAGCACATGGGAATCTTACCGAACAAGTATGGGCTGATTTAGCTCATGTCTTGATTAATTCAAAAGGATTCCTTTTTCTCAAGTAATCTCCGAAGCTATGCATTGTAATAAATTTAATACTCCACTTTCCCGTAGGTCGATGCTCCAATCCTGTGCCATGGGATTTGGGGGACTCGCTTTTTCCGCTCTGTCCAATGATTCGATTGCTTCCCCAATGGCTGCGAGGAAACCACATTTTACACCACGGGCTAAAAATGTGATTTTTCTCTACATGGACGGTGGACCATCTCATGTTGATATCTTTGATTACAAGCCAGCCTTGGAAAAATATAATGGGAAAGACCCGAGAGAGGTGATTGGAAAATTAGCACCCACTCAGTTTGATAACATTGGTAAAATTTTAAAGAGCCCGTGGGAATTTAAGCAAAGGGGGCAGAGTGGACAATGGGTTTCAGATCTTTTTCCTCACATCGCACAGGACGATGTGATTGATGAGATCTCAATGGTTAAATCCATGACATCCAATTTTTCGGAACATACTTCGGCTAATTATTTTCTACATACGGGTAGTGGTTTTCAGGGGCGGCCCAGTATGGGAGCGTGGTTTGGGTATGGATTAGGAACGGAAAATCAGAACTTACCAGGGTTTGTGGTATTGAATGGAGGACTGATTCCACCGGGCGGATTGGATTGCTTTGGTTCAGGTTTTTTACCGGCCAGTTACCAGGGCTCAGTTTTTCTTCCTCAGAATGAACCCGTCGCTAATATTAAACCGAAGGAGAATACCGTTGAGCTTCAGAAGAATAAGTTATCTCTGCTTTCAGATTTGGATAGCTCATCTTTAGAGGAAATGGACTTTGACCCCCAAGTCGAAGCGGCGATTCAAAATTATGAAACTGCCTATCAGATGCAAACTTCTGTGCCTGAGTTGATGGATCTTACAGGTGAATCTGAAGCTGTTAAAAAATCCTACGGAATGGATTCCGGTTTTAAAAATACACGAACCTTTGGTATGCAGTGTTTACTTGCACGCAGGTTGGTGGAGAGAGGGGTTCGATTTATCGAATTAACTTGTCCGGGAGGAAACGGAGATCGTTGGGATCAGCATGGTGGACTGGTGGATGGACATGGGAAAAACTGTAAATCCGTGGATCAGCCAATTGCAGCACTCATTCGTGACCTTAGGATGTTAGGCATGTTGGATGACACCCTGGTTGTATGGACGGGAGAGTTTGGCCGTACCCCGTTTGCCCAAGGTTCAAATGGGCGAGATCATAATCCGTTTGGATTCACCACTTGGTTTGCCGGCGGGGGTATCAAGCCAGGTGTAACTGTCGGAGCGACTGATGATTTTGGATACAAAGCAGTCGAGAACCGTTATGAAATTCACGATCTGCATGCGACGATGCTCCATTTACTCGGGATTGAGCACACGGAAAGTACCTTCCGTTTCGGTGGAAGAGATATGAGGCTTACTGAAGTTTTTGGTCATCTGATCAAGGAAATACTTTAAGACTAATCTCATGTCATCAGATTCCCTTAATTTATAATAATAGACTTGCTTGAATCTTTAGATTGGCATCTCATTAGCTTTGTTTAGTCCTATTAGTAGTAAATTTCTCCTCTCATCCCTTTATGTCTGTAAGTTTAGACCAAGAAGCTAAAGCCTCGGATTCACCTCTTTTAGAAAATTCGTTTTCGAAATATATGAGAGAATACCGACTGCTCAATAGTCTCTTGATTTCTCTATTCGCAGTTGTCTTCCTTTTTGCACTTCTTTGGAACATTGTAGTATGGGTAGCTCCGACAGGTGAACCTAGCTCTGACTTTTCAGCTGCCGGACCTGATAATTCAGCACCCAAAAAACAAGAACAAAAGGTCAGGCTGATGCAACGTCAGAAGAAAGCGAAACCTTCGCAAACCTTTACTTTTCAAGCTCAGGCAATTTCTGATATTGTTGCACCTGTGGTTGATATCGAAACCAAGGATCTAAGCCCGGCTATGGCGTTGAGCCCAATGGGAGATGTCGGGGATGTGCGAGTTGATGTTGATATGTCTGTTCTCAACAAAGCCTTTGCTTCTAATTTTATGGGGGTCAAATCAAATGCGAATAAGATTCTATTTATTATAGATTATTCCGCATCGATGAACGGCCGAGATAAGGTAATGCGTCATGAGCTGTGCAAGGCAATAGATAAGCTACCAGCAGTGGGTTCGGTTGCAGTGATCTTTTTTTCTGGTCCGACCTGGGTTGCCGGCGAAGATGCCAAAGCTTTACATAAAAACTGGAGTGGTTCCAATGGTGGTGGATGGAAACCAGTAGAAGGTCATAATCCTCGACGGCCAAAATGGTTGCCTGTAACCCCATCCAATAAGAAAAAACTTAAGGAAGCAGTCGCATCGACTCCGCTGACTTTTGGAACTGTCTGGGATAACTCTTTTGAATGGGCTTTTTATATGAGTCCAAAACCAGATGTTATTTATTTCATGACGGATGGAAATGCTAACAAGAATTTTCAGGGGATGGAAATAATTAAGACAAAAAAGGGTAAAACCAAAATTTATACCATCGGGTATGGTGCTCCAGCTGGTGCGAAACAACCTTTAGAGGAAATTGCATCCATGTCCGGAGGGAAAAGCAAGTTTGTTGAAATGGAACAAATTCGTGCGATGGAAAAAGATATTGATGAAAAAAAGAAGGAAGCGATGAACTGAATAAGGTGAATCTAAATTCGTTTATATGTCGGACTTTCAGTTCGTTGAATTAAAAATTAATATTTACTAAGCATTAAATAAATATGAAGTTTTTATCTTTAATTTTCAATTTATGGTTTGGTATCTTGTACCATACTTACTGCGGTTCCTAAAAATTCTTTTTCTTTTTGGTCAAAACAACCATAATTAGAAAACAATTACATCGTTTATTGTAAGGGCGTTAGAAAGAGGCTTGAAGAACTTCTTCTTTTCCTTGCGTGAACTCAGCAATCTTTTACGAGCTGGCTTCTGGAATATTCTGTAATCAGGAATCAAATTGGATTAATTAGGTATATGGTATTCCTATTGCCAAAATAGGGATTACATACATAGCTGATTTTATGAATACAATTGGTTTAGATATAGGAACCTCTTCGGTAAAAGCCTTGCTGGTTTCTCCAACAGGCGAGGTTTTAAAAGTTAGTTCCCCGGAATATCCATTTCAAAACCCGCAGCCACTCTGGGCTGAAACGAATCCGGAAGTTTGGTGGGAGGCCACCCAGCAAGCCATCCATTCGTTACTGGAAAACAAAGATCCTCATAGTATCGGAGGCATTGGCTTAACCGGACAAATGCACGGCTTGGTTGCACTAGATGGGAAGGGTGATGTTCTTCGTCCATGCATTATGTGGAATGATCAAAGATCATTTGCTGAATGCAAAGAAATGACATCGGTCATAGGAAAAGAAGATGTTTTGAGAATTACGGGTAATCCAGTGTTGGCTGGATTTACCGCTCCTAAAATTCTTTGGATTCAAAAAAACGAACCCGAAGTTTTTGCCAAAATTGATAAAATTGTACTACCAAAAGACTATATACGATATAAATTGACGGGTGAGTTTTTTACGGATGTATCGGATGCATCAGGAATGTCATTGCTCAATGTAGGTTCACGCAGTTGGTCAGAGGAAATTATGGATGCTTTAGGCTGGCCAAAAGAATGGCTTGCTGAAGTTACGGAATCGACTGAGGTGTCGTCAAAAATTTCTAAAACTGCATCGGTACTAACCGGACTGCCTGCGGGTACTCCAGTTGTTGCTGGAGGAGGCGACTGTGCTGCCCAAGCTGTGGGCAGTTCAATTGTTGAGGAAGGAAAGGTTTCAGTGACTCTTGGTACGAGTGGGGTGGTTTTTGCACAAAGTGATGAATATCGAGTTGAACCCAAAGGAAAATTACATTCCTTTTGCCACGCAGTACCCGGTAAATGGCATATGATGGGAGTAATGTTATCAGCCGCAGGTTCTTTTCAATGGTTTAAAAATGAGTTGGCTAAAGACCATAGCCGGATTGAGGAGGAGGGTGGAGCTAACGCCTATGATAGCCTCACTAACCAGGCATCAGATATCAAGCCAGGTAGTGAAGGATGTATTTTCCTTCCATACTTATCCGGGGAGAGAACTCCCCATCCTGACCCCCATGCTAGAGGAGCCTTTATTGGATTGAGTTTGAGGCATGGAATCGGACATATGGCTCGTTCGGTTCTGGAGGGTGTAAGTTTTGGGTTAAACGACTCGCTCACCTTAATGCGGGGCTTAGGAATTAATCCTTCTAATATAATTCTTTCGGGAGGAGGTACAAGTTCTTCCCTATGGAAGCAGATGTTGTCGGATATTTTTCAGTCGGAGTGCACTTTAGTGAATGCTAAAGAAGGGGCTGCGTATGGTGCCGCCCTCTTAGCATCGGTTGGAATTGGAGTTCAAAAAACGGTTGAGCAGGCGAGTAAAAATTGGATACGCGAAACGGAAAACATATCTCCGGGGAAAAATGTAAACACTTACAATGAATTTTATTCTCACTATCGTAACTTGTATCCATCGTTGAAAGATCATTTTCATCTAATTTCTCAAATTACAGAAAAAGGGGAAGGAGAGTAAGGCATGACAAATCCTTATGAGTCATCCAAGTTACTAGAAGAGTATCTCTTATTCCACTATGGAAAAGATCAGGAAATAATGCCCTGGGTCAATGGACCCAAAGATGCCCTGGGCTTTACTGGTAGAACAGTTGAATCCTTAATGAAACCTTCCCCCTATGATCTAAAATTAAAGGCGTTGGATGTTGGCTGTGCTGTGGGCGGCTCAAGTTTTATTTTGGGAAAGTATTTTGGGAATGTTCTCGGTATGGATTACTCTGAGAGTTTTATTAATGTGGCTAATAGACTAACATCTGGAAAACCGTTAAAATTTTCTTATTTAATCGAGGGAGATTACTATGAAAATGCAACCGTTGCCCCTCCTTCTTACAAGGGTGAGATTTGTTTTGAAGTAGGAGATGCATCTGATTTACCTGAAGACTTGTCTGATTTTGATCTTGTTCATGCTGCAAACTTGATTTGTCGTTTGCCAAATCCTTTAAGTTTTTTAAACCGATTGCCAAAGCTGGTTAAGCATGGCGGTCAATTGTTATTGGCTACCCCTTTTACATGGTTGGAAGAATTTACTCCAAGAGCAAACTGGATTGGAGGTTCAGGAAATTCAAAAGAAAAGCTTGAAGAAGTTCTAAATCCATGGTTCGAGCTCGAGCATGAGGAAGATTTGCCCTTTTTAATCAGGGAGCATCAAAGAAAATTCCAATATTCATTTTCCTGGGGTACTCGGTGGAGGAGAAAATAGAAAATAATTCTGAGGAAAATATGCGTAATTTAGAAGAATTCATTGCACACATCGCTAAACAAGATGAGCCCTCAAGCGAGTGGAAACCTCTTATAAAGGCTCTTTGGTGGGTCAGGAAAGGGGATTGGGATAAAGCTCATGATCTTGCTCAAGAAGTTGATGGTCCTGATGGAAGTTGGGTACATGCATATCTTCACCGAGAAGAAGGAGATATTGGAAATGCCGGATATTGGTACAGGCGAGCTGGGCGACCTGTAAAGACTACTGATTCTCTAGAGTATGAATGGATAGAAATTTCCCGAGAATTGCTAGATAATTAGTTTCAATGTAATTTTTAAAGCCCACACATGGAAACTAAAGCTAATCGAGCAGAGATATCTAATATCCCTGAAGAGAAACGCTGGGATTTAATTACCCCACTCTGTCTGGCATGTTTGTGCGTAATGAGTATCTTGTTTATTAAATCGGCCCGAGCTTACGATGGCGGTAACGAATGGAAACTCCAGATAATCTGGTGCTTAATCGGTTTTTCAGTCTACTTTGGTGCATCGATTCTGGATTACAGGCTTTTTTTGAAATACGCCCACATTTTATACGGTTTATCCATGGTTTCTTTACTTCTCGTTTTTGGTGGACCTGAAATTTATGGTGCCAGTAGATGGATCGATTTTGGTTTCTTTAAAATCCAACCATCTGAGATGGCAAAATTTGCGACCATTGTTATGGGTGCGAGTATTTTATCTAGATCAAAAATCGGAGACATTCGTGATTCCCTTAAGGGTATTTTAAGGCTGTGCATTTGCTTCTTTGTTCCAATGTTCTTGATTTTTTTGCAACCAGACTTAGGCTCGACTATGGTATTTCCACCTATTGCCTTCACTCTTTTGTACGTCGCTCGCATACCTGCCAAATTTTTTATCGCAACAACTGCTTTGTTTGTTGCGTTGCTTGGCGTGCTCAGCTTGGACGTCTACCGTTATTATCAACATAAAACTGAAAATCTGCGTTCTTCCGAGTCGGTGGTGGCTTACGAAGACAACGCGCTCTTACCACTGAAAGACTATCAACGTAAACGCATACTAACCTTTGTCGCTCCCGAAGTTGTTGACCCTCATGGTATCGGTCCCAATTGGAACCGTGTTCAAGCTTTAATTGCCGTAGCAACCGGTGGCATTTCTGGAAAAGGCTTAGGTGAAGGTATGCAGGCTAAACTGGGGTACTTGCCATCGGCAGTCGCTCACAATGACTTCATTTTTGGAGTGCTAGCAGAAGAGTGGGGACTCATCGGGAGTTCCTTTGCTATTTTCGTCTATGCACTGATAATTTATGGATGTCTGAAGGTAGCTGCTAATTCTGCCGATCTCTTCGGTAGATTGCTTGCTGTTAGCGTATCCGTGCTTCTGATGGCACATGTGTTTGTTAACATTGGTATGACTCTTGGCATTACGCCAATTACGGGTCTGCCACTACCGTTTTTAAGTCACGGTGGATCTTTCGTAGTTACTTCCTTTTTGTTAATGGGAGTGGTGCAGAGCGTGTATCGATACAGAAAGGAGTTCTTAGCATAATGCTAGCAAAGACTCCCTTTCTCTTGAGTGAGCTAAAACGCAGATCTCTAACTTCATCGAATCATGGCTCGAAAACCAAGAAATAATACCCGCACTCCAAAGCGCAGCTCAAATCAACATGATTTGGATCCTGATCAAACAAGCGATTCTCCAAATGACATGGGATCTATTCCTGTTGAACCTCCCCCTGTGCACATTAATAAAGCAGAATTACGGGAAGGGTCTATACAACGGGCCAAGGATCGTCCCATTCGTGAAAGGATCCTGTCCTTTTTTAGAAAAGATAAAGATAAGGATTACAAAGAACTCATCATCAATACGGAAGCCCTTGAAAGAAGAGTTGCTAGAATCGAAAATGGTATTCTTCAGGGATTTGATGTTGAAAGGCTTGATGAAGACCGCATGGTCGGAGCGATCTTCAAAGGAAAAGTCCAGAATCTTGAACCAGGTTTAAAAGCTGCTTTTGTTGATATTGGCCAAGATAAGAATGCATTTTTACATTATTGGGATATGCTTCCGGGTGCAAATAATGACCCTTCGATCGAAATAGTCAGGGAAAACAAGAAGAAGAATAATTCCAAAAATGAGGTCAAGTCAGTTAAAGACATACCCAAGGCATTTCCCATCGGATCTGAGATTATTGTTCAAATTACAAAAGCTCAAATTGGAAGTAAAGGACCACGAACCACTACAAACTTGTCTTTACCCGGAAGGTTTTTGGTTTTAATGCCTTATGCCGGACAGTGCGGAATTTCTCGTAAGATTGAAGAAAAAGCAGAACGCAATCGATTAAAAGGTATTATTTCAAATCTTTCCCTTAGAGAGGGTATGGGGGTCATAATTCGCACTGCTGGTCAAAATAAACCCGAACGCTTTTTTATGAGAGACCTCCATTTGCTTCTGCAGCAATGGGACGAAATTGAAGCCAAGATGAAGTCGCAAGAATCACCTGCATTTTTGTATCAGGAACCTGATTTGATCGGCTTGACTGCTAGAGACTTTTTAACTGACGATGTCGACCGTGTACAAGTCGATAAGAAAGATGATTATGATCGATTAATCGAGACTATCCAGAAAATTGCTCCCAAATCAAAATCAAAGGTTTCATATTTTGATGAGAAAATCCCAATTTTTGAAAGATTCAATGTTGAGAGACAAATTGAACAAACTTTCATGAGAAGAGTACTTTTGCCTTCGGGTGGTGAAATTGTCATGGAAGAAACTGAAGCATTGGTTTCAATCGATGTTAATACGGGAAGTCACAAGGGCAGCAGGAAGGATGGTAAAAATTTTATATTACAGGCCAACATTGAAGCCGCAATGGAAGTTTCAAGGCAAATGAGATTAAGAAATCTTGGTGGATTGGTTATCATCGATTTCATTGATATGAAAAATAAGAGCGACCAGAGAAAAGTTTTTCAAAAAATGAAATCTGCCATGTCTGAAGATAAGGCAAAGCACAATATTCTCCCTATCTCTCAGCTTGGAATCATGCAAATTACAAGACAAAGGCATGATGAGAGTAATTCCAGTGGTATTTATGAGCCTTGTCCTTACTGCATGGGTAGGGGGATTGTTAAATCTCCACGCTCAATAAGCATAGAAATTCAGCGTAAGCTATCGAGCATTGTTCGTAGACCGGAAAACAGTACTGATAGCCAATCTACCAAATTGAAAGTATTTCTTCACCCTGGAGTTTTGAGAAGGTTAAGGGGACCAGATGCCAAGTTGCTCGAAAGAATTGAACGAAATTACGATGTTAGTGTTAACTTTGAAAGCTCGGATTCTTTTCATGTTGAGAACTTCAAGTTTGTTGATGAAGTTTCAGGGAAGGAAATTCGATAGAAAGTAAATGTATGAAGAATTTCCTTGTAGCTTTTGACAAGTGCAAGGGTTCACTTTCTGCCACTGAGCTTTGCAACCTATCCGAGAAAATCTTAAGCAAACGCTTTAAGGGCAGTAAGACCACCAAAATACCTTTAACTGATGGTGGTGAAGGCTTTTCCCAAATACTCACTGAATCCGTTACCGGAAATCTACTTGAGTATGATGTTAAAGATTCACTTGGAGGTGAGAGAAACATTACTCTTGGAGTATGTGAAATTCAAGATTT
>NHDJ01000011.1 GCA_002167265.1 Verrucomicrobia bacterium TMED56 | reverse complement strand
GGGAAATTTCCGCTGTCACCAACATGGGTCATATGTTCCACGATGCCACCGCTTTTAACCAAGCCATCAGCGGCTGGGACACGTCCGCCGTCTCGGGCATGGGCGGCATTTTCCAAGGCGCCAAGGCGTTTAACCAACCCATCGGGAATTGGAATACTTCCGCCGTCACCAACATGGGTCATATGTTCCGCGACGCCACCGCCTTCAACCAACCGATCGGCGACTGGAACACTTCCGCCGCCACCACCCTTGCCTCTATGTTCAGTGGTGCCACATCGTTCAACCAGAACATCGGTGACTGGAACACGAGTGGCGTCACCAATATGCTTCACATGTTCAACGGGGCCATTTCTTTCAACCAGTCGATAGGCGACTGGGATACATCTTCGGGAACAAATATGGCTCATATGTTCAGTGGTTCCAGTGCCTTATCCAATACCAACAAGGGAAAAATTAACGCGGCATTCTCATCAAACAAGAACTGGCCTTACGACTGGGCGGAATTTGTGGAAAAGGATACCAAAAAGGATGAACAGAAAGATCAGAATCCACCGCTAACTGACAACAAGGGAACGACCGATGAGAAAGGAGAGGGCACACCCCTCCCGGATCAGGAAAAACCGGAAGACAAAGAGGATACTACAGACAAACAGCCAAATGAAAATTTTGTCCCGATTGTCCGCACTTTGACCGTGAGGGAAAACAAAGCGGGTACGCTTGTTTTTGGTGGAAGAATCTTGGCGGATGGTGGATCTGAAATAAAGAAAGCCGGTATTGAAATCAGCCAGAGCCTGCGTTTTGAGAAATCATCCAGAAAAACCGCCGGGGTGAAGGGCAAAAAATTCGAACTGGAAATAAATCAATTGGAACCCGGAACCCGCTATTACTACCGTGCTTTTGCCAGAAATGCTGTGGGAGAATCTCCCGGTGCCAAGAAGCGGTTTACCACACCTGATGAAGACTTACCTGATGAAAAATTGGAGGGTAAGCAGAAAGAAGTACGGGACGGATGGAAATCATCGGAATGGTTTGGAGCATACAGGCAGTATGGAAACCAATGGGCCTATCACGAAAAGCTCGAATGGGTCTATCTGCCAGAAAATCAAAAGGGTGGAACCTGGATGTGGCGGGAGCCAGATGGTTGGTTGTGGACCAGTCAAGGAACCTGGCCATTTCTGTGGCGGAGTGAGACGGCAAGCTGGATTTATCTTTTACCTGCTCAGGGAAGAAAGCCCATATTCTATGACTACGGGCGCAAAGAATACAGGAAGCGTTAACTGGGTGTTTATTTTTTGGAGTATTTTTCCGTTGGTAATTTGCCATATAAAATAATTTAATGATGGTTCAATTCGGCATTTTATGCGCATAATACATTTATAATGAATAAACAGGATTTAATTTCGACACTTGAAGACTTAAAAAAAACGAGAAGATTAAGTTCTGAAGCTGAGGCAATCATCAAGCCATTTGTCGGTGGTATGGGGGAGTTCAAATTATCATTTCTTGAATCAAACAGTACATTTTCCACACGATATGATAAGAGATATAATGGTGGAAAAACCGTGATTGCCCAATTTCCGGGTGGTGAATTGGAATGTTCAGTTCTATTTCCCCCATCGGAAAATGATTGGGTGGAAGGTTTGGATAAGTCTGAGGAATTTAAGGCTGTTCTTTCGGTGCTGGAATTGGATGGTCTGTATCAGAGAGTAGTTTTTGGGCAATCCTTTGAAGACGACAAAATTGAGGAAGAAAGTATTGTTGAAGAGGTCCAAACGGATATTTCAAAAGAAAATCAGCCCATACCTGTTGTTCAGGAAATCGTGGAGACTGTGGAAGACACGGAAACAGGTGGGGAAATCAAGATCGAACCTGAAGAGCCCAAGAAAAACACTAGCGACTCAGGAGAGAACTCCAAGGTTGACCAGCCGCCAATTGAAAAGATCACTGAAATTCCAAAGGAAAAAGAGGAAAAAACTACCACCAGATCAAGGAGCAAGCAGAAAAGATTTAGAATTAGTAAAAGCCAACCGACTTCTGAAAAAAAGGAAAAGCCTCATCATATTTATTTAAACGAGCTTCGTAATAAGAGATATGAATTTGGAGAAAAATCGCTGAGCGAGGCAGAAAAGAAATTACTTGAGCAGGACCTGATAGAGAATTCAGACTCCCGCAATCAACAACTTGAGGAAAATAGAGGGGTGGTAGCCAAGGGATGCCGTATCGTTTTCGGATGCATATTTGGAATGATCGCCTTGAACTCATGCACCAAGGGTGGAGGAGTGTTCGGCTTCATTCTTCTTAGTATTTCAATTTGGCTGCTTTCTCCCTTCATAAAAAAACAGCTGAAGGAGAAATAATATTGGCCAGTGGAGTTACCTGATGACTGAAAATTTGAATTTCAAGTCCAGGTTACACGCGGTACCATTTTTTCCGTCGCTTGCGGTCAGTTAACTTGTTGGCCTCATTGTCATTGATAAAACGTTCTTTTTTTGGATCAAAGTCCAGTTCACGGCGTAGTTCGTAACCGATATTGCAAAGTTGGCAAAGAGTCGCGGTGCGGTGGCCCGCTTCCACATGAGCCATGGGTAGTTCCCCGGAATGAATGCAATCAAGCCAGTCATCATGATGATTCTTGGGTTGTCGAAGACTGAGGGCCGCTGGGTAGTCCTTGATCAAATTTTCGGGATCTGATTTCCACGGTCCACGGTCCACCCAAATGGTTCCTTCAGTACCGTAAAAAATAGTGCCACCGCGCCAATCGGGGGTATTGCCATGAATGACCTCCACTCCGTTTGCGTAGATCATTTTGAGGTCACGGTTACCTTCTTTGGGTGGAATCACTTTGACGGGTCCGGTGTTGTCGGCATCCATGCCCCATTGTCCAATGTCGAAATGGTGGGCGCCCATATCAGCGAGTGCACCATTACAGTATTCACGGTACCTTCTCCAGGCGGGAAAATGATTGTGCACATCATCCGGGCATAGAATCTTATTGAATCCCCGGGTTGGGGCAGGTCCAAGCCACGCATCCCAATCAATCCCTTTGGGCGTGTTTTCAGCGGGCAGGTCACAGGGAACGGGTGGACCGCCCACACAGACACGAATCTTTTTGAGTTCGCCAATTGCCCCACTGCGTACCATTTCCACGGTTCGACGGAATTTGCCGCCATATTCTGTACGCTGTTGGCTACCGGTTTGGAAAACAACCTTGTTTTGCTTAACCGCATCAACCATGGCCCGTCCTTCCTGAATGGTCAGGGAGATGGGTTTTTCGCAATAAACATGTTTTTTGGCACGGGCTGCCCGGATGGTAGCTTCACCATGCCAGTGGTCAGGAGTGGCGATGAGCACGGCGTCGAGGGATTTGTCTTCGAGTAATTCAAGATAGTCCTGAGTGATGGTTAATCCCTTCCATTTTTCTCCCGGTGTGTTCTTTGAGTAATGTTTCTCAATTAATTCCCTGGTGTGCTGGGTTCTCACATCCGCGATCTCAGCAAATCCGGTGACTTGAGCTCGGGGGTTACGGATAAGCTTGTGGGCATGTCCGCGACCCATCTTACCCGGTCCGATGATTGCTATGTTGATACGGTTGTTTGGAGATGAATCTCCCCTGGCTGACCAAATATGAGAGGGCAGTATAAAAGGAGCGGATGCAAAGGAAGCTTGTTTTAGGAAGGATCTACGGTTGGTCATAATTTGGGCTGTTTTTAAATTAGAAGTCTTTTAAAATAGGATTTCTTAAGCTGGGGCATTAAACCGTGCCATTTTTATTGGGGTCAACTTTAACCAGTCCATCGTGGAGATTTTTTTAAAGATCTTCCGGAGTCAGTTGCTTCGCATCCTTCCAGAGATGTTCCAGAGCATAGTTTTCACGTTGTTCCTTGGAAAACAGATGGACCACAAAGTCGATGGCATCCAGCACCAGCCACCCGCCGGGATGAAACCGGTCTTTCGAAAGTGTTTCTATTTTGTTTTCCTTCAACTCGACTTCCAGGTTATTACGAAGAGCTTTGAGGTGGGGATCTGAGGTGCCCGTGGCAATGATGAAGCAATCGGTGAGGGGGGATTTGTCTCCAAAATAAAGCAGTTTTAAATTCTCAGCTTTTTTGTCGAGCAATGCTTCACATGCTATGTGGAGATTTTTCCGAAGTCCGGATTTTGATTTTGGAAGTGTTTTGCTCATGAGTAAAGATAATCAAGCAGCCGATTGTTTTTCATATATTTAAAGACGGATGGGGGGATGTGAGCAGAGATGTCTTTCCCAAGACGGAGATGTTCTCTAATTTGAGTGGAGGAATGAGGAAAGAGCTGATTTTCCAATATTTGAATATTTTCTTTCATAGAGTCGGGAATCGTATCGAGATTGGATGGATCTGCAGATCTGCGAAAAACCAGTATCTTAAATTCCTCAAGGAGTTGCCGGTGAAATTTCCATTTTTGAATTTGTGCAATTTGATCATCCCCGAGGATGAGAATAATTTGATGTTGCGGGAATTTTTTACGAACAACCTGAAGAGTTTCAAAGGTGTAGCATGTTTTCTCTGCCCTAATTTCATAATCAAAGGAAACAAGATTTTCATTTTCTTTGGTAACGGAATCGACCATAGCCAAACGGTGTGCAGCAGAAAACGCAGGCTTTTCTTTTCGTAAGGGTGCCAAAAAAGCGGGACAAAGAAGAATTTTTTCGAGGGAGAATTGTTTAATGGCGTAGAGGGCGAGAGAAACATGGCCCTGATGAATGGGATCAAAGCTTCCTCCGTAAAAACCGATGGTCGGCTTGGCTGGTAAAGTGGAAAATGGCATACGCCAGTCACAGAGCACGTCCTTCGGATTTCTCGAAGAGGGTAAACATTCTGCCTTTGCGGAAATAGGTAACCTGACCGGAACTTGAGACAACTAGTGCCAGTGAGTCGGTGGACTGGGTAATGGCAGCGGCGGCTGCATGTCGCGTACCCAACCCGCCAGGCAAGTCAATTTCATCGGCTTTGGCTTGAATAAGGCAGCCAGCGGATTCCACCACCCCGTTTCCCTGAACAATGAAGGCACCGTCGATAAGAGCAAGTTCCTTAATTGTCTCGTCCATGAAAGGATTGAGAATATTACGGTCTTCTTCTGCATATCCATGGAATGGATTAAGAATTAATTGCTTGGATCTTTTGATGACTTCTTCGTGATCTCCCAATACGAACATGGCTCCGATCGATTTTCCTTCACGCCCGGAAGTGGCTAGATCGGTGGCGATGGCGGTCAATCTTTCCAATGATTCAGCGGCAACATCGTTGGGTAACATCTCGTCACCCTGTCCGATGACAGATTCGAATTCCTCATCCACATCAACAACGAGGACTGTGTCCAGTTGTCCGCTGTCAGGAATACCTCCGATACAGCAGACACGGTCCTGAAATCCAAAGATTTCACGGGTTAATCCAAGAAGTATGGCAGCCCGCAGTTGCGATAATCTGGACCGTGATAGAGCCCGAACCGCAAGTGTGGCATCTGCCCGATGATGGGTCCGGTCTTCTTCGGATACACCTTCTCCCGCAAGCACGACCTTGAAATTGGGGAAAGTCATGCGAGGAGCCAGGGTGGGTGGGAACACATCCGTGAATACTAGAATGGTTGAGCAATCAGCCGCTTTGGCAATCTTGGCTGCTTCGTCCGTGAGTAGCTTATTGAATTTTGTGCGTCTGCGTGCCGGACGGTCGTCAGTTTCAGCAAAAGCGTTGCGGACGGCACTCTTGAATTCGGACTTGTCCCGGGCCATCCACAGACGGTCCATGATGGAACTGTCCTGAAAAGAACGGGCGAGGGCGGCGAGGAAAGATAAGTAGTTCTTAGCGTTTTCGCTGGCTAGGAGTAAAAAAACGAATCGAATGTCTTCATAACTGTCACGACCTTCAAAAGTTAGCCCAGCGGGACAACGTCCCACGGCGAGGGCATAGGGTCTTTTCATGGAGACCCGGGCATGGGGTAGGGCAACTCCTTCTCCGATGTAACTGGTCAGAGACTTTTCCCTGAGGACCAACTCCTTTAATACTTTTTTCCGGCTGGCAGGTGTGGGTAGTTGAGTTCCAAAGGTATCAATAAGTTCAGAATATGCGGAATTCAAATCACGCGAAGAAAGATCAATAATTCTGGAGTTCGATAAGTAGCGGTCTATCCTCATGCGTTAGAGAATACGATCATGGGGAAACATTTTGTTCCCGAATGGACAAGGGGGTATTCGATTACTTTTCCCACTTAAGGGCACCACTTTTAAGTTCGTAAATCAAACCGACTACCAGGACGAAGGTAAAAAACAGCATGGGTCCAAGGATTGGAATCCCCGCAGCGACTAAGTCGCGATGGGTTAATACCCATGGAATCAGGAAAACCACGTCGATATCGAAGAGAATGAAAAGCATGGCGGTGACATAAAATTTTACAGAATAACGGGTTTCCCCACCGACTTCCGCAGCAAGTCCACATTCATAAGGTGAATCTTTAATTTTGCTGTGCCTTGCTTTTTGGCCGAAAATGTGGCTGAATACCAAGATTCCCACACCCATGCCCAAAGCAAGCAGGATTTGTAAAAAAACTGGTAGATAATCAGGTAAAGTCACAGTATACTATTTGAACCCTACCTACTAATGAGGCAAGTTTAAAGGCAGGAAAACTTTATTTCTAGTTGATTGAAAAATGGTTTGGGCATAAGTTGTTTGTATGCACACACAAGATTGTACTATTCAAGTCCAAGCGGCAGGAGAAGAAGACTCCAGCTTGTCTAGCAAAAAATCCAAGAATTCACGCGGATTTACCCTCGTTGAAATTCTTATCGTACTAGCCCTGATCGGGATAGTTGCGGGGTTGGCGATGTCAAATTTGACAGGTACTTTTGAAGGTGGAAAGATTAAGGCTGCCCAGACCTGGGTTGATACCACCGGACCAGCTTACATAAACAGTTATCTTGCTCTTGCAGGGGAATATCCAAAGTCTTTGAGTGATTTACAGAACCCGCCCAGTGGGATCCCGCCTTTTGTTAAAAAGGCCAAGGATCTAAATGATCCCTGGGGACAACCTTATCAATATCTCTTGGAAGGGTCTACATTCAAACTGTGGACAAATCGAGATGGAAAAGAGATAAGCAATAAGGACACATCTAATTAATTGACTGTTTTGCAGAGGAGAGGGTCCGTATCCGGATTCACCCTAATCGAGATATTAATCGTACTTGCTCTGGTGGCAATAATGGCAGGGATCGTTGCTGGAAATGCCAGTGCTTTTATTATAGGTGGCAACGCGGAACCTCCCGCCAGGGTTTTGAAAAGAGCAACTCTTGATGCCCTTTATTTTTCAGGGGAAAAAAAAGAGGAGATCTTTTTAAGTTGGCTTGAGCAAAATGCCACCTTTTTAGTGCAGGACAGACAAGGAATGATTCTTAAGAGTCACCCTGTTTATGAAGAAATTACTGATGACATTAGAAGTGATGATGAATTGATGCCAAAGCTCGAGTTCTATGCGGTTCCACCCTTGGCAGGAGTGGATGGTGGAAGCTCTGACTTGGATAGTGATGAACTTCTGCTCTCTGCAATTAGATTTCACGCCGGTTGCAGTACCCCTTTTTTAACTGTGATTGAATTTCGAGGAAAAACTGAAGAGCTCAAATTTGATCCCTTTTCAGCATATGTTTTGAAGAGCGAAGAATGAAATTGAAAAAGAGCAGTGGATTTATGCTGATCGAGGTATTGATTGCTTTGGCTCTTTTTGGAATCTCAGCGGTGTACATTGTGGAAGGTGCATTTGTAGCTTCCCGTACTATTCGAATCATGAAGGATACTCGTGAATTAGAGCAGGATTTACTTTGGGCAAGGAGTGAGATTTTCCGTGAGATTGACTACGAAAAGTTGAAGGACGGAGGGGATTTGCCAACGGTTAGTATGGGTGAAATTCAGTGGGAGACAGAGATCGAAATGACTAATGTTCTGGACCTTTACAGGGTAAGATTGTCCCTAGAATATGATGGAAACGACGACTTGGGTGTAGAGGCAGGGGAGAGAGAGTATATTATGCTGATGCTGCGTCCAACCTGGGGAAGTAACAGTGACTTCAGTACGGACAGGCAAAGATTACTCGAGGACAAAAGAGAAAAGATCGAGGAAATGGAGGAAGAGAGAAATAGGCTTTAATGAGGAGGAAAATTACAGGTTTTACCTTAGTGGAAGTCCTCCTTGCCCTGACTATCGGAGGATTGGTTTTGGTGGCGGCAACCACTTTACTGATCACGATTTCGCAAGCCTGGGCCAACAGACCGGCTACCCGTGACGCATTTGATGCCCATGTCAATGGGGTGGCCCATTTCCTAACCGCGGTATTGGAGGAGGCGAGCGTTGCCCCCTTAGCTAAAAACCAGGACAAAGTCATTGATCTCCAAACTCCGGTCGGATTTTCAGAAGTCGATGATCCATTGGTTCATTTTTACCTGCGTGAAGCTCCTCCGCTATTTTTTAATCCACATGGAAAATCGGTCAGAGTGCATGCTTACCTGTATCCGGATGAAACGGACGGGTTAAGTTTATTGTGGTTTTCTGAGTTGCAGGAACTGGAAAAGGGAGAGGATGGAAATCTACAACCAGTTGAGGAGGAGGAATTGCTCAAATCCATAATCAGTCCATTTTGCAGGGAAGTTTACTATTATTATTACGGGGAAGAGGATGATGGCCCGGACGACATAAAAAACTGGGAAGTTTACAGTGATTTGCAGGAGAGTGAGAAGAGCGATGAATTTAGAATTCCTGCATTCATGAAATTAGTATTCCGTTGGGATGATGAAGACTTGGAGAGAACCATATCTCTGTCGATCGATCGATTGGCACCCAGTGGAATAGAAGAGGAACCCAAATGAAAATCAATTCAAGACACAACAAGGGTTCAATCCTGGTATTCGTCCTCTGCTTGATTGTTTTTCTGTCCGTTCTTTCTATGCGCCTGATGAAAGAGACTACCCAGGAGTTGAGGCATGTGAGTCAATCTCACCGCCGTGATGATTTGAGGACCTATGCCTATTCTGGGCTGGATCTGGTGGTTGGAGTCTTGAATGAGTTTAAGACGGTAAAGGGTAAACTGGAATCAGGCCAGGGTTGGTCCGACCCGTTTGGGTATGCGGAAATGTTCGATCCGATTATTCTTTCCGGCAGTGAAGGAAATGAAAACCAAGGCTCCGTGGTTAAGTGGAATGTTTCCTTAACGGATGAGTCCGGGAAAATCCCTTTGAGTTCGGTAAAAGACCGAAATCTAGCTTCCTTTTTTGCCACTTTTGTAAGTGAGAATGAGGGGAGTTCCTTATTTGATGAAGAGGATGGTCGCCCATTTGTTGAAATCTTACGTGATTGGGAGGATCAAGATGATGAACAGAGGGATGACGGGGCGGAGGATGATTTT
>NHDJ01000010.1 GCA_002167265.1 Verrucomicrobia bacterium TMED56 | reverse complement strand
ATTCCATGCCCTGATAATTCTATCAATACTACAAATCCAAGGAGAAGAAACTTTTTGCTTATTATAGGCTTAGGTTTTTGATCATTCACCTTATCTGTTCTAGATTATAAAAGCTAGGAAAGCCAATCCTTTCCACTTTATGACTAGATTGATCATGAAGCGCATGAATGGCGCGGGAGGTGGGATTCGAACCCACGACCCTCGGTTTAGAAGACCGATGCTCTATCCAGCTGAGCTACTCCCGCAAAGGTTACTTACTAAATAGATGTTTTTAAGATATTTCGCAATGTCAAAGCCAAGTAAGAAGTTTAAAATATAGTAATTACGAGTGCTTTTACTTGGCAAACTCATGGCTTCCAATAAAACAGTTATTAAATTCACATTAAATTCCAATAAAACTTAAACAGACATGAATAATATAAGAACTTTTCTTTCACTTCTCGCCTTTGCACTCGCTCAAAATCTTGCTTCTGCTCATTGCCAAGTTCCATGCGGAGTTTATTCTGATCAGTTGAGATTTGAACAGATGCTTGAAGATCAGACAACGATTGAAAAAGCGACAAATCTGATTAACGAACTCTCCGGCAAAAAAGACGCACAATCCATGAACCAATTAGTAAGGTGGATTAACACCAAAGAGTCTCACGCAACCAACACCCAAAAAATCATAGCCGAATATTTTATGATTCAACGAATCAAATCTTCTTCAAAAAATTATGAGGAATTATTAAAGGGTGCTCACGCGGTCATGGTTGCCGCTATGAAATGCAAGCAATCAGTCGACCCTGAAAACACCAAAGTTTTAAAGGCTCATATTCTTGCCTTTCACAAATCTTACGAAGGAAAAAAATAAAGATTTCTCTTTCAGGAAAATTTATTGATTATGTTTGATCCTTTATATCTGATGGTTATTGGCGTGGGCATGGGGTTAAGCCTGTACGCATCAAGCATCACAAAAGGTCGTTTCCGCAAATACAGCCAGTACACAACGAGGTCTAGGCTGACGGGTGCGGAAGTTGCCCAAGGTATCTTAAGTGATAACAACATTAATGATGTTCGCATAGAAAGAGTCAGCGGTGAATTGACCGACCATTATGATCCGACTTCTAAAACCTTACGACTTAGTCAGTCAGTTTACGATTCAAACAGCATGGCAGCATTTGGTGTGGCAGCGCACGAAGTTGGCCATGCAATTCAACATGCGAAATCCTATGGCATGCTTTCATTTCGCTCAGCATGGGTACCAGTAGCTAACCTTGGAGGAGGACTTTCGATGGTCGTAATTATCCTCGCAGTTTTTCTTGGTGGAGCCCAAAGTGCTACCGGAGCCTCGCTTTCATGGCTGGGAGTGCTTCTTTTTGGATGCACTACTCTATTTACTCTGGTTACCCTTCCTGTTGAATTTGATGCGAGTAAGAGAGCATTATCCTGTCTTCGCAAGGGAAATTATGTCACCGAAAATGAATTGGATGGTGCACGAAAAGTATTGAATGCCGCCGCTATGACCTATGTCGCAGCTTTCGTTACATCTCTGCTCACACTCTTATATTGGATGTTTCGCCTTGGACTGATTGGCGGGAGAAGGAACTGAAATATCTAAACTTCGTCTTCACGTAATTCAATGCGTTTATGACTAATGGTTCCTAATGATTTATCTGAATCAATTTCAACCACGCACCCTTGCATTCCAATGTCACTTTCGGCAACTGGACACTTCCTCGGCATACCGTCTAAAAACCTGCCAACGCATGCCTCAATATTCCTTCCAAGAACGGATTCTCGTGGACCAGTCATGCCCAGATCTGTCTGATAAGCAGTACCCTTTGGCAAAAGTCTGCCATCAGCAGTAGGGACATGAGTGTGGGTACCAAATACTAAATTCGTACGACCATCAAGGTGCCATCCTATAGCTTCTTTTTCCGAAGTTGTCTCGGCATGAATTTCACATATTAGGATTCCTACATCCTTACTCATTTCAGAGATCAATCGATCAGCAGTAGCAAATGGACAGTCGACTTTGGGACCCATGAATGATCTTCCCATAACCGTGAAAATCCCCACATTCAACCCATTGACTTCGACTTTCAAACGGTCCCTTCCCGGGTTGGAAGTTGGCAAGTTGGCAGGACGACAAACATATTCAAGATGATTGATTTCATTTTCAAAATTTTTTTGGTCCCATACATGATCCCCCAATGTAATTGCATCCACTCCAGCTTTACGAATTTCATCGGCCGTCTTAGCAGTTAATCCTGCACCACCAGCAGCATTTTCTCCATTTGCTACACAAAAATTAATATTTTCCCTCTCCTTAAAATCGATCAAATGGCGAGTCAGAAAATTTCTACCTGGTCGCCCTACGATGTCTCCTAAAACTAAAATCTTCATTTTTCTTCATTGCCAATCTGCTTGTACAATAGCAAACGGTCGTGTACCAAAAACACCAAATCATCCAGCTGGTCTCCGTTCAAATCCAGCACCATGCCCTCTCTCGGCTCATAAAGTCCACCTTTTTTCCCTTGGTAATGAAGGTTTTTTTCAAAAATCTCAAAATGCATTACACTTTTCCAACTTTGCTTTTGCTGATCTAATGTAAGAAACTCTAAGAGGTTTTTCTTTCCATCCAGACAAACTAAATCCTGAATGCCATCATTGTTGAAATCCCCACTCTCAATTCCATTATGCCTGATTTTAGGTAATTCCGTTAGATGCTTAGAATGGAACTCCAATGTCAAATCAGCTAAATCAGATGTGGTAATCACCTGAAAACCACTCGATCCAAGCGAGAGAATCCTACCACCACTCTTTGATTTTAAGACTATCGCTTTTTGAGGTTCTAAAAACGAATTTTCCCACCGGTTCTTTTGATTACTAAACCCATTCGATGAAACAAGTCGCTCCCAATGACCGCCTTCATCAAAAGCAAAAATCTCTTTATTTCCATCTCCTTTCCAATCAATCATGACAGGGCAACTCAATTCGCTTGATTGGTCCTTAGAGTTGTACTGTTCAACCACATTGAAATCATCCTGCTCCCAGCGAAAGATTCGAACATGTCCTTCGCCAGCAACCAAAAGAGAATCTTTTTTTTCCTTCCCCGTCGTAACTTTTGACAATCTGCTGGAGTCAACACCGTTAAGAAAACTTTTACGTACTACTGAATTGACCGCAACCTCACGCCACTCATGCTCACGGTCACCTAAAAGAACCACAGGAGACTCGCGATTGGATAAAATCAGCAGATCTCCGTATTTATCCCCATTTATAGAACATGGAAACAAAGATGTGGGTGCTCTCTTTAAAGATTCTAATTCGAAGGAGAAAATCTGCTCGTATTTACCGGAGGGAGACATTTGTAAAGTTTGAAGGGAAAAATCAGAGTCATTTTCACAGATAACATGTACTTCTCCACTTTCACTTTCTTCCTGATTTGTACTGCAAGCAACAATTGGCGTTCCCTTTATTTTAAGCAGTTTAGGAAATAAAAAACCTTTTCCTTCAACAAAGCGAGAATATCCTAGTACCTCTTCATCTGCACTTAACAGTAACAATGTTAACTCTCCCTTGTGCTTATGAACTGAAATATCGCTAATCCCTCGAAGCGAGGGGAAAACTCCCAATGTTCCAGTAAAGTCCTTTGAATCAGACTCCAGTAAAACCAGTTCCCCCTCACTGGATGAAACTCCAACCAAATCAGAAAACCCATCACCATTAAAATCTCCCATGGCCCATGAGCTTTCTTTATTAGACTTAGAGAATAAATCAAAGGATGTAACATTGAATGGTTTGCCATTTCTGTTGTCTGAATTTGTTTTAAAACTAAACACTAGTGCTTCACGGGAAAGCGAATCAATCGAACAGAACTTCTTCTGTTTTTCAGGGTTATTCTTTTGCATTAAAGTTGGAAATGAAGACAGAGAGACATCCATGGAAAGTTCAGGTCCGAAACTGTGATTTTGACCAAGCCTTACTTTAAGTGAAAACTCTTCACCCTGAACTAGATACATCCAGTCCAGAAAACCATCATTATTTAGATCAATCAATTCTGCACCGTACGCTTTTTTATCATCTTCTCTAAAAATAGTGGATGGGTAGATAGGTTTCCCTTCAGAAAAGCTGATTCGCTCCAAACCAGGTTCAGTCAGAGCATAAAGATCTGCACCCGTATTACTTGAAACCACCTTTAAACTCAATGAATAAGGTCTTACTTCTTCACTCTCTACATCAAACGGTTCACTCCAAGTAGTATTGCTGTCCCTAAAATAAATCTTTATACCGCTCTCTTTACTTGCAGTAACCAGGTCCAACCTTGAGTCACAATCAACATCACCAATAGCAATGTCTGTGATAGAACCTGAAATGAAAATTCTTTCCTGAACATATTGTGCATCTTCAAGATAAGGTTCCCAACGGTTTTTCTGCACGGGACGGACGCGTTTCGGAATTTCACCCGGAGCACAACGGTATAGAATTTCCAGATAAGACTTATCCAAATTAAAATAAACTAAATCTTCCAAGCCATCATTGTTTAAATCGGCGTGCTCAAGGCACCGGGCATTCCAACCAGTTAACAAGACTTCAGGATGGGATAGTCTGATCGGTTTAGCAAAAACCGCACAGAAAAAGCCGATGGAAATAAATAAGGGTAAGCAGTGCCGAAGCGACAGGGTCATCATCTTAAAATGAATGAATCTTGACTTTTGAAATTATGCCCTGATCCGTATCTTTGGTCCATCCAAGCATAAAGTAAGGAAATTCTCCAAAATCATCGGCTGTAATATTAAAATCTTCATCTTTAATTTCAGATAACATGATCTGAAAGAAAGAAAACATTTCACGAAAATCAATATAATCCAACTGCCTAATATCATTGGGAAGGTCTTCCATTGCATACTTCATATGAGGCTCTTTCCATAAAGAGTCATCATCATTACTCTCCATTTTATTGATCAATTGATTTAAATGCCTAGGTTTACCCATAGAAAGTATAAACCAGTTATCTACAATTGCATAACTTAGTGAGATACCTGCACTCTCCAATCCACGCATCGATCGAATTGTAATACCGCGATGCTCTCTTTCCTGAAAAATTTCACTTCCCTTACTAACTGAATCGATTGCTCCACGAATGGTACGTTCAAACAACTTGGAATCACTGAGACTGATTGCATAAATTGAAGAGGATGGACTTTCCAGCATGGGGTTACCTCTACGATTCCTATTGAGATAAGAAAGGCTTACCACCTCATCTCCAAGTGAACCCAGCAGGTCGCCTCTTACCGCTACCTCAGACTGGTCCTCAAATGCCTGGATTTGAGAGGTTACCAGAAGATGCAAACCTGGGCTAATTTCTTTAAGCATACTCTCTATTCTCGGCCATAATTCGCCAAGATCTTGTCGAGCATTGCTAACCGTAAAAACATCGGAAGAAATAAAGTCGTGGTTATCAAGGTTCCCCCCCACTGGAGAAAAAAGAGAAAGCAAACCATTATAGTGACTTAGTCCAACTGAAGATGAAACTTCAAACTGCTTTTTTTCCGCATTTACCTGAAGTCCCAAATGCCCTAACCCGTCTAGTCCCATCCCTTTAATTAAACCTTTCAAAGTAACCCCAAAAGGATTTTGAGGAATCTCCATTTTTTGGCTCTCATTCAATTTATCCAAAGAGAGAAGCACTTCCTGGAAATTAATAAATGTACGGGCATTACCACGCCCAATCTGATCGAAACAGTCTATGTAGGAATCTTGCTCAATAAGGGAATATACAAGGTTCGACTGGCTATCGAATACAGCCTCCACACTTTCAATATCTCCAGTGAGCAGAAAGAATTTCCCGTCATGTAAAGAAACACAAATACCAGTCGATTTGGGGTTCAATTTTTGCAGATCTTCATTTTCCCTGTGTAAAAGCCAAAAAACATTGGCCTTTCCAATTTTCTCATCTGACACCGTCATGATTGAATTCTTTTCTGTTTTGGAAATTCTTTTGAGAGAAGAAATAATCTCTGCAAATTCTTCAACGGATAGAGATGACTCGAATATGGCCGCAAAAAATGGCATTTTTTGCGCCCTCCATCTTGATGAACCACCGTTATACTCTACCATCTCCCTAACCATGAGATTTTCCATATCTGCAACTCCAATTACCATGGACCCAGATATGGATTCCAGCATTGGATCAATTAATGTTTCACGAATTTCCTTAAACTTTTTTGTATTTTTTATTTCACGAAAAAATTCATCTTCCATTACTGTTGAAATTTTCTCCCAAACTGGAAACTCCGCTACTTCACCCCACGGGCCAGCAGCCAGATTCTTACTTAGAACTTTCCAATCATCTACTTCAATTGTCATAATGCAATTTTCTGGAAGCATTGACACCAGAGATTCACTCTTGTTTTCAGAATATAAATTAGACGACAGAAAAACTGACAAGGCGATGTAAATGAGGTATTTAATTTTCATTTGAAATTCAAAATGGGTTATTTAGATCGAGGAGGATCAGTATATCTAAATCCTGCATTCGGGTTTCGGGGATCAAAAGCATATGCATCACGATTAAGTAGAAAGGTTTTCAGAGAATCTACAGGTATTGCAAACCCAAGTCCCTCTGCACCTTGAGCTACGACTTTCATATTATTTACTCCAACTACTTCTCCTTTGTAATTGAAAAGTGGACCTCCTGAATTTCCGGGACTGATCTCCGCAGTTGTCTGAATATGCAGGCGGTCCGAAATAATACGATTTCTTAGACTTACAATCCCTTCTGAAACACTTCTTTCCAAACCAAGGGGACTCCCAATTGCAAAAACTCTTTCCCCCTGTTTGAGATTGGGAGAGGCTCCCAATCGAACAAATGGAAACTTAAAAGATGCGGATATACCCTCTATTTTCAATAAAGCGAGGTCCAAGTTTCCTCCAGTAGCAACAATTCTTACATTGTCAAAATTCCGCTTGGTCAGCTCTGCCCCCGATCCTTTGAATTGCGTTACAGAAATCTGTCGTTCACCTGCCACGACATGATCATTTGTGATTAGATATCCGCTAGGATGTATCAAAAAGCCTGAACCTAAACCGATAGGCGTTCGTATTAGGACAACGGATTCACCAAGAAGATCAACCAAATCTTTAAGAGAACTTAACTTCGAATCTACCGAAGTCTCCAGGAAGAGTTCACTTCTAAACTGAACATCTTCTTTACTATTTTTATTTATCTCTTTATCGATACTCGTAATTTCGGATTTTGGTATTTTCAGGATATCATAACCTACATCAACAAAAACCTCTTTTGAGGAAGATTTAATAAGGTCACCGGAAATTGTAGAATTCCCGCTCAATACAATTCTTACAGTTTGAGCCGGCGACCAAATCGTGGTTAAAAAAAGTGCAAGTAAGATTCTAAACATTGGAGAGGAGAGTTTAAGACTATTTATCCACACCTGAGGTGCGAGCTAAAATCAGTCAATTTGGGTAATAAAAACTAACCTGAGAGCAATTCCCAAAATTTTCATTGTGAAGAGGAATTGCTTTAGCCTCATCAAATTCCGTGTCCAGTAGCATAATACGAGTGGCTCCAGTCGATGTTCTCTGAGTAAGAAAAATGTGCCTACCATCATTCGCCCAGCATGGTTGCATATGATGAACCGTTCCTTTTGTAAGGATTTTAGTTTTGCGAGCGTCGAAGTCATACTCACAAACTTGAAATCCACCGCTGATCGCAGCGGTAAAAGCGAACTTGTTCGGATAACGAGGGTTCCATGCAGGCTCTGTACAATGAGAGCTAACATTTGTGGGTATTCGGGTAAGTATACCTGTGGAGATTGAGACTTCATAAATTTGCGGTTTACCTCTGGCATCTGAAGTCAGAAGAATCCTCCTACCATCTGGTGACCATGTTGGTCCAGACTCATTACTTTTATTCCGAGTTAGTCTACTAGGCTTTGATTTCGGTGTGGAAGAAATCCAAAGTTCAGGATTACCAGAAGTCGAAAGAATTAGAGCAATTTGACTTGAACGAGGATTTTGGACGGCACTCAAGTTACTGCCCCTGTAATTTGCAATTGTTGATATCTTGCGGTCAGCAAAAGAAAGAAAATATATGTTATTGAAAACTTGCCGGTTGCTTGTGAAAAACACCCCACTTCCATTGTTTGCCCAACTTGGATTGAATGTAATTTTCTTAAAGGAAGTTTGAGGACGGGCACTTGACATCATAGCATCAGAGATGAAGACTTCCTTATTGCCTGACAGTGCAGATAGATAAGCCACCTGCCCAGAGAAAAACCCGGGGATACCTAAGCTTTTCTCTACAAACTTGTCACATCCTTCTGCAATAGATAATGCAAGGCTTTCTTTAGAACACGAAAAATTTGCAAAAGGCGATTTAGGATTTCCCTTTAAAATTTGAACCCGAACACCTTCAGAACCAGTTGGAGTAAAGGTCAGGGAATACAGGCTTGAACTGGGAGGAGACAAACGGAGTCCTCCATGCAACTCAATGGCACGGCCAATTCGAGATGCAATTGCTTTACTCGTTTTCCCTAAATCTACAGGTATTTGCTTTCGGCTGAGGGAACCCTCAATTGATCCAATAACAATAGGATTGGAATCACTTCCGAAGTTCGACGGACTGGTGATCAGAAAAACAAAAGGTAAGAACAAAAACGAGAAAAGTCTCATTCTGACTTTGTTTAAAAAAATAAGCTTATCATCCTCCACACTTTCTAACATTCAAAATCAATGATTCACTGCAAGTCAAAATAAGGACATCGTAAAATTTAATTACTTTAATGGTGGGTTCTTTTTATCATTGCATGATGTATATTCCATTTGCTTGATGTCTTACCTTATTATGAATGAAAGTCAGGTAATTGAATTACTGAAAAAGATAAAGTATCCAGGGTTTTCTCGTGACATTGTTTCCTTTGGAATTATTGCAAATGCAACTTTGGAGGAGAGTTTTGTGAAAGTAGGGTTGGAACTCACTGCACAGGACCCAAAAATCCCCCAACAACTCAAGAAAGAAATCGAGAGCCTATTGTTGGAAGAGAAAGATATTTCCAATGTAGAAGTTGAAATAAAGAACAAATTTGAAGAGCAGAAAACAGGAAACCAAGTAAACACGCCCAATAAATTAGAAGGAGTAAAATCAATCATTGCAGTAGCCAGTGGAAAAGGAGGAGTAGGCAAATCCACTATTTCTGCTAACCTAGCATGTGCATTATCAAAGGTTCTTGCGGAAACTGCTTACGGACAGCCAAAAGTTGGATTAATGGACTGTGATGTTTACGGTCCATCAATCCCTCAACTTATGGGTTCATGGGACAGCCCAACTCTCGTGGAAGAAAATATTATTTCACCTGTGGTCAATTACGGAGTAAAAATAATTTCTATGGGTTTACTCGTTGATGAAGAATCTCCTATTGTGTGGCGAGGTCCCATGATCATGAAAACTATTCAACAATTTACATCCAATGTAGATTGGGGTGAACTTGATGTATT
>NHDJ01000009.1 GCA_002167265.1 Verrucomicrobia bacterium TMED56 | reverse complement strand
AGTGCTGATGATAATGCATCTTTTGATGCGCAAAAATTTCGGAATGATTTAGCATCAAGATTTGCCTCATTTGCCCTCAAAGGTCTTTATCTGAGAACCATTGACCGTGAAGCGACTACGGCTTCTCAGGATCGAGCAATTTCCCTCATGGACCCACCAGTCGTTTCAGTCGAGGAAGGAGATTTAATTCTCAAAATGGGTTTGAAACTGACGGAAGCTGACCTTGAGAAATATACAAAGTTTTTGAATCTGTCATTGGAGGATCGTAATCTTCTGCCTAAAAGAATTCTCATAACTCTGGGTATTTTTCTCTTTGCTACAGTTTACATCTCATTGATTATGCCTGATTTTTGGTTCGATATGGCGAGATCCAGCATCGTGGCATTTTCTATTTTAGCTAATCTTGGGCTTTCTCGTTTGATTCTGGAACTAGGAGGAACCGAACTATTTGGTGCCAACGCACTTTTAGTTGGCTTGTTGCCCAATTTATTGCCGGTCGCGTTTGCTTCAATGGTAGTTATGATAACCGTTGGTCCACGAATGGCCACATTGACGGCACTGATGACAAGCATTTTTCATGCAACCATGCAAAATACTGGAATTGAAACTCTGGCAACAGGGCTAAGTTCAGCATTAGTGGGGGCTTTTTTCTGCCGGGAGGTTCGTCTGCGAGGTTCGGCTCTTAAGGCCGGATCAATGGCAGGGCTAACCGCCGCAATTTTGGCTATTGGTTTGGGACTGGCATCAGGCAGTGGTCCTTTTGCATCAATCAACCATGCGGGAGCGTCTTTACTGGTCGGATTGTTCACAGGGGCATTGGTTCTGGGTGCCATGCCATTAATTGAGCACATATTCAAGGTTGCCACGGATGCCACCCTCTTTGAGCTTACCGATTTTAATCATCCTTTACTTAGGCGTATGCAAGTCGAAGCACCTGGAACTTATCATCACAGTCTAATGGTTGCTAATCTTTCTGAAAATGCGGCACTTGCAGTAGGAGCTAATCCAATTTTGTGCCGTGCAGCATCTTTATTTCATGATATAGGAAAAATGTCACAGCCCCAGTATTTTACCGAGAATCAAGGTGAGTTTGATAATCCTCATGATCGTAAGAATCCTGCTATGAGTGCATTGATCATAAAGAGTCATGTTAAGGAAGGTATAGATCTTGCCCGTGAGAATCGCATCCCAAAAATCATTCGTGATATCATTCGTCAGCATCACGGAACCACTTTGGTTAAGTATTTCTATCATCAGGCACGCGAGAAAATGAAACAGGAAACTCTTTCTCTTCAAGAATCCGATTTAGGAGTTCCGGACGAGTCAACTTATCGCTACGATGGTCCCAAACCTCGATTTAAAGAAAGTGCCATTATTTTTTTTGCGGATTCAGTTGAAGCGGCAGCTCGGACTTTGCCAAAAGTTACTCAACACAGTATTGAAGAACTCCTCGAAAATATTTTTAATGACCGTCTAGAGGATGGACAACTTGATGAGTGTCCTCTTACCTTGCAAGAGGTTTCGAAAATTAAGCGCAGTTTCGTAAAGACAACACTTAACATGCTTCATTCCCGTATTGAATATCCATCCGAAGAAAAAGATAACGGTCCCCAAAAGGATACAAGTTCTCCCTTTAGTGAATCCTCGAACTGAAAATTGTCCTGAGCTGCAACTTAGTCTCGAATTCAATAACCTGCACCCTAGGTTGTCTTATTCTGATTTGAAATTGAGATCTTTTTTTGAATCCATTTGCTCTCTTTATTCTGGTTGCCCGGCAGGTGTTCTTTCAATTGTTTTTATGGAGAGAGAACGCCATAATCGTCTTCATGGAGAATTCTTAAATGATTTCCGTCCAACTGATGTAATTACCTTTCCAACAGACCCGGATGAAGGACTTGCTGGGGAGATATGTGTTTCCGTAGATCAGGCAAAGGAGGAGTCAATTGCCCGTAAAATTCCTTTTTGTCATGAACTTGCACTTTATTTGATTCATGGTTGGTTACATCTTGTTGGGTTCGACGATCTTGAAAAATTCGAGCGTCAACTCATGAGAAATGAAGAGCAACGATGCCTGCACCTCATAAGAAAATCGAATTTGTGGCCAGATTTTAATCTCGCACCCTCTGTCCCATGATTATACCTAAGCTAAATGGTTGAAGATTCAGTCAAAAGCAGTTCTTTTGCAAAACGTTTTCGAAATGCGTTTTTGACCGGGTTGTTAATTTTTTTACCATTGGGTACCACGATTTTTGTCCTCGATTTCCTTTTGGATATGTTTAAGGAACCTGCCACTAGGCTGGCTAGTCAATTGGGCGTTTCTTCAGATCAATTCTTTTTTGGATTGGAGACTTTACTTGCAATAGTCGGACTGCTTTCTGGAATTTTAGCCCTGACATTACTTGGATTTCTTTCAAATTATGTATTGGGGAAATTTTTTATTTCCACAACTGAAAAAGTTTTGGATAAGGTTCCTTTCTTGAGCACTGTATATCGATCGGTTAAGCAAATTGTTGAGACTTTTGGACAGGAAAACCGTGCTGTTTTTAAAGAAGTTGTATTGGTTGAATACCCAAGGAAAGATTGCTGGGTACTGGGATTTGTTACCGCTGAAGGATCTCATGAGACTGAGTCAGTATTGAAACGAAAAGTCCTGAATGTTTTTGTTCCCACAACTCCAAATCCAACTAGTGGATTCCTTCTTCTTGTCCCAATAGAAGAGGTTTACTCTCTTGATATGTCAGTCGGAGACGGTATGAAAATGCTAATTTCTGGAGGAGCGGTTACTCCGCACCCGAAAAACCGAAAGGGACAGGCTGACGATAACCAGGATTGAGCTTCCTCTAATTAAAGTAAATCTTTCCCCCCCTCTTTCTTAAACTAATGGGAAGACCACAAACAACGGCAGCTGAAAATTTAGATCAACTGAACAAAAGCTTAAGTCTCTGGAATCCTAATCAACAATGAACCCCGAGTCTGTTATCCAGGGAATCTTGCTTGGAAAAGTGGATGTCGGGGAAAATTTTATAAGACTTCTAGTTTTTACAGATTTAGGACTTAAAACATGTCTTTTAAGAAAAGTTAGAAAACTTAATACTTTTTCTCCTCCCGATCTATTTGATGATGTAGAGCTTGCCTTGAAAGTTCCTAATCAGCAAGGCTTACCTTTTGTTAAAGATTTTGAAATTTTTCAAAAACGTCGTGAATTGGCATTGGATAGAAAGCGTTTTGAAGATGCTGGTTTCTTGGCCCGTTTTTATTTGGATAATGGGGAGCATCTTCTTGATCCTAAGCCTTATCTACAAATCTTGGAAAATGCGTTAAGATCTTTCATGGAAAATGGGTCTTCTTCTACTACCTTGCTCAAAGCTCTTTATCTTTTTGCCCGTTCGGAAGGACTGCCAGTTAAAGAATCTTGGTTGATGAGCCAGAAGCTGAGATTAAGGGAAATAGCAATTTTTGTATTAAGCCAACCTGTAAAAAGCTCTCCTGCTTTCATTCAGGAAGTACCGGAATTATTGGATTCGCTATGCAAATGGTTCAACTCTGACACAGAACTTCGTTGTTAAATCTTTTTTTACTCGACGAATTCATGAAACGGAATCAAAACTCAATTCAATAGAATTTTTGGAAATGGGGATTTTTAAGAAAGAATGGAAAATTACAACTAACGGCAAGGGGACTTTCGAGATTACCTCTGCTGTTTCCCAAGGGCTCGAGGAATCCAGTCTGTCAGATGGAATTGCCAGCGTATTTCTTAAGCACACTAGTTGCAGTCTAGTCATTATGGAGAATGCGGACCCTACTGCCCGAAAGGATCTTGAGCGTTTTATGGATGATCTGGTTCCAGAAAATTATCCTCATTTTATTCATACCTATGAGGGTCCAGATGATATGCCATCTCATATTAAGATGGCACTGACCCGGAGTAGCGAAAATATACCATTTAGTGACGGGCAACTACAACTTGGTACTTGGCAAGGGATTTTTCTCTGGGAGCACAGGGCGTCTTCCCATATAAGAAATCTCACATTTTCTTTTCTCGGGGAATGAAATCTTCAATGATTAATATATGTTCTTTATCTTATCTTCTTTTGTTGATTGCATCATGTGGTCCTCAAGACGAACTGATCCAGGAGGAGGATCATCCTGCTTTTGAGCGGGGTAAATCGCTGCTTAAAGTGGGTAAAGGCAAAGAGGCTTTGGACGAGTTTTTGGCAGTAACTCGTCGCCTTTCCGAGTGCCCTCAATCTCACCTTGAGTGTGGTAGATTGCTTCTTTCCCTTGATGGACGCAAAGATCCAGTTGCGGCCATATATCATTTTCGCCGATATCTTTTGCTTGAACCCAATTCACGGGAAGCTTCCAAAGTTGAGCAACTTATTATTACTGCAGAACGAGAAATCCTCAGAAAGCTTCCAGGAGAGCCTTATGGCGAGTATCTTGACTCCTTGGAGCTAAAAGAAGCAAATGACCTATTAAAGCGTGAAGTTTCCGATCTTCGCATTCGATTGGGGATGCCTCGCAATAATCAAATCCAAGGAGGTTCTTCAACAGAGACCCTCTCGAAAAAACCAGCACCAGTGCTTGTTGCACCTAATGTTTCAGTATTAATAAAACCTGCACGCCCTCCAGGTCCTGAAAACACTCAAAGTTATGTAGTTAAAAGTGGTGATAGTCTCTATGCCATAAGTCGTAAATTCTATGGAGATTCCTCCCACATCGATCTTATCTATCAGGCAAATAGGGATGTCATGCGAAGCAAGAACAGTTTGAGTGTGGGGCAAAAATTACGGATCCCTCCTGTTCCCGCATCTCGCTGAATTTAAGTATTGCATGTCGTATTTCGACAATAACGCAACCACACCTCTCCATCCCAACGCACATGAGGTATTTGTAAAAGCTTTAAGTGAAAGTTGGGCGAACCCTTCCTCTCCCTATCGGTTGGGGGCTCAACTTCGAGCATCTTTGGAAATATGTAGAGAAGAGATCTCTTCAATCTTTGGAGTTAGTCATGATGAAGTGGTTTTTACCTCAGGTGCAACGGAGGCAAACAATTCCGTATTTTTTGCTTTATCACGGTCCTCCTCGTCTTCAGATAGAGTCCTTCTTTCTCCTTTCGAGCATCCGAGTGTAACAGATGCGGCAGAATATTGGTTTCCCAAAAGGGTCGATTTCCTGAGAGCACAACCTGATGGAACGATTTGTATCTCCGAACTTGAAGATTACCTGAGAATTTCAACTCCTCCAGTGTTAGTTTCGATTATGGCAGCCAGCAATGAATCTGGAGTTGTTCAACCATGGAAAGAAGCCGCAGTAATTTGTAAAAGTCATGGAATTCATTTCCATTGTGACAGTACACAGCTCATCGGAAAGAAAAATGTCAAAGGCCTTTCCCTTTGCTCTTCCTTCATATCAAGTGCCCATAAATTTGGTGGACCCAAGGGAGTCGGGTGGCTAATGGGAAAGTGCTTTTCCCCTTTTCTTATTGGTGGACAACAGGAAAAAGGTATGAGAGGTGGGACTGAGAATTTTGCAGCTGTTTCATCTTCCCATGCGGCGTTTTTAGCAGTGGAAAATTCTTGCATTGATACAAGTGAACTTGCGGCAATCCGAGACAGGTTTGAACACCAGATGCTCAAGCTTTTTCCAGATCTGAAGATTATCGGGTGCGGAGCAAGACGTCTCTGGAATACTTCACTGATGATTATGCCAGATTTCGAAAATTTTCGGTGGGTAGGTAAATTGGATAAACTGGGATTCCAAGTTTCCACAGGGTCTGCCTGTTCCACATCAAAATTTGGAGGTTCACCCCTAGCCACAGCCCTTAATTTATCTGACATAGAGAGTAGGCGTTTAGTTCGTGTGAGTTCATATTTTTCAAATAGCAGTGCTGATTGGGCTGCATTGCTATCTGCATTTGATAAAACCTTTATGGAGCTTCAGGAGGAATCCCGTGATTCTGCAGTTATTTCCCTCTAATTTAATCTTGAGTGCGCCTACTATCGCTGAACATTGAGAACTTTCGCAACATTGTGTCTGCGACCATTTCCTTTTCAGGAGATCGTATATTTCTTTTAGGTCCAAACGGTCAGGGAAAGACTAATTTATTGGAAGCGATAGGAATGGCTGGAACGCTTAGATCATTCCGAAAGAGTGGAATGGAAGGGTTGGTCAGGGAAGGTGAACCTTTAAGTCAAAATTTCTACAGATTTCTTGACGACGATGGAAATGAGCAGGAAGTTTTTTTATCTTTTCGTTCAAAAGGTGAAAAGAAACTTGAAGTAAATGGGACAAGGATAAAAAAATTAGGTGAGCACCTAGGGAGTTTTCCAATGGTGACCTTAAGTTCAAGAGATTTTCGTTTAATTAGAGAAGGACCTGCAGATCGCCGTAAATGGCTAGATCTCTTGCTTTCATCTTCGTCCTTGGAATATTTTAATAGTCTCCAAGGATACCACCGTTCACTTCGCGAAAGAAACGCTCTTCTTAAGCACGAGGCAAGTGATGGCGAACTTCTTGCTTTCGAGCAAGCACTTGCGCAGACTGCGGTTGCTCTGTATTCAATGCGTGCTCAATCCATTCCTAAGATATCCAAAACACTTGCCAAAAGTTATTTTTCATTAACCGATGAGCAAGAAGTTGCTGATATTGAGTACAACCCGGATTTACCAATTAATTCGGTAGATGAATATTTAAATAAACTCTTTGATGAGCGTTATCGTGACCAAATGGTTGGCTCTACTCGAAAGGGGCCCCATAGAGACGATTTTTTCTTTAAACTAAATAATAAGGATGCCAGAACCTATGCCTCGGAGGGCCAACAGCGTGGGTTGGTACTTGCTCTGCGACTTGCGGAGTTCTCTTACCTGCGAGATGGTCTGGGTAGAATTCCAATTCTTCTTGCGGATGACATTTTAGGTGAACTTGATCAACTTCGTAAATCTAATTTCCGCAAGTTATTGCCTCCTGAAGCTCAAGTTTTTGCAACTGGAACTGCTTATCCTTCTGAAAATGAGTCAGCTATTTGGGAATCTTTTAAAGTGTCTTCTGGTAAATTTTCTCCCCCTGGATGATGGTCGAGATTATAAAAGATTCCCGTCCCCCATATTTTTTTAGTTAGATATGGAAGCATTAACTTACAACCACTGGGTATTGCTTACTGTAGGTTCTTTAATTATGGGTCTAAGCAAGGGAGGTATTCCCGGAGCAGGAAATTTAACCGTTGCCATCTTTGCACTTGCACTTGAAGACGCCCTTGGTCCCATTGGGGTTCCTTTATCTGTTGGCTTACTTCTACCTGTCCTGATATCTGCGGATTTAGCGGCAACTATAGTTTATCGCAGGCATGCAGACTGGAAATATATTTTTCGACTGCTTCCGTGTTTTTTAATCGGAACGGTTCTTGGTTGGTGGGTATTTGATTATTTTCAGGGAGGTGAAGATGAGCGCGTCAGTCAACTGAAAATCATTATCGGCCTGATTTTACTTAGTATGACAGGACTTCATTTTATACTCCAATTTAGGAAAAAGAAAAAAGCTAAAAAATTATCAGATCCAAATCTGAACGCTGTTCCAAAAGGTTCAATAGGATTGGGAATACTTTTTGGATTGCTTGGTGGAGTTGCCACAATGTTGGCTAATGCTGCCGGTCCTATTGCCCAGCTTTATCTTTTGGTTATGAATCTACCCAAATATTCTTTTATTGGAACTTCTGCTTGGCTTTTTCTAATTGTCAATATCTGTAAAATACCATTCATGGTTGATCTTGGCATCATTACAATTGAAACAATCAAAGTAAGCAGTTGGCTATTCATTCCAGCGGTATTCGGGGCAGTTTTTGCTCCATTAATTGTTAAAAAAATAAATCAGGCTATTTTCGAAAAATTAATATGGTTTTTCATCATTATTGCTGGTCTGCGGATGATTTTTTAAGATTACGGAAACTTTTATGAATAGCCGCTCCAGAAAATTATGGGCCCAGCACTTATCAGGACAAAGCAAAAAGTCTCAGTCAATTGATTCATCTTCCCTGTTAAAAAAGCAACCTTTTGTCGGGAGAATTGTTGGTATCGACCCGAGCCTTCGCGGTACTGGACTCGCAGTACTAGACTGTAAGGGCTCAACTTATAAGCTTCTTTTTTCGGAAACTCTTAAATTTACGCCAAAGATTTCTTCTGTTGATTGCCTGGGAAAGATTCATCAGTCTGTCGCTGATCTAGTTGATCTATGGAAACCAAAACATGTTTCATGTGAGGAGACTATTTATGTTCAGAATTTTAAAACTGCACAAATAATGGGATCTGCTCGTGGAGCAGCTCTTTCTGCTGTATCTATTAGAGGCGTGCCAGTTTTCGAATATGCTCCGTTGAGAGTCAAGCAAGCCGTCGTCGGTTTTGGTAGAGCAAGTAAGGAACAGATGTCTTTGACATTATCTCAAATGCTTGGATTGGGTAATCCTTTGCCTTTTGATCAATCTGATGCACTGGGTCTGGCTCTTTGCCATGCCTTAACATGGCAAGGCTAATTCAACTTGCTAAATAATTTAATTTACTAAGGTTGTCCTCCAAAAACTCGAATGGGTAGAAATGGACGGATGTGGCTTGAAGCTGCCATCAAATGAATATTGACGGTTATTTCATCCATGACTGAATTGAGAGAGACACCTGGGTTGATACCAATTTTGCCTCGGCTTAATGGGAACTCGCCTTTAATGAAAATAATATCCCCGAATTTCCCATCATATTTTTTTCGTTCTTTTCTTAAGTATTTAAAAAAAACTGGTGCAGACAAAGGTATTGATCTATTCTTAATAAGAAGATTTCCTTTGACCACTGCACCTAAAATTTCTCCATGCCATTCAGGGTTTTCTAGTGAATTCAAAGTGAATGAAAGATTCGGGAATTTTGATGATCCTAACCATTCTGGATTATGAACTTCTCCGTCCACCTTATTGAAGCCAAATCGTAAAGTTCTGGCATCCATAAATATTTGTCCAGTCATTTCCCTCGGTCTTTGAGCAGAAAAGTTCAGATTTCCAGTAATTGAAGAAATTTGTCCTCTAACCGTTCCACTTGCAAATCCGGTAGATAATTTAATTTCTATCCTATTACTCTCCCGTAAAGGACTTAAGTCAAATTTTGAGTTATCATTTTTACTTAATGCGAGAGTGTAAAAAACTAAGTTTACAACATTTACGACAATCCATTTTTTTATCCATATCACATCCACAAGTCTTGAAATCATATTTTTAAGTTTCTGTCGAGGAAACTGAAGAATTTCCTTAATCATTTTATCTATTCTCCTGAAATACCCTTTTTCAAAATTCATTTTTTTATTGCTCAATACGGATTTTTTTGGACATTAAGCTTTATTAATTCAATAAATTTAGAGCCCTGACATGATGTCTTTACTCAGAAATGGTTGTTTGGTTATCCAATCCTTATTGGTTGTATTTTCAGCATTTGGCAATTTTGAAAATGAAGGTTTTTTGGGTAACAGTTTCCATGGTGTTTTTTCAGATGAATCTGGCGCAATTATTAACCAAGTAGGTCCCTTTGCGGATATGGTTAAAGAAGTTGGGATTTCAGCCTTTCCATCATCGCGTTCAATAGACTCAACAAAACGAGTTCAACTCAACGCTTCATTAATTTTAGATGATGGTACTGTTTCAAAAATTCCTCCCTTTGAGGTCGAATGGTTTTCACCGAGTAAAAAGATTGAAATTTCTGAAAACTTGGCAATTGCCAAGCAGGTGTCTCAAAATGTCCGAGTTTCGATTATTGCCCATACCAAAGGTTATTCAGCCCGATTTTTCATCTGGATAAAGCGAGAAGAGACTGTGCAGGACACAGTTTCAAAATCCACATTGCCCTTATCCTTAAAATCGTCTATCCAAAGCCAAGTTCGTAAGGGTTGGGTGGAGTCTGACTGGTTTGGAGCTTTTTACAATTTTGGAAACAATTGGATTAATCATTCAACTCTAGGGTGGTTGTACGCATCCGGCTCTGAACATTCAAACTCTTGGTTTTGGAGTCCTTACAACGAATGGATTTGGACTGGTCCTAAACTTTTCCCATACTTCTTTAGAAATAAAGATGGTGCATGGATATACTACATTATTGATGACCCTGAAGGACTAATTTACAACTTTCTTACTAAAAATTATGAAATCCCGCTGTAGTTTTTTTAGTTTTACTTTCTAAAAAACTCTAACATTAGGTTCTAATTCATTGGCTCCAATCAAGCATTCTCTGAATGGGTCTTTTGGAGTTTTTAATAAGGTCATTAGTCAGATCAATCTCAGGGCTTTCCGTTTTCAGGCAATTTAATAATTTAGTAACCGTATTCATTTTCATATAACGGCAGTCGTTGCATGAACAGTTACCTGTAGGTCCTGCGATAAAAGACTTCTCCGGTAATTCTCTAGTTAAACGATGCATCATGCCAGTCTCAGTGAGAATAATAAAAGTCTCAGAGGAGTGTTCTTTGCAAAAGGTAACCATCTTTTCAGTACTACAAACTTCATCGGCTAAGTCTCGCACGGTTTCAACACATTCGGGGTGAGCGACAACTGGTGCTGTAGGATATTCCAAACGACACCTTTCAATAGATTCTTGGGTAAATAATACATGTGCGTAGCAGCTGCCCGGCCAAAGCCTCATCTTCCGCTTAGTTTGAGACATAACCCATTGACCTAAGTTCTGATCAGGAACAAAGAGAATTTCTTGATCATCGGGTACTTGATTAACGATTTGAACGGCATTTCCACTTGTACAAATAACATCACTTTCCGCCTTAACTGCGGCTGAGCAATTTACATAGGCGACAACAAACAGGTCTGGATTCTTGGATTTGTATTCTTTGAGCTGATCAGCTGGACATGAGTCAGAAAGCGAGCATCCAGCGTCAAGGTCCGGAAGTAAAACAGTTTTTGACGAATTTAGAATTTTGGCGGTTTCAGCCATGAAGTGAACCCCGCAAAAGACGATGATATCAGCATCAGTAGAGGCAGCTTGTCTTGCCAGTCCTAGGGAATCCCCAACATAGTCAGCGACCTCTTGAATCGGATCGATTTGATAGTTATGGCAAAGTAAGATTGCATTCTTTTCTTTCTTTAGCCTAATAATTTCCTCCTGCTCTTTCGTCAAATTTCCTGTATCGGACTGTTTACGAAAAATCTTTAATGGAGAACTAAAGAGACCGTTGTCCTTAATCATTAGTTGTTTGATTGCTTACAACCATCCTTTTTGCGGAATTCTGGGCACTCTGCATGAACCTGTAACCGTTGATCTTTGACATTAAGACCGAGTTTTTCAGATACCGTTTTTCCATACCACTCCATGAAGGGAGCATCGACATCATGAATCCGGTCACAATCAGAGCAAATTACTTGTGCCTTAAAGGTTTCGGATGATCCATTTAGAGCATAAAACTTATTTTCCTGCCCAACATCAATTTTTCTAACAATACTGCTTTCCACCAACAAAGGTAAACATCTGTATACAGTAGCTCTGGAAACGGTATCATCAAAGCTTTGTGCATCTTGGAGTAATTGTTCAGCAGTAAAGTGCCCAGTTTGCCTAAAGAGGGCTTCGAAAACACCTTTGCGTTGGTCAGTCATTCGAAGTCCCTTGCTTCCAAGAAAGTCCGAAAAACTTTCCAATGTTTCCTTAGGAATACTCATGCTATATGCTTTCAATACTTATTGTGATGGTATTTGGGCGTCAATATTATTGAGACAAAAGTGAGAATTGAATCTTCATTCTTGTAGGAAAGGCGTAGAAAAAGTAATGATTCAAGAATGTCAATTAAGGTAAATGATCAAATTATACCCTCTTGGGCAATTGAGAGACAGGCACATAGTTTGTATGAACAGGTTGCTCGTGGAATGGAAGGAAAGCCCGAGGATGTGATTCGTTTGGCCGCATTAGATTTGGCTAAAGAGAGGATGATCGATCAGGCATTGATGGCACAAGAAAGTAAACGCAGGAGATATGAAATAGATGTGGAGGATGTTAACCAGGGCATGAAAAGCTGGATGAGGGAGAACGGCGGGAAAAAAGCGATCGAAAAAACGAAGCACCCTATGATTAAGAACCGTGACGACCTCAGAAGAGAAATTCTTGAGCAACTGCGGTATAATCGGCTTCTAGAAGAAGAGTCATCATGTGAGTTGCCCACGGAAAAGGATGCATTAGACTACTATGAAAAACGCCCCGATCTCTTTGAGGGCGAAGAGATGGTAACTGCCTCTCATTTGTTAAAAAAAGCACTCACTGAGGAGGATTTTGAATCTGCCCTCAATGAAATCGAATCAATTCGCAAGAAATTAGAGCAGGGGGAAGATTTTAAGGAATGTGTAAAAAAACATTCAGATGATTCTGTGAATGATGGGAACCTCGGAACATTTGGAAAAGGACGAATGGTACCAGAGTTTGATAAAGTTGTATTTGCTTTAAAACCAAATGAGTTGAGTTTGCCAGTTAAGACTCAGTTTGGATGGCATTTAATTTTTTTACATGAAAAACATGATCGTCAGCTTACCCCTTTTGAAGAATTAAAGGAAAAGATTATTGAATACTTGCATGAGAGAAAAAAGGATAAGATTTTTGATGCTTTTTTGGATGACCTTAAAGATAAGGCTGTTATTGAAGGTGTAACGGGAATATGATTATATCAAATTTCTGTTAATTTTGCAAAGATTGTAAAATATTAACTGTACTTTTTGATTTGTTTAAAGCATAGATATGAAAGCCAGGAGCACCTTTTTTGAGGAGCGAGCGAACTTGTTGTGTAGCCCATTCAGATCCAATTTTAGGATGCTCGTCCTCATTTGCTTCATTCAGCTGATTTTCCAGTTCAACTGGTAACCCTGCTCCGCACATCGAACAAAACCTTTTGACTTGTGCAAGGGATAAAATCGGCAGAAGACCTGGTAGAATTGGTATGGTAATGCCAATTCTTTTACATTGCTCAACAAAATTAAAGTATGCT
>NHDJ01000008.1 GCA_002167265.1 Verrucomicrobia bacterium TMED56 | reverse complement strand
CGCCTGTTCACGCTCCCCTACCCACAATATCGACTTACCCAGTTCATGCACCTCTTTCATATGCTTAATTGCCTTCTGCTCCGCAAAACCGAAAACTTTGCGAAAAACCATAACCACATAATTCATTAAATTTACCGGGTCATTGAGAACAACGACTTTCCACGCTTGCGTAAGCTGAGTTTCAATATCTGTATCTTCAATTATCGTTGGAGAAACTTGGTCAGGCATTCATATTTAATACATAAATTCAGCGGTAATCTCCATATTAAAAGAACAAAGAAAAATTATGTTTTAGAAGCTTGCGTGATTGCAGAATAAATAATTTTTTAAGGAGATGCTAAAGATTCCAACTTTTATCATTGGCGGACTTCTCATTATTACGGGTCTGGCAAGTTATTTACTTCAAGATTTAGGCTTGTCCATCAAGCTGAATGGTCCATTGGCAGATGATGCCGAGTTTATTCTTTCAGATGGGAATCAGACTATTCCTTTAGAAATTGGATACCCTTCAAGCAAATCAGCTGGTGAATATGCCTTTTGGGTGGTTCACTTGTTGAACCAAAATCACGCCAAAGACAGGTCACAAGCAAATTTTGCTATTGAACACGGTTCCACCGCTTATGACAAAACATCCTTTTGGCATGCATCATCCAAATACGACACGCAAACTGCCCTTGCAACCCATGCACAAACTGGTGAACTTGGAGATCTAAAATCCACTGACACCAACCGTTCTGTCATTCGATTTGTATACAAAAATTTAACAGGAAACTCGTCTCCAGTAAGTTTATCTTCGAATAATTGGCAAAACATTGATTCTAAAATTGCTCTTAACCCAGGAGACTCCCTGACATTTGATAAAAGTTGGACTGCTTTCATCCCAGGTATCATAGGAATTCTTCTGATATTGCTTGTACAAGTTGCTGAGAAAAAGCCCAACTCTAAAAAACACATTATGCATCTTGCCGTTTCAGTCGCATTAATATGCTTCATTATGATAGGATTCAATCTTTTGCCAAAAGCATGGGGAGAAATGAACTTTCTGAAAGGAGAACCTTATGGAATCATTCACGCATCTTCTTTGAAATCCATTGTAATGCTTTCATCCGCTGGGCTTCTTTTGGTGTTTGTTATTATATGTGTTCAGTCGTTTATTTCTGCCCGAAAAGAAATGGCTGCCCAATCCAAAGTGGAAGCAGACAAAAAGAAAAAAGTTCTCGATAAAGTAAAAATTAAAAATGAAGAGGCGGACGACAAAAAGTCGGACAAGGATGACGAACATGAAGATGAAGACGATGAAAAATCGTCCAAGGAGTCTACAAAAGGCGATGACAAGAAATCAGACTCTGATTCAAAGGAGTCAAAAACCAAGAAATCAGCAAATAAGGACGAACCTTCTAAACCTTTGACGAAAAGTGTAGAGAATGATGAAAAAAAGATAGAGCCAGCTACAAAAAAAGAAATGGATTATCGAAGTAAGGAAGAACCTACGGAAAACAAAAAGGAAGAACCAAATAAGACAACCGCATCTTCCAAAGATTCTAATTTCTCCTCTTCTAAGGATCAGGATGATTCAAAAAAGGATACAGACGATTCTATCAATTCTGGAACTGAAGAAAAAGAAGAGGAAAAACCTGAACCAAAGAGTGACGGCGAAAAATCAGATAAGGAAGAAAAGAAGGAATAATAAATCACTGACAACTCCCTCACTTCTAATAATAACGAGGTAAATTCATCACCTTGTACTTCAAAAAGCTGCTGGAGATTTATAAGATAAGTCAGTGTTACTGAAAGTGGCACACCCGGAGGGAGTCGAACCCCCAACCTCCTGGTCCGTAGCCAGGCACTCTATCCAATTGAGCTACGGGTGCACACTAAATGTTTTAGAATAATTTAAGATTAATTTCTCGCAAGCACAATCAACAGCGTGTGATATAAAATTAAAGATTGCGAAAGACCAGAGACGCATTATGACCGCCAAAACCTGAGTTATTACTCATCGCAACCTGAACCCTAGTGTCTCTTGATTCATTAGGTATGTAGTCCAAGTCACAATCCGGGTCTGGGTCATCATAGTTGATCGTTGGAGGAACTACATTTCCCTGAATCGATTTACAAACTGCAGCTGCCTCGATCGCACCGGCAGCACCCAACAAATGTCCTGTCATTGACTTGGTTGAACTGATCATAAGCCCATTCCTAGCATGTTCTCCAAATACATTTTTCAGGGCTATCGTTTCTGATCGATCATTGTACGGAGTTGAAGTTCCATGAGCATTGACATATTTAACACTATCATGACTGATTTGAGCCTGCTCAATAGCTAAGTTCATACAATTTGTAAGTGCCTTACTCTCTCCATCCGGAGTCGTAACATGGTATGCATCGCAAGTTGCAGAATAACCAATAATTTCAGCGTAAATGCGAGCTCCCCTTTTTTTGGCACTTTCAAGGGTTTCCAAAACAAGAACACCTGCACCCTCCCCCATTACAAAACCGTCCCGGTTGCGATCGAAAGGTCTTGATGCACGACTGGGATCGTCATTAAATTTGGTACTCATCGCTTTCATAGAGGAAAATCCAGCAAAGCCAATTCTAGTTACTGCGGCTTCACTACCTCCAGCAAAAATCATATCAGCGACTCCACGCCGAATCATTTCAAATGCTTCGCCAATTGCATGAGAGCCAGATGCACAGGCACTAACTGGGGAGAAATTTGGCCCATTAGCACCAATATCAATCGCAATAATGCCTCCTGCGATGTTTGCAATTAGGGAGGGGATCATAAAAGGTGAGACTCTCCGTGGACCACGCTCAATAAGAGTAGTCATTTGCTTTTCAATGGTTTCCATACCACCGATACCCGATCCAACAATCACTCCAGTGCGGTTTGGGACAATATCATCCCTCGAAAGCCCAGCATCTTTCAATGCATGATGAGAAGCAGCAAGAGCAAGCTGAGCGTAGCGGTCATTTCTGCGTGCCTCTTTGGGATCCATATAATCCTCAGGATTGAAATCGTTAATTTCAGAGGCAACCTTACTTGCTATATCCGAAGAATCAAAGCGATTGACTGCGGTGATCCCAGATTTGCCAGAAGTCAGCCCATTCCAATAATTATCCACTCCAGTGCCAACCGATGTCAACACTCCCATTCCCGTGACAACTACTTGGTTCATCAGATCTCAGTACTTTATCTCAACCAGTGCATTCCCATCCACTAGACAAAATAAAAAATTATGAAGAAAGGTTCTTTTGAACATATTCGATAACAGAGCCGACAGTTTGAAGCTTCTCAGCTTCTTCTTCGGGAATCTCTGTATTAAACTCTTCCTCAAGTGCCATAACAAGTTCTACTTGATCAAGCGAGTCAGCTCCCAAGTCATCGATGAAGCTAGCTTCAGGCGTTACCTGCTCTTCGCTGACATTAAGTTGACTAACAATTATTTTTTTTACGCGATCGGCGTTGTTTTCAGACATAGTATTTAAGTTTGGTTAATTGATAAATTCTTCTTGTTCACATCACCATGCCTCCGTCAACAGTAAAAACTTGTCCGGTAACATAAGACGCTTTTTCAGAACAAAGAAAAGATGTCATCTCTGCGATATCTTCCACTTGACCAAAACGCTTGAGAGGAATTTGCGAAAGTGCAACTTCTTTAACTCGTTCATCCAAGCCAGAAGTCATGTCGGTTTCGATAAAACCAGGAGCCACTGCATTAACAGTCACTGAGCGAGCCGCAAATTCGCGAGCTAAACTTTTTGTCAACCCAATCATTCCGGCCTTGGCTGCTGAATAGTTTGCCTGCCCCGCATTTCCAGATATCCCAACTACAGAAGACACATTAACAATCCTGCCCCAACGCTTTCTAGTCATTGGTCGCCCCAATGATTTGATCCAATGAAAGCAACTGGATAAATTGGTATTCAAAACATTATTCCAATCATCTTCTTCCATTCTAAAAAGTAGATTATCATGTGTAATGCCAGCGTTGTTTACAAGCACATCAATGCACTCATTTTCAGTTAAAAGTTTTTCGCAGGCGGTTCGAATTTGTTCTCCAGAAGAGACATCCACAGGCAATGAATGTGCGTTGCCACCAGACTCGCAAATCGATTGAGCAGCAGAACCGCAAGAAGATTCAGATTTGCTGACACAATAAACCTGCATGCCATCCCTCGCAAGAGCTTCAGCAATCGCCTTCCCGATTCCCCGACCTGCTCCTGTTACAACGGCTGTTTTTTGTTTGGTATTTTCTTCGCTCATTAAAAATTCGCTTTACTCATGCAAGATACAAAAGCTCTACAATTGACAAATGCTAAATTCCTAGACTTAAAGCAACACACAAGTTTAAATATCAAGACGAGTGAAAAAAAAATTAGATTTCAAAGAAGCCTCCATCAACCCAAAACTTCAAAAATTTATCGCTGATGCTGGACTGTGCTCGAGAAGAACCGGTGAGGTCTGGATAAAGGAAGGTAAAGTTTTTGTTAATGGTAAAAAAGCATCCCTTGGAATGAGAATTGACCCCGTTGCTGATGAGATTCGCGCAAATGGTAAAGTCATATCTAAACAGCCAATCCAGTGGATCGCACTGGCTGTCAATAAACCCAAAGGCTACACATGCAGCAACCAAGACGAGTTTGCTGATCGATTAATATTTGAATTAATTCCCAAAAAGTATCAGGGGCATCGACTTTTTTGTGCTGGCAGATTGGATGTGGAAAGTGAAGGTTTAGTCATTGTTACAAACGATGGAAAACTAACCCATAAATTAACCCATCCTTCTCAACAAATTCGAAAAAGATACCAGATTGAAATCAAACAACCCCTTCTAAAAGAACATATACCACTTATGTTAAAAGGTATCGAAGATGAGGGAGAATTTCTAAGCATAGATGAACTCCGTTCTAAATCAAAATCGCCCATTGGAGAAACTAGGTTCGAGGTAATACTTGGTCACGGGAAAAAGCGTGAAATCCGAAGAGTTTTTGGGCACTTTAGGTATCAAATAAAGAAGCTTCGCCGTGTTTCTATTGGAGGCTTACAACTTCACAAAATTCCACTTGGCAGTTTTAAAGAACTAGAACGTAAAGAAATTGATTTGCTCTTTCCCCAATAAATTTTCAAATTAAAAATCATGGGAAATAAATCGTTAAAATATTTGGCAAATTATTATTTATTATTCTTACTCTCGATTTGGCCTGCTTTTTCAGCTTCGGCACAGGAAAAATCTATCGGAGGATTAGCGGATGCATTTTCAAATGCAGATGTCACGGTGCAACCGAGTGCTCCCGATGAAGAAGTGGAACCAATCGTAGTAGGTCGTGAAAAATGGAACATTAAACCAGAATCAAGTAAGCTACCATCAGATTCTCCTGCAAAATTTAATGACGGACCACTTTCTAAAATAGAAGAGCTAGATCCATTGGAAACCAAACAAAATCGATCGAAAGATATGAATTTAAATGTGTTTCCGCCAACTATCCCACCCGCAGTAAACCTGAATCGGAATTTTGAAGGGAAACTTGTTCTTAAGACTCGCAGTTTGGGGTTTCAAAAAGATTTCCCGTTTCAACTAGAGAATTCCCGAGGCAAACGATTGGCTTATGTTGATATTGAAAATCTCAAAATTGTGGATCCAATTGATTTCAAGAACAAGCAAGTTAATATTCTCGGCAAGCTTGAACCGATTAAAGAAGGAAACAAAGATCTTGTGATTCGAGCTCGAATTCTTCGTGGCATCGACTGATTGAATTTTAGACATCTGACTTTGGGAAATTAGAATAGCGTAATCATGGAGATTTTGGACGGCAATGCCGTGTCATCAGATTTGCTGAATTCTTTAGCAGACCGTGTGGAAACATATGGTGAGGACAAACCTTGCGTTGCCTTCATTCGAGTTGGTGAAGACCCTGCCTCCATTTCTTATGTTCGCAAAAAAGAAAAGACTGCTGCCAGAATTGGAATACAAAGCCGGCTTAAGACCTTTCCAGAATCCATCTCTCAAGTTGCATTGCTTGATGAAATAAGCCTTTTAAACTCAGATTCATCAGTTCATGGCATTCTCGTGCAAGCTCCGCTTCCTGCACACATTGATGAATGCGTGATTTTCAATCATGTTAATCCAAATAAAGATGTTGATGGATTCAACGCCAAAAATCTTGGATTACTCTGCCAGGAGGATGAAAAGGCCTTTGTCTCTTGCACACCAGCAGGTATAATTGAGCTGGTAAAGCGCGCTGGAGTTGACACTCAAGGTAAACATGTTGTTGTAATTGGAAGAAGCTTGATTGTTGGGAAACCAGTTGGAATGCTTTTTCTGCAAAAAAAACTTACCGGGAATGCTACGGTTACTTATTGCCACTCCCGGACTCCAGACCTAGCTTTCCACACCAAACAAGCAGACATATTGGTTGCCGCCATTGGACGGCCAAATTTCGTAACAAAGCCAATGATCAAATCTGGTGCAATTATAATTGATGTTGGTATAAACCGTATTGCAGATGAAACAAGAAAGTCCGGATTCCGACTTGTTGGAGATGTGGCATTCAATGAAGTGGCTCCTGAGGCTTCTTTTATAACTCCGGTTCCTGGTGGAGTTGGTCCCATGACTGTTGCCATGCTGATGTCTAACACTGTTAAAGCTTATGAGCAAAGCCTGAAAAAGCACCCAACACAATGAATATGGAAAACGAGCATTCCATAAAAGAAACGGAGCCTTTAATGCCAGCCCCTTTGGGTAAAAGAATTTTGGCATTTGCCATGGATTTCATTCTCCTAGTTTTGCTTATTCAATTGCTCGCCAATTTTTTCCCAGATTTCTACCCTGCTAGCGTTAAGCATGAATTCAATCAAGTTTTACTCGATGCCAGCCTTTTGCCGGAAGAAGTAAGGGGAGACTCGCAGCAATTGGCTAACTTTCTTGCTGACTCTAAACTTTCTCCTGAAACCTATGAAATGCTTCTTGCGATGCTATTTTGGGCGTGTCTCATTCCAATCCTTTATTTCTTCTTCGGAGAACGGTTTTTTGATGGGCAAACATTAGGGAAAGCCACTGTGAGAATAAAAACTCTTTCATTGGATGGTATATCCCCTATTTCTCCTTATAGACTTCTCGGTAAAGCAATTATCAAAGGCCTATGCTCGTTAAGCCTTGGTACTCCATTTTTCCTTCCCGGATTGCTTAACTTCTTACTTTGCTTTTTAAATAGAGAAAGGCGTTGCCTCCACGACCTCATCGGAGGTTGCATTACTATTAACACCCCTGCAGTTCCCAAGTTAAAGATCAGCGATGCGTCCTGAGATTTCATTTATTGGTGCGGGTAAAATGGTTTCCGCAATGGTAAGTAGCCTTATTCGTTCAGAAATTTACATTCCTGATCAAATAGCCTGCTGTTCTGCAAAAGACGGCACATCTGAAACCCTTTCAACTGCAACAGGCATTCAGCGATTTGAAGGAGTGGACGAAATGCTTAAACAAAAGCCGGACCTTTTGATTCTTGGATGTAAACCCCAACAATTAAGTGAATTGCCTCCCAGTACTTTAGAATCTACGGAAGATTGCTTGGTACTGTCAATCATGGCAGGCATTACTCTTAGCCGATTGGATCAGTCCTTCCCCAAATCTAGAAACATTGTTCGTTCTATGCCCAATACCCCAGGACAGATAGGTCAGGGAGTAACAGGGTATCTTTTTTTGCAGGAAGCCAATGAAAAAGATAAGGCAGTAATTAGTAAAGTACTGTCCTCATTGGGCATTGCATATTTGCTCAGCGAGGAAATTGACATCGACAAAGTAACTGCAATAAGTGGAAGCGGACCCGCTTATCTTTTTGAATTTGCATGTGCATTGGAGGAAGCTGGCGTAGGGATCGGGCTTGAACCCAAAATAGCCAAAAACCTAGCTATCCAAACCATAATTGGCTCAGCCCGACTAATGGAAGCAAGCGATTCTCATCCAGAGGAACTCAGAAATCAGGTGACCTCACCTAATGGAACCACTCAAGCAGCCTTGGAAAGTTTTTCTAGTGACAAGCTGAGGGAAATCGTTCAAAGAGCTGCTCTTGCCGCACGGAATCGTTCAAGAGAACTTTCCAATGCATGACATAGGCCAAGGTACGGTTGTAGTTACTGGCGGTGCAGGCCTCATTGGAAGTGCCATTGTCTGGGGAATTAATAACTTGAATTTAGAAAACATCTGGGTTGTTGATGATGTCGAGCCAGACAGCCTAAAAGCAAGAAACTTGGAGCCTTTGAAGTTCAACAAAAAGATTGGAGTTGAGGAATTTCGATCCCTCTTCAATAAAAAAAGCTCACAACTAGAGGAGGTTAAAACTGTAATTCATTTGGGCGCGTGCTCAAGCACAACTGAAACAAACGAGGATTATCTAAATCAGAATAATTTCACCTACACAAAAGAATTGTGTGAGTGGTCATTAGAGAACAATGTTCGCTTTGTGTATGCCTCCTCCGCCTCCACTTATGGAGACGGTAAATCAGGAATGAATGACAAAGATGAAGACATTGAAAAGTTTAGACCGCTAAACTTATATGGTTGGTCGAAACATAATTTTGATCTGCATGCAAAAAAAAATGGATGGTTGAAAAAAATTGTTGGGCTTAAGTATTTCAATGTCTTCGGACCCAATGAAGAGCATAAAGAAAATATGCGTTCTGTTGTCAGCAAATCATACGAACAGATAACTAGTGCCGGAGAAATGACGCTTTTTAAAAGCTATCATCCAGATTTCAAAGACGGTATGCAAATGCGGGATTTTCTTTATGTAAAGGATGCTGTTTGTATGACTTTATGGCTTACGCAAAACAAAAAGGCGAATGGACTTTTTAATTTAGGAAGCGGTTTGGCAAGAACCTGGGTGGACTTGGCCACAGCAATCTTCTCAGCCCTTAATCAGAAACCGAATATTCGTTACATTGAAATGCCGTCTTCTTTACAAGATAAGTATCAAAACTTCACTGAAGCTAATGTTGAAAAACTCACCGAATCTGGATTTCCGGTTAACCTGTTTTCATTAGAGGAAGCCGTAAAGGATTATGTTGTTAACTATTTGGAGACTGATAGACGACTGGGTTCCCCTTAAGCCACATAACGCTTGTTCCAAATTATTTTGGCAGCCCCGATTATTTCTTTTATCTTGTTCGGGCAGACAGCCTGCTTTGGGTCATCCCCTATTCCTTTTGCAGGATCAATGTGAGATTCGATGCATAAACCGTCCGCACCGTATGCAATAGCTGCTAGAGAGCACGCCATGACATAATCTGAGTGTCCGACACTGTGCGAAGGGTCAACGACAACAGGCGCCCAGGTTTTATTTTTAAGTAAAGGTGAGATCGATTCATCAGGATGATTGCGGTAACCGTCCAAAGCTGGAGTTGTTCCACGCGGGCACAACATGACATTTGGATTTCCTTCAGCGACAATATATTCTGCGGCCGCAATAAATTCATTGGGAGAAGCAACATGCCGCCCTCTTTTGAGCAACACCGCTGATTCCGTCCCCACAGACAGGTGCCCAATTTGTTTTAGCAAAGAATAATTAAGGGCATTACGAGTGCCCACCTGCAGAACATCGACTTTTACATCCAAAGCTAGCTTAAGTTGCTCAAGATCCATCACCTCAACATCAATAGGCAGGCCAGTTTCTTCGCGTGCTTGAAGAATAATTTCTAGTGCCTGACTATCACCTTGATAGGAGTATGGGTTGGTTCTCGGTTTCCAAACCCCACCACGAAGAGCGTTTGCACCAGCTTCCCTTAATGCATGAGCAGTTTCTAAAAAGAGTTTTGGATTAGCAGGATCAATTGTACAAGGACCAGCAATTATAAATGGGCTATCTTTCCCCACATCCATGCTGCCAACCTTGACTCGATGGTCTGCTAATGCAGAACGACTATCCATTAGTTTATAAGGAGACTCAATACGGTCAACTTTTCGTATAAAAGGTAATCCAGCAATCCGTTTGAACATAACTTCCTGAGTTTCGTCACCCAAAATTGCGTAAACGCACCGATTACGGCCTTGAATCTCAAGGATGGTGCATTCAGAAGTCGATGCAATTTGCTCGACCTTTTTGAGCTCTTCAATCGAGAGTTTATCTTTTTTGGGAATAATCATACAGATTCTCCTCTTTCATTTATTCTTGAAATTGGCAATGTATTCTTTTGTAGGGAAACTGAAAGTATTTGCGGAAATTAGAAAACAAGATTTTAATTAATGTGTGTTAAATTTGACTAAAGTTTATCTACCCAGAGCTCAAATATTCTTTCTGTGGACATTCATTTTGCCTTCATTCGTTTCCGCGGAAAATGCTGGCTCCATTCTTCCTGAAAATATAAAAATTGAAGGGTTGAAAATGATTCGTGTGAATCCCGGGACATTCACCATGGGTACTCCTAATTTGCCTCCCCAGGCAGAGCCATATGAAGGATTACGATCTGTCAGTATGACGAAGATATTCTACTTAGGTGAAACTGAAATACCCCAGGCGGTTTGGGAAAGGCACATGGATATCAATCCCAGTCGATTTAAGAGTCCTTCTTTGCCAGTCGAAGGCATAACATGGGAAGAAGCCATGAAGTTTTGCCAAAAATTAAATAAGAAAACAGCAAATACCAAGCTACCCGAAGGCATGGTCTTTCGCCTTCCGAGTGAAGCCGAATGGGAATATGCTGCTAGAGCCGGATCAGAAACAACTTTTTTCTTTGGCGAAAATACAGAAAACTTAACAAAATATGCCTGGATTTCAGAGAATGCTGAAGGTTCAACAAAATCCATTGGACTTCTTTCTCCTAACAAGTGGGGATTTCTGGATATTTACGGAAATGTGCGAGAATGGTGCTTGGACGGATACGGACCACGTCCAAGCGGAAGACTTAAAGATCCAATGCTTTCCTTTAATATCTTGGACAAAGTAAGCCGGGGGGGGAGTTGGGACTCTTGCGAAGCCTGTTGTAAAACTGCCAAAAGGATGAACTATGGAGAAAATTACCAATCTAGTGACATTGGATTTCGCTTGGCAATTGGTCACAGCTTTCCTGCAATGCTTAAAAATTAATTTGATTATGAACCGACTTATTATTCTCTTTTCAAGTTTAGCGTTTATTGCTCTTACCAGTTGCGAGAGTGGTCAGGAAGAACTTCCCGACGAAGCCATGCAGGGAATTGCCCTTCAAGATATGCTTGGGGAAGAAGAGTACTGGGAAGGAAATAAACTGGAATACAAGGAACTTTTTTTCCTTAACCAAACTGATTTGTTCTGTAAAACTGATTCTAACAAAACATATTCAGGCATTATTAAGGTTCGTTCCCGAAAAGGTACCATTGCACTGCTTGAAAGTTATTCCAGTGGATTGAAAAACGGTGATTTCTTTGAATATCACGATACGGGTAAACTGAAATCAAAAAGGCAGTATAAGCAAGGTATGCGTCACGGATATTTTTTTGAATGGCTCAACGATGGAACCATTTATTCGCGAAAGTATTTTCAGGATGACCTAGAGGACTTTGGAAGGTTTGATGATGAGGGCGTATCCACAACTGGAAAAAGTATGGCTGCATTGGAACTCGCAACCTGGAAAGGTGAGGCTTCAGACTTTTATTTCAAGTTTGCTGGAGACCCCAAACGTGGTGGTATCATTCATATAAGAGAAACTGAAGAATTATATGATGGAAATGTGACAGCTCTTGATAATGAAGGTCGTAAAGAAGCTATGCTTCGCTACCGCAAAGGAAAATATCATGGAACCATTTCCAAATGGGACGAAAAGGGAAATCTTTGGGAAGAAGCAGAATACGATCGGGGCATATTAGTAGCTTTTACGATTAAAAATGGTAAACCATTCGATCCAACACAGGTAATTGATGTGTCGGAAGATCCAGAAATGGTAAACATACTTTTCGGAGATTAATCCGACCGTTAAACGT
>NHDJ01000007.1 GCA_002167265.1 Verrucomicrobia bacterium TMED56 | reverse complement strand
TCCCCCGGTTCTGCCCAACCCCAAATAGGGTTGCCGCTTTGTTGCTGAAACACGAGGTTGTCCGTGAAAATTCCGGGTAACTTCACCTTACTTATTCCGCAAAGCAGAGGGAAAAGGGAAAAGAGAATTAGCTTAAGTCTCATGGTGCTTATTTTTGATTTGCAACCTTAAGACAAGCCTTCGCAAAACGCCTGCCCAATTCTTTGTACCCTTCGGCTGAATAATGAAGATCGTCCTTAATCTTTTTTCCTTTTCGACTAAGCCCGTCATTCAGATCGTCCGTATTCACAAGGAAGAAATTCTTATTCGAATTCGCCACACGCTCCTGCACATCCCGAACCATCGTCCAATGAGAGTAGCGTTTATTGCTCATATCAAAATCACTGAGCCGCCCAATGACAAACCCCAGATCATTCTTCTTCCATTTCAAATCCTTGGCCAGTTGTCCATGGAGACCGAGCAGGGCTTCTTCATAGAGCTTCCCCCACCCCATTTTGGCATCCCGTTCACCCTGCATCCAAACGAAATGGATGCTGGCAAGTTTTTCTCCCTGAATCGCGGGTCTCACTTTTCCCATCAAACGGTCATAAAGATCACCCGTTTGCACCGCTTTCTTACCCTGTGGATCCTTCCATTGCTTCCACCAACGATGGATGGGCTGTCCCCCGAGCGCATCCTGAATGACCATCACCTTTTCTTTACCTAAGGCTTTTTCGATTGTCGGCGTGAAAGCCTCATCCGGACGATGGCCCTGCATATTCGACTGCCCCGAGAGAATAAAAAGATGTTTGGCATGATCATCACCCTCCGCGAGTTGGCAGAGAGCAAAGAACAAACTAAAAATAAGTTTAAAGTTTCGCATATCTAAGAGTTTATTTTTTATTCAGGATTTCTTTTTGGATCTTTCCGACTTTCTTCTGGCATCCGCTTCAGCTTCCAATTTTTGAATGTATGCCTCAACAAATTCTGCATCCTCTCTTTTTCGGAAGCATTCCAGAATGGGATCCTTTGACCGCACCATCCATTGTTTTAAATTTCCCTGTAATTGGCCCAGTGCCTTTTGGTGCTCAGGACTGTCGATCAGGTTGACAAGGCAGTCGGGATCCTGATCCACCTGATATAGCTCAGCGGGTACCCGGTGTCGGTAAATGTCCAACCGCGCAGCGATCTGCTTGTCCGTCCTGGCAAGATCAACCATTCTCTTACAGGTTCGGGTGCCATTGGTCGCGGTCGCAAAAACCCGCTCTCCGTTGGACCAGGGATTAAACAGGTAGAGATATTTCTTGGATTGAATAGCCCGCATCGGATCCCGGGATCGACCGGCATTTTCATGGTATTCCTTAATCACAAAATTTCTTTTTTCCTGCTTTTCTCCCTTAAGAACCGGGTAAAAAGATCGCCCATCCAAACGGGGTGGCTGATTGACTTGCAAGGCATCCATAACCGTTGGCAATAAATCGACCACGGATACCATATGTCGTTTTTCAACCTTTCCATTCCCGGTCACTCCGGGAATTCGAACCATCAATGGAGTACGGGTACTGTGATGATAAAGTTGAGTCTTGGCAAAAGGCAGGGGCATTCCGTGATCGGACAAAAAGATCAGCATGGTGTTGTTCCACTCTCCACTTTTCTTCAACGCTTTGAGGACCTCATTCAGACAATCATCCGCCCTGCGCACGCTGCTGTAGTACAGGGCAAGTTCTTTCCGCACCTCCGGATCTTCAAATAAAAAACCGGGCACCGGTACCTCTTCGGGACTGTAAATCCGGCTGGGTATGTAAGGATCTTCTCCCCCGCCCCGCACCTCTGACCAAAAAGGTTTGTGCGGGTCCGAAATATTAATCGACAAAAAGAAGGGTTTCCCCTGCTTTTTGGCCGTCTCAATCCCCCGAATTGTGGATTCACCATACGCCTTTGCATCTTTAATGTGAGCCTTTTTTCCAGCAGGTGAAATGGTCAGGTCGTCATCCCATGCATAAGGTTGATAGGGACTGGAGTGAGTGACTTTCCCATGGATTCCCGCATAGTATCCCTCCTCTTTGAGCAAATCAACCATGTGAGGCCAGCCGGGATCAGGAACTTTGTAAAATCCTTCCACCTTGTTGTTGTGAGAGATCAACCCGGAAAACATCACATTCCGACAAGGGTTGCAGTTTCCCACCGTCACATGGGCATGTTCGAAACGGAGCGACTGGGAAGCAAGGCGGTCCATCGTAGGAGTCGTGCCCTCGAGTTTACATCCATAGACTCCCACAGAATCACAACTCATGTCATCCACTGTGATCAAAAGCAGGTTGAGCGGTTTATCCCCTCCGGTGAGCAAATGGGAGAGGCAAAAATTAAACGCAGCTAGGGCGAGATTAAGAATTTTAAAGTTCTTCATGATTGGCAAAACTAAATAAAGAGAGGAAAATTCCTCCCAAAGGCAAATTTAAATCCAAACCCCAGCCGAGCTTATCAAGCGAGCCTGAAATCAAATATCCTTACTTGCCTATCTTAAACTCAAGGGTGACCACGAGCTTGACCACTTTCTCAATCGTCTCGGTATCATAGATTCCATAACTCGATGTACGGGTCGAATTGGGCTTGGTTATCTGAATCACTCCCTGCCTGGCCGAAACCAAAGACCCCAGCTTTTCACCCGAACTTTTAGCCATGATCTCCGCCCGGTCACGCCCATTTTGGGTGGCCCGTTTCATCAGGTCGATTTTTACCTCGTCCAGTTGGGAAACAAAAAAATCAGGCCCGTTTAAGGTCAGCCTTATACCATTCCCATTTAAATCATATAATTTCCGGGACAGGCTTTCCAAATCATTCACATTCGGCGAATTCACCCGTAAACTCCGGGTGGCGGTCACATATTCAACCTCGTTGGTACGGTTTCCTTTTTCATTTAATTTCTTGGTCTCACTCAGGGACGACGACAGCTCGACCATTTCCACATCCTCTCCAAGCACCTTGGTTACAAGTTCACGGACAGTCTTAATCGAATCTCCCGCGTTTTTGTACGCCTCTCCATTATCAGCACCCTTTTCTGAAATCTTCACGGTCAGGCTTCCCTGATCCGCGGTCACCTCCCGCTCCGCATACCCCTTGACCATGATCGGTTCGGCATGCTGGATCGTTACCCAGGGCTTGGAAATAATAGTGGCCGCTACTAAAAGCCCGAACACCACGGAAAAGGAGACTAAGATATTTTTCATATTTTATTTTATTTTGCCAATCTTTCCCTATTAGATGCATGAAAACTTTTCATTGTTCAATTATTGATTAAAATAAATGCTTTCCGCCTTTGGCGGCCTGATGTGCCTCCCGCGAATCCAATGAAATCCCGGGGTCCCCCTCTGTTTTCATCCAGGTCTCCAGTGCTTTCCTCATCTGCTTAATCCGGGTTTTATATTTGGGGTCACCGGCAAGATCATTCATTTCATATGGATCTTTTTTCGTGTTGTAGAAGCTGTTCGGTGGACGACTCTGGTACCGCTTCACCAAATTATAAATCTCAGGTTTTTGCCAGGAATCCCGGACCCAGGTGGCCCAGTACGGATTATTCAGCACCGCATTCCCCTTTAGACCCATGAGGTGCTTTTCAATGAAAAGTTCATCGGGAGTAAGATTAAGAATGAGACGATGCGTACCATCCGAAATGGTCCGCGTCGGATAGGGCGGCCCCTCGGGGAAATTATTGTGCATACCATAGACATACTCCCGGTGTGAATTCAGTTTGCCTGTGAGCACTGAAGCAAAGCTCGCCCCATCCATCTCTTCTGCCTCCGCCCCTGCAAACTCCAGAAGAGTCGGCAAAATATCCGCATACTGAACCAACGCATCTGTTCTTTCCCCGGCCTTTATTTTCTCTGGCCAGCGGGCAATCAAAGCCGTGTGCAAGCCCGTATTCCAGGTTGTCCACTTACACCCGGGAAACTGGGAACCCTGTTCTGAACTAAAAAGAACCAGAGTTTGGTTGTCCTTCCCAGACGCTTTTAAAGCAGCCATAATTTCTCCCACCTGGCTGTCCATGTAAGTAATCTCAGCCAGGTATTTTGAAAAGTCTTCCCTCGTCCTCGGAGTATCCGCAATATTTGGGGGAAGCTTGAGCTTATGGGGAGGGTATTCGGACGCATCCCCCATCACCCAGGGAACATGAGGTTCAGTTAATGCGATCACCAGGCAGAAGGGTTCATCTTTTTTCCGTTCCATAAACTTTCGGGCCGGGCCGAGATCATGAAGAAGGGTCGGATTACGCACGCAGTTCTGATCAAATCCCTCCACTTTCTCGAAGGGAAAAACTGCAGCCGGTCGAATATGGGTCTTCCCCGCCAGTCCCACGCGATAGCCCAGTTGCTTGAGGACCTGGGGCATCCCGGTTATGCCCGGCCGACAACCTGAGTGATTCCATGCGCATCCATTCCCCATTGGATATAGCCCCGAATACAACTCCGCCCGGCAGGGCTGACACATGGAAGAGGAGACATAGGCCTGATTGAAAGTCAGTCCATCTCCTGCCAAACGTTCAAGGTTTGGAGTCTTGGCATTTTCTCCACCATAAAGCGGTAAATCATTGTAGGTACAGTCATCTGCCAGAATAATCAGATAGTTGGGCGATTGGTTAGCCTGAGAAAAAAACGGTAAAGAAAGACAAAAAAGGACCAGAAATATTTTCATCTTTTAAGACCTTTGGCTTTTATTGAACAACCGCAAGGTCTAATAATTTACCCAAAAGCATTCGCTTATCCGCTTGCCCATCTCTTTGGGCACTCTCTATCTTGAGAGCATGAAAATTGCCGTCTGTTCCTTCGCTTCTTTAGCTCTCATTTTATTACCACTTACCTCTTCCCTGTCCTATGCCCAAACTCCTTCCAACGGACAAAAAAATCAGGAAAAATGGGGCGGACAAAAAAAGCAGTTTGAAAAAAGTTTTCAACTTTGGCTGGAATTAAGAGATCAAAACCAGGGAAATTACTCCTACACCAGAAAATCGGGTAATTCGACTGGGTTTAGTCATACAACGACTATCACCGTAACCAATCATCGTGTGACTGAACGTAAATTTGAATCAATCGGCCCATCCCACCCCGATGGTAGACCGCTTGATAAAAACAGCTGGACTGAAAGAGGAGAATTCATCGGAACTTCCTCAGACAAGCAAGCCCATCCCCCCGTAACCCTCGACCAACTTTACGCAGAGGCAAAGGAACGGTTGGCCAAGCCCATTCCTCCCTTCCACCAGGGAATCCTCCGGTTAAACGAACAGGGTCTTTTATTAAGCTGCTTTGTCCGGGATACCCGTATTGCCGATGATGCCCCGGCAACCGGCGTTAATATAACATCGATTGCCATCGGCAGCGAAAAGGATTCCCATCTCAAAGCTTCCCCGCCCACATTTGATGAGTGGGTGGCAAACGGAAAGAAATTACCTGACGGCATCATGTTCACTGGGGGTAGTCCATGGTTTAATGAATCAACCGGACAAAAGCGTACTCCCCGAGAGGTCTATCAAATGATCTATGGAAAAAAACAAAAGACACCATCTGCCAAACCAACCGGTCCACTCTCCAAGCCGGGCGGAAGAAAACCGTATCCCGGGCACTGGGGCGATCCGCCCCTGAGACAAACCCGGGATTTAAGGCCGCTCCCCGGAGGATACGGAACGGGAAGTGGTACCCTAGCCCGATGGATTCAGGAAAATTTGGACCGCGATAAGGACAGTGCATCCAAAACGGATTGATTTTGTAATTTTGTGTTTTATCTAGCTTTTGATTTGTATGAATTAATTTTACAGATGTAATCCAAAGTGAAATTAACCTGTTTGATTATGCCTTTTGTTAAATTCTTTGCTTGTTTTTCTTTGATATTAAACCCGTTCTTTATCCTGAACGCTGAATCCCGTGAAGAAATCATTCGCAAGGGCAAAGAACTTTACAACAGTGCCGGTTCCTGTGTGGCCTGCCACATGGCGGACGGGAAGGGTCAGAAAGGATCCGTCCCTCCTCTCGCTGGAAGTGACTGGCTCAAGGGAGGATCCGCCCGTTCCATCGCCATTTCTCTGCGCGGACTTGCCGGACCCATCAAAGTAAACGGTAGAAATTACTATTCCGCAATGCCCCCGCAGTTATTGTTCGACGATGAAAAACTCGCCCACATCCTCAGTTATGTGAACAATGCATGGGGAAACAAGGAAGCCCTCATCGACCTGGAAGATGTTGCCCAAGCCCGCCGGGAATTACCCCAGGATGTATTCACCCCAAAAACCCTGCTCAAGCGGTTTCCATTTGATAAGAAATACAGCCGTTCAAACGGTACTTTCACACCCACTTATGACGATATGATTTCTGAGATCACTGAACCCATCGTCTACCGCACTTTTATGCCGGGTGCCTCCCCTGCCGCCTTTGCGGTCGCCCTCCCCGGAAACCATTACTACTGCTGGGATGCCGGTGAATGCCGGCTCCGATATGCCTGGACAAAAGGTGGCTTCATCCGCTCCAATCAAAATCACTGGTCCAGCAACGGAAAACCCGTCGCTGAGTTCAATGGCACGCCCTACTACCGCGCCCGCACCACCCAGCTCTCCTATGTATCATTTGATGAACTATCCAGGACCAACAACCGGCAACCCCTGTACGACACTTCCCAGGCCAAAAATTTTCCGATTTTAATCGGTGAAATTAAGGATGCTCCATCCTATCTGGGCTACCGTTTGGTGGAAGGATTCCCCAATTTCAGATACTCTCTGGGCAAGCATACCATCACCGAGCTAATTCGTCCGAATGCGGACAGGACAGGCATTCGCAGAACTTTCACGGTTTCTCCACCTGTTGAGACCACCCTGCGGCTGACCCCCACAGTTCTGGCCTCCGTCTCCAGTGACCGTGGAAAACTCAGCCCCGATGGTATACTCCTGCTTTCCGCAAAAGAATCTGCTGACTTCACCGTTCTGATCCGTCCCGTGGAGGAGGCAAACTGATGAAATCCATTTTATTTTCCATAACCTTCACCCTTTCCGCCTTTTCTGCGACCTCTCCGCAGTACACAGTCCTCGATATTCCGCCCCCACCCACCAAATTCAAAAATATTCAAATCGACGGCCTTACTTTCCTCCCAAACGGAAAACTCGTGGTCTGTCTGCCCAGTGGAGAAATCTTTTTCCGCGACCTAAAAAAGAAATCCTGGGAACTTTTTGCGGAAGGTTTACACAACCCGCTCGGTGTGCTTGCCCTTTCCAATTCCGAGCTCATTGTCACGCAACGTCCGGAGCTCACCCGGGTCCGCGATCTTGACGATGATGGCAAAGCAGATGATTTCGAAGTGGTCACCGATGATTTTGGGATGTCAGGAAACTACCACGAATTTAACTTTACCCCCGTACTCGACGCCCATGGAAACTATTTTTTTGCCCTCGGCACCGGATCCGCAGGCGATGGTGTCCGCACCATTACCCGGGGAACTTTCAATGAGAGGGGACGACCGGGGAGGATGCACTCCTCCGCTCCCTATCGTGGATGTGTCATGAAATTGACTAAAGACGGAAAAACCACCCCCTTCAGTTTTGGGCACAGGACACCCAATGGACTGGGGTTTGATCTGAGGGGAAATCTTTTTGTCACCGACAACCAGGGTGACTGGGTAGGGTCCAGCAAGCTTTTTCATGTGCAAAAAGATCACTTCTATGGACATGCTGCCAGTCTGGTCTGGAAACAAGGATTTGAAGGGACCCCCATGGATCTCCCTGTCGAAAAACTAGCCAGGCTTCGCACACGGGCATGCGTCGTCTTTCCCCACGGTTCCATGTCCAACTCCCCCACCCAGGTGCTCGCCATCCCGGAGAAAGCCAACCTTGGCCCCTTCACCGGACAGCTGCTGGTCGGAGAGATGAATCAACCCCGTATCATGCGGGTTATGCTGGAGGAAGTGGGGGGAGAATTGCAGGGAGCCTGCATCCCCTTTATCGACGGCTCTCCACTTGGCCGGGGGTGCAACCGGATGGACTGGGCACCGGACGGCAGCTTATTTGTTGGGCAGACCAAACATACCTGGGCCGGCGGACAAGGGATTCAACGGGTTTCATGGAACGGAAAAATTCCTTTTGAAATTCGAAATATGGAACTTTCCAAAAAAGGGTTCACATTTACCTTCACTCAACCGGTGGATAAAAAATCCGCATTACAAAAAGAAAACTGGCCCTTTAAAAGATACTTCTTTGAATACCGCCAAGCGTATGGTTCACCCCGGTCGGATGAAATGGAGGTGGAGATTTCAGAGATTGAAATCTCCGGGGATGGTAAAATTGTGGAAATTTCCCTATCCGAGCTCCAACCCTGGCACATTCATGAGGTGAACATTCAGAATTTAAAGACACCAAAGGGAACTCCTCTGTCCAACGGTTATATTGCCTACACCCTGAACCGCTTACACGGAGGAACCCCTCCGGATCCCCTGCAAATCAAAATCGAGCCGAAGAAAAAGTCCTAGTTTGGTCCGCTGACTTTCTTTCCAAATCCCGATTTTTTAGATTGATCAAAAGATTTTCAATCAGTTTTGTTGTGTTTTCTTTTCTTAACTTGAACCCAGCCCCCATTCCTATGCGAATCTTAAGCTCATTCATCCTCTTTTTTGCCGCCGTATATACGGCCCACGCCGTCCGCCTACCGGCGGTCATCAACTCCAATATGGTCCTCCAGCGTGACCTGCAGGTGCCCATCTGGGGCTGGGGAGACGCGGGTGAAAAAGTAACCGTCTCCTTTGCCGGACAAAAAAAGGAAACCACTGCCGGTAAAAACGGGGAATGGATGGTCAAACTCGGCAAGCTGCAAGCGAATGCCTCCCCTTCCACCCTCACCGTAAAGGGAAACAATCTGATCAAAGTGGAAAATGTACTGGTTGGAGAAGTCTGGAT
>NHDJ01000006.1 GCA_002167265.1 Verrucomicrobia bacterium TMED56 | reverse complement strand
TTGTATTCGGTGAATTTAGCCGATAATTGATCGAGTAGTTCAGGGTTGGATGGAGGATTGGATACACGAACATCATCGACAGGTTCGATAATACCTTGGCCAAAAAAGTGTGCCCAGACCAAGTTGGCAAGGTTTCTGGCAAAAAATGGATTTTGCGGGGAAGCTAACCATTCGGCTAAGACTTCACGGCGATCAGCACCGCGGGCAATTTCGGGCGTATCATCACCAAGGAATTTTGGAGGCATTGGTTTCTGATGAACGGGATGATTAATTTCTCCACTTTTTCTGTTGTAAATTACATTTTCACGTGGATCGGCCGCCCGTTTACGTCCCACTTGGCTAAAGAAAGAGGCAAAGGAATAGTATTCATCCTGTGTCCATCGGTCAAAGGGGTGGTTATGGCATTGGGCACACTGTAAACGCATGCCCATAAATACCTGTGCTACATTTTCAGTGATTTTTAAATTATCCCTTTCAACTTGATAGTAATTGGTTGCCGGATTTGTGAAAGTTCCGCCTTTGGATGTGAGGAGTTCCTTAACAATCTTATCCATGGGCACATTATTGGCTATCCGGTCCTTTAGCCAATTGAAATAAAGGAGAGTGGCTTTGTAACTCATGCCCTGATTGTCATCGGTTTGAATTTGTAGAAGTTCAGCAAATTTCATTACCCAGAGTTCAGTAAATTCTTTCTTTTCAAGCAGTTGATCAATGAGTTTAGCTCTCTTCTCTTCAGAAGGGTCGGAAAGAAAAGCAGCCGTCTCTTCAGCTGTGGGAAGAAGTCCGGTAATATCAAGATATAATCTCCTTACGAATACTTCATCACTGCAGAGCTCAGAAGGTTTCATTCTCAACTTGTGGAGTTTGTTGTGAACAAGGGTATCCACATAATTATTTTCAGGAAGTTTAGGTCGATTATACTCCAAATCTTCTGGAATAACCACCATTGGAACCCCCACGGTGAAGATGTTAAATCTAGCCATCACGAATGCTTCGCCGCGAGAGCCTGCCGTCACTAAGCCTTTATCATCGATTGCTGCAGAAACATCGTTGCTAGACTGGAACACCGTAAGCGGAGTGACATCACGAGTTGTGCCATCAGAGTAGTGAGCAAGGACAGTCATTTGCTGGGTTGCTCCGTTTCCTTCCAAGAGGGCAGAAGGTGGGAAAAGTTCAATATTCGAGGGTTTGGCAATATCTTCAGGATCCTTGTTCGCTCCATCACTCAGCCAATGGACTAAAGTTTTCCAATGCTGGCTATCTTTGGCAAATAGTTTTCCTCCGGAATGCGGAACTGCTCCAATTGCTTTTTCCACCAGCATACTTTCTTCGGGTATGGCTAAGTTAATACGCCTGGTACCTTGTTCTCGGGTGATGCGGTGATGGTCACCTTCAGGGTCATAACCAAATAGTGAAAGCATAAACCGATCTTGTCCACGGGCAGATCCATGGCATGAACCTGTGTTGCATCCGGCTTTCATGAATACAGGCATGACATCGAGTTTAAAACTAACGGGGCGTGGGGTGGTAGGTTCAGTGACTTTTACGGGAACCTCGACTCTTTTTCCCTGAAATTCTGCAATTAAATTGGTTTCACCATCTTTTATGGGGTACAAAATACGATCCTTAAAATCTGCAACGGAAGAATTTTCCAACCACATGGCAGATTCATAAGTAACATCACGGGAGACATCATCGGAATAGGTGGCAACCAAAACGATTGAGTTAAAATCTTCCTGAGTTTTAAGAGTTATTTCAGGTGGAAAAGCGGAAAGAGAGACAAATTGCTTGTTTTTTGATTTTCGTCGCAAAACAAGTTCCCGCTCGGAAATTTCCTTAAGTTGTACTCCGTTGGGCCAATGTGCCCCAGTTTGAATCCAGCGATCGAGGATATCTTTCTGCCGGGCAGATAATGGACCGTTCTTTGGGGGCATGATCTCTTCGTCGTCAGCAGGTAGATGAATTCTTTCCAAAAGGATACTTTCAATCTTGTTACCAGGTACGAGTGCTGGTCCAGAATCGCCTCCTGCTTTTGCGTAAGCCAATGTATCAAGACGTAGTCCTCCTTTTTGAGATTCCGCCCCGTGGCAACTTACACAGGTACTTTCCAGGACAGCACGCACTTCACTATGAAAGTCAGGAGCTATCAATACGGGCTTGGTTACAATAGGAAGTTTTGGAGTTGCCAGAGCAGGAGGTTGGGGTGTGGGGACTAGGGCTATGGCTGGTTCCTCATTTGCCCAAATTATAGAAAGGGAGAAGAGAAAAAGAAAAGCAATTTTCATTTGAGATTTAATTGGTGCCGCCTTGAGCAGCAAGCCTTAGTTGCTCGAGCCTGCTAAGAGGTTTGACTTTTTTTACAACGGGTTTGGGGGCTGAGGGCTTGGGTTTGGTGCTGGCAACTTTTGGTTTGGGAGGTGGATTATCCAAACGGATTTGACCACCTTGACCAACCGAGTGGGTGATTAAATTTCCAGAAAAAGGGACTTTTACAAAACAAAATAAATTCTTTGTTAGCCCGGCACGGGCCTTGTCCTCAGTGTTTATTGGAAAACTGATTTGGGATGAGTTGGCATCGAATTCAACCTGTTCGGTAACGGCAAAAGGTGGCAATCCTTTAAGATCAGCTTTAGCAAGCCCTTCAAATGGTCGAGTTATATCAAGGTCGCAAATCATCTCGCCATTTTTACCCCGCTCGACTGCGGCCATATTAATTTTTACTGATAAGTAGGGTTCTTCTACTTTTAATTTGATAAAATTCGAAGCGGCTAGCATGTTGCCACCATCATCCGCAGGAGCCTCAGCTTGTACGCCAATTTCCCACTCTCCAATTGGCGTGCCTCCATTTGCAGTTAAAGGGTAATAACCAATGCTATCTTTGGATGAAATTTTCACATTACTTTTTGCTCCTATACCGGACGGTTTTGTGAGGATTTTAACGACGACATCTTTAGTGAAATTCGCATCTCGAATAATTTCAACTTTTAGATTTAGCGATCCACCGCGGACAATAGGAGTGGATGGAGTGTGTAATTTTACACGGAATGGGACAGGTTCAACAACAGCAACTGGTAATACATTGTAAACGCCTTCATAATAGGTTCGGTTGTTTGGAGGACCGTATACTAAGTCAACACGGTGTTTATAATGCCCTGTGATAGTAGTATTTTTATCGGTATTACGATGAATAAGATCAATCTGTGTAAGGGTTTCTTGCAGGGGAGCATCGGGTGTTGCCGTGAACAAAATTGGGATTGAGGTGAAATTGGATGGGGCTTTAGGGGCAGTCATTTTTACACCGTGAGGGAGATTCTTAGCGATAAATTCCAAGTCACCGGAAAAATTCTTGCGGGAGATAGTAAAACTGGTTGCTGCCATGTTGCCTCTGGGAACGGGAATCATCTGCCTTGACTGAGAGTCACGATTACTGAACATGGGGATCGAAGCCGTAATTTCTGCTTCAAGCTTTTCAGTTTCTATTCTGTATGTATGCATTGGACTACCTCTTCCCAAGTGGTCAGTGATACGAAGAATATAATCCCCGTCTTTAGGAAAAGTTTGGGTAATAAGGCTGTCCGGTCCATTATTGGCATCGTCGTTACTCCTGATCGATTTACCATCTCCGTAGTAAAGATTGAGTACTGGGTCGAGTGGAGAAGCAACTGAACGGGCATGGGCTTTTATATAGTAACGGTCTCCTTTCTTGGCATAAAAGCGAAAGCAATCAATGTCACCGTCCTTATCAATGATTCCATCAAATGCGAGCGGAATGGATAATTCTGTCTTGGTTGCAACAGTGAAAGAATTATTCGGCTCAACTTCTTTGACAGATGGAAATTCTGATATACGTATGTTATTAGGGCTGGGGGACCGAAGGCCCTTTTCCTCATGATGATAGGCGAGAATTTTACTTCCATTTTCCGGTAATTGTATGGTTTTCTTAAAAGGTCCTTTGGGATCTCCAAGAAAGGTAAATTCAATAGATTTGCCGGCTTCGCCACCTGAAGGTGAGACCACCAATGGACGAGGGAAAGAACCAACATGGAGACGGTAGCGATAAGAACCCCCCCCGCGGTAAGAGGATTCTCTGATTTCCACATAATATTTCCCTGTTTTCGGCACGATTACACTTGTGGTTGAGTCTTGAAGTAAGAGCTCGGAATCATCAGATGTGGCAATTTCGAAACGATTCTCGTCAAGTATGGCAATGTATGGATCGAAAAGCGGTCCAGATAAACGAATTGCTTCAACCTCAGCACTTAATCTTTCTCCCTGAGTTGCGTTGATTTCAAAGTAATCTACATCTTCATTTTCTGCCACTCCATTAACCGTGACATTCATTGGAATTTTTTGGGCCTCTTTAAAAGAGGAATTCGGTTCGATTTCATCTATATTAGGAAAGGGGCTTACCCAGAAAGTGAAAAGCTTACTAATCCCTTTTTTGGTGCGTATACGAAGTTCATGCTGACCAATTTTAGCATCCTTTGAAATCGTGAACTTGGCCGTCAGTTTTTTACCTTTATTATTGATAATCTCGGCAGCTGTAATGCCTGTCTCGTAAAAGAAAATTTCTTCAGTATCGGCTAGTCGCTGTCCAGTAATGACAATTTCTTGCTTAGAGCCGAGCTGTCCTCCTCGGGGGAGAAGTGAAGATATCACCGGTTCAGTAGCTCCAAGAAATGAAGTGACTAAACATAGAGAAACGAGAATTTTATTTATCATGTCCGAAGAAATTATATGATTTTACTCAAAAGCTTTAGTCTTTTGAGAAGATAAACAGAAATGAACTCTAATTAAACGCAAATTTCTTTGATGACCTTGCCGCCGTCTACAATTTCCATGGGTCGGTCACCCGGTGCCATCAGTTCCTTGTCAGCTACGATACCAATGCGATCATACACGGTTGTAGCAAGATCTTCTACGGAAAGGGGATCTTCTTCAGGAGCTGTTGCAAAAGCATCCGAAGAACCATAAACTTGACCACGGGTAATTCCACCTCCTGCGAGAGCGACACTGAAAACGCGGGGATAGTGATCACGACCACTATCTTTGTTTATCTTAGGGGTGCGTCCAAATTCGGAAGACAACATGACCAGGGTGCTGTCTAAAAGTCCCCGTTCGTCTAAATCACTGATAAGGGTGGCGTATGCTTTATCAAGCTCAGGACCTTGCTTATTAAATCCTGCTTCAATGTTTTGGTGCATGTCCCAACCGCCGTATGTCAGGGAAACAAAACGAACGCCTGATTCAACAAGACGACGGGCAAGCAACATTCTTTGTCCGGCCTGATTTTTGCCGTATCTGTCCTTCACTTTTTCCGACTCTTTGGTCATGTCAAAGGCTTCTCGTGCTTCCTTGGAACTGATCAAAGAATAGGCGTCATTGTAAAATTTATCCATTGCACCCAATGCGTCTGATTTTTCAATTTGGCGGAAATGATCATCGACTGTATTTAACAAACTTCGGCGTTTGGAAAAACGGTCGTTATTGATTTCCTTGGGTAAAGCCAGATCACGAACCTTAAATCCCCCTTGTGCAGGATCTGAACCTAAACCGAAAGGACCATATGAAGAGCTCAAATAACCACTGCCGGCAAATTCGTTGGGTACATTTGGTACGCAGACATACGGAGGAAGATTTTTGCGTGAGCCATACTCATGAGACACGACAGAGCCGAAACTTGGAAACTTGATAGCGGGACTCGGCTTGTATCCGGTGAACATATTGTGAGTGCCCCGCTCATGAGCAGCTTCACCATGTGTCATCGATCGGCATACAGTAATCTTGTCAGCAATTTTAGCGGTTTCCTTAAAATTCTCACTAAAATGAACGCCCGGAATACTCGTTTTAATGCTTTTGAATGGCCCACGGTACTCGAGTGGGGCATATGGCTTGGGGTCGAATGATTCTTGGTGAGCCATCCCCCCTGGAAGATAAATATGGATGACACTTTTAGCTGGTCCTTCAACAGTATCGTAGTATTTCTGGGCTCCGTGTGCTTTAATTCGCATGAAGTCGGCTAGGGTAAGACCCAGTCCACCAACAAGACCGACATGCATAAATTCGCGACGGGAAAAATGTTTGGGCAACTCAAGGCAAGATTTTGTTTTCATAGGCATTATTGAAATAAATTAATACTATTAATATTAAATGTCCTAACAAGCATGAATTTACCCAAAAAATTAAAAAAAAATATAGATTGCAATGCAATTAATAAAATACAAAAAATTTAAAATCTAAAAATTAGATTAAATTAATTGCAATAGTTTGCAATTTTTGCATTAGTACCATCTATGCCGAAAGGTAAGACAGTAACGATCCGAGTACCCGAAAAAACTTTTGATGAAATTAAGGAAGTTTGTGCTGATTTGGGGGAAAGTTACAATTTCAACCAGTTTGTTAATCAAAGCTTGGGAGCGATTCTTGAAGTGATTGGCCACGATGGTGAAAAAATTCCTATTCCAAAATTCGCAATGATGGCACGAATTATGAAGGAATACGACGCCAAGCACTTTTCCGGAGTGAGCAAAGATAAGGGAAGTTAGCGAGAAAATATGGACGGGATAAATACAAAAGAAGGCAAAATTGGATCTTTAATTCTAAGGATTTGGTTCCCGTTATTTGTTTTTGGAATCTTTATGTTTCTTTTGTTAGGGAAAGATGAATTGTATAGCCGTTTTCTGAGGAATTTTTCGGGGGTGGGAAGAGTAATCTTTGAGTATGGTTCCCAAATCGGTGTTTGGGTGTCTGGGGCACTCTTAGCTCAGCGTTTTATTACCGTTTTTGTCTGGGATGGCTTAATCGCTGGAATCTCCGGTCGCCCGGTTCCTAGACTACCCAAGGATTTTACTGGCATTCTGATGTTTGGGATTGCATTCATGGGTGTATTAGCAACGGTTTTCAACCAGTCTATTACAGGAATTTGGGCAACCTCAGGTGTTTTTGGAATCATCCTTGGAGTTGCCTTAAGAAATGTCATTCTGGATGTCTTTATTGGACTTTCAATGCATGTGGAGCAGCCTTTTAGAATAGGTGATTGGGTTAGGATTCATCAAAACAGAAGAGAAACGCACATAGTCGGTCAGGTGATTGAGATTAACTGGAGAACCACTCGTCTGAAAAATACTGAAAAAAACATGATAGTTGTGCCAAACAGCAAAATGGGAGAGGCGATTCTAACCAACTACATGAAACCAAAACCATACTTTAGAATTGATCTGGAATTTGTGCTCGATTACGAGGTTCCACCAAACCGAGCAATTCGCTTACTTCTGGCTGCAGTTAAGTCAATGATTGACGGTACCCGTATTCTTAATAACCCCGAACCCGAAGTCCGATTGGATGCAGCTCTTAGTTACGGTCAAAAGTATGAAGTACGTTTTTTCATTTTACCCACTGGAGTTTCGCCAAAAGAATCGAAACATTTGGTAAATCGAAGAGTCATAGAACATCTCTTGAAAGTGGGTATAAAGCCAGCAATTGAAAAAGAAATTGTATACATGGAGCGGGATTCACTGCCCCAGCCAAAAAGAAAGGATAATGGTCCGGATTATAACTCAATAATTCGCTCAAATTCTCTTTTTAGTACCTTGCCGGAAGATGAAATCAACCACCTAGAAGGGTATTTTACATCCAGGGAAATATTTGCAGGTGAAAAACTTTATCGGCAGGAAAATGAGGGGGAATCCTTGTTTATCCTGATAGAAGGACTTTTGAAATCAAATGCAAGTTTAGATGGATCAAAAGATATTGACGACGTTGAATCTATTGAACCGGGACAACATTTTGGAGAGGAATGTGTACTTGGACCCAATCTGCGCGCTTCAACAGTAGTTGCAGTCACCGATTGTCAGGTAATTGAAATTTCAGCAAAAAAAGTATTGGAACTAGCCAATCGAAACGGCTTATTTCTTAGTAAACTGAATACCGAAACGGGTGTTTCCAGTCTTAAAGCTATTCAAAGTCGGTATAAGTTGAAAAGGCGTACAAAGCATGAAGATTCAAAGAAATCCGATAAGAAAAAAACCGTTGGTTCGGCGATTCAGACATTTTTCACAGACCTTTTTCCAACAGCAACAACTCCTAAGAAATGAAAAGAAAATGAAGATCAAATATTTAAAGGAAAACCACTGGTCTAAATTACTGAATATAGTTTTTTTACTTAGTATAACTTCATTGGTAGCTGATGAAAATACCGAGAATATGGAAATTGTTTCTGAGAGAATTCGTTTGAGTTATGTTGATCCCGCCCGATGCATTGAATTACTTAAATTGTATGGAGTCGAGATTGGTAATTCCAATCAGGCTGTGAACAAGGCCAAACTTCCAGTAGTCGTCTCAATGCCGGAAACTAAGTATCATGAAACAATTCCCGATCACACCAAAGTATTTCCTAAGACCGAAACGGATCCAATCAACGAAATTTTACTTTTTTACGACCCAGAGGAGCCACAGAAAACTGGCCGGGTTAGAAGAATTATTCGAGAGCAGATAGATTTGCCGGCCCGTAAAATCATGATCGAGGCTATGGTTTTGGAGATTTCTTCACAGGCACTGGATGAATTGGGAGTGCAGTGGGATTTTAATCCGGGTCAGTCAAGCGAAGCCAATTTTTTGAGTAACAAACTTGACGGTTCAAATGATAGCTTAGTTGTCGGTAAAATTGTATACCCAACTACCTCCGCCGCACAACTTGATGCCACCATCACAAACGTCTTTAGGGAGTTTGATGTTCGATTGCAG
>NHDJ01000005.1 GCA_002167265.1 Verrucomicrobia bacterium TMED56 | reverse complement strand
TTCGGGTGGGTGCGACATTAAACCTTCGTTTAATGAGAGTCCTTTCTTCACGCTGATACTGATGACTTGTCTCAAGGTTGATCAGGCGACTACAGAGGTTGACGACAGGTAGGTTATTCTTGAAGAATTGTGGGAGATAAAAAGATTTTCTGCCTTCGTAAGATTGTTGATCAAAATCGATTGCCCGAACGCGGTACTGGTTTTGTTCAAAATCAGGAGTCATTTCCACAACATAATTGTAAGCACGCATGTCTCCGAGTAACCGGACAAAGCATCGTTCGTTAAATTTAATAAATTCCTTAGCTAATCGGACTTCATTAAGATCATCGCGTTCGAGGTAGTTATCGATGAAGTCATCTCCCGGCACCCCAATGATGTGTTCTTCCACAAGGGAGTCCCGATCGACAAAGAAATTGATTTCGTTGGGAGACAGAAGTTGTTCGAGTTCAAGTCCGTATATTCGGGAAGCATCTGCTTTTTTGACATAAAAGTAATCGTGGTTGTCGTTGTATTGGTTTACGATGCGTATACGAAAGGGCTTAGTGTTACCAAAGGTGCAATAGTCGACGCGATCGATGTACAGGTTGTCGAGAATTTTAAGATCTCCCCCCGAGCGCAGCAAAACATAGATTTCCTTCAGACCTTCAAAAATCTCTTTTCCGTAGTGTTGATCATAAACCATGGTCTGCCAAAGAGTGTCCTCATTTTGATCGTCCATGAGCGGATAAGAATCTACACTTTGTAAGAGATTTTCGTACTGAACAGGTAGTGAAAGTTCCCGTTTATACTGACTAAGATAATTGCGGAGCCTTCCGCTTACGGAATAGAATTGTTTCTTTTGTTGGAGATTTTTTGCCATCTTGTGGTGAATTCTCTCATTTTCAGTAAATAAGTAGATATTGGCAATGTTAGAGAATAGACCCTGATAAATTAATCGTATCTCCTGAGGATTCTCTAAAATTATTAGGATTCTTTTAAAACCTGAGTTTAATTTGAAAATACAAAGGCACAGATTCATTTTTGCATATCTATGCGTTCGAACGAAACTCTAAGTCAGAACAGGTTAGTAAAGGCGGAACATCATAGATTTTTCTAGATGGAATCAATTCCATTTATTCGGAATAAAGGCAGTTCGCACAGATGAGATCCAGAGATAGATCAGTGTATGGGGAAACTTTTCCAATCGAAAATTCTCTTGTTTTTGCTCTTACAACTTGGCGGAAGATCGAAAAAATTGGGAGTTAAATAGTGGATTGCATAATTTTACTGACGAGAAATATTTTCTATGGTCAACTGAGATGAGAGGCGAGGGACATAGCTTAGAATCTGTAGATAGAAAATACCCTGCTCAGCTCCAAATACATTCATTAGCCAAACAGCAACCTCTTAATTACTCTATCTCTTACAAGATGAAATTAATTATTATTATTCCTTTATTTCTTTTTATGTTCACTCTGGCACAAGTTATTTCGAATGAACTGTCTGCAGTTAAAATTCGAGATGATTATTTTGAGAAACTCGTTTTGCCAGAACCCATTACTAGTTTTGGTGCCTGCAAGGATGGTGATTTTTTATATGTCTATGGGGGGCACACTGGTGAAGCCCATGTTTATTCTAAGGAGACGCATTCCAAAAGTTTTGTTAGGCTTGACTTGAAAAAAGTTAAAAATTGGGAATCACTTCCTTTTGACCAACCATTACAAGGTTTTGGCATGGCTGCTCATAATGGTAGGATCTATATTTCCGGAGGTTCTCAAGCAACAAATGAGGACGAGGAGGAATCAAATCTCAGTTCTCTCTCCTCAGTATCTTTCTACGATATAAATGCTAAAAAGTGGCGAAAATCAACGCCATTACCTGAGCCTAGATCATCCCATGAAATGGTTGCTCATAATGGAAAATTATATGTGGTCGGAGGCTGGCATATGAAAGACGGGAGAGGGGTGAACTGGTATAATCATGGATTAGTTGCTGAAATTAGCGAAAAACCACTAAAATGGAGAAAGTTGCCTGAGACAGAATGGTCGATCCGGGCAAATTCTGCCGCAGTTGTAGAAGATTATTTGTATGTGGTAGGTGGTTTGAATGACGAAGGCACTTCAAATGCTGTGCATAGACTTGGTTTAAAATCAATGAATTGGGAAGAGGTAAGCGAATTTCCTGGCACCAATAGAATTAAAGCATTTGGAAGCGCCTCAACCGAAATTGGCGGAAAACTATTGGTGAGTCCCTTCAGCTACCAGCCAAGACTATTTAATGAATCAAATTCAACTTGGGTAATCACAAGAGCGAAGGTAAAGGAGAAGAGATTTTTTCACAGATTAATTCCTCTCAATCGAGCTAAAGTTCTTTTTATCGGAGGTGCAAGTTGGGATGGACATTTAAATGGAATTGAGGTCTTGAATTTTGATACTGAAATCAAAGGGACTGAATCGCTAAAAAAAACAGTAGGAATGAATTTAAAACTAACCAATGGCGGGGTTTTCGGGGAGATGGGAATAGCCTTACCAAAGAAACTCTTCTACCCCTTAATTGGTCAGATGATAAAAATATTGCTTGGCGAAAAGAATTAAAAGGATATGGGCAATCAACACCGGTTATTTGAACATGCTACATTTTCATTTGCATAATAAAAGCCATACAAGAAAAGTTTCTTTCCAGATTAAAAAAATAGAAGATTTACTGGGAAATTTTATTACTCCGGTTGGAAATTAATCCTGCCTGAAAAGTTCCGCAGGTTTTTCCTTAAGAACCTTTCGAGTGGAAAATTCAGCGGTAATACAAGAAAGCAAAGTTACGGTAACAATCATGATTACCGGAAGTTGCCAGTAAAAGCTCCAGACTTTGTCGAAAATAAATTGAGAGAGTATGTAACTTGCTACAGAACTGAGAAAAACTCCTAACACTGAAGAGAAAAAGCCAAGAGCACCAAATTCCAAGCGAACCAAGTTTCGAAGATCAGAAAATGAAGCACCCAAAATCTTTTGTAGATTAATTTCCTGTCTTTGCTGGCGAGCTTTTTCTCTTGATATGGTGTGTAGAATAATCAAGCCCACGAGGATTGAAAGAATGGCCATAACTTGCAATGCCCAGGTCATTTGTTTTACAACATCTAGAATTTTCCTGCCAGTGCGTTCGACATCTAGTATTGAGATTGTTGGGAATTCCTGAACCAATAAGTCTTGAATCACCTGCTTTTCTTCCGCCGATAGTTGTTCGATGGTACCAATGAAAGTCTTTGGAGCTTGTTCGAGAACTCCGGGTTGCATTTGGACGAAGAAATTTGGCTGGAAACTGGTCCAGCGCACTCGGCGAATATTGACTACCTCCGCCTTCACCTGAACCCCACTGACTTCGATGGTTATATGATCACCCAAATCAATACCTAGAGATTCAGCATATTTTTGTTCGACAGAAATTTCAGCGGGTTCGCTTCCGTTGGCGTCATAGGACGAGCCCACCATACGCCCCCTTATGATCTCTTCACTCTCCCGTAATTCACCCCGATAACTTAAATTAAAACTGCGATTACGGAATGCGTTTCTTCTTTGATCGTCTGGGTTATCAAATTCCCGGTCCAATCTTGACAGGGATTCAAAGGGTACTTCTTTGACAGAGATTAACCGTCCACGGATCCATGGAGTAATGTTTTGAAGAGGTCGACCTTGAAGTTCGAGGGTTTGGGTGAGGGACTCAACATGCTCCTCCTGGATGTCAAAGAGAAAAAGCTGAGGTAGTTTGCTTTCAGGATCTTTTAAGTTAATTTCGGATTCCAAGCTGTACTGAAACTGAGGGATGAGATTAAGCAGGAGAACTCCTAGTCCGAGTGCGAGAAGGCTTGTGATTGAACTATTTCGGTTTCGAGAAAGCGATCGACTGGCCAGTCGAATCGGCAGGGACGAATTTCGAAAGAGTCGGTCGATACCAGACAAGCCAAATGAGCCAAGGGCGAATACGATAAGGCCACTGGCTGCAAAGGTAAGAAAAAATAAATTACCCAGTTTCCATGAATCGGCTTGGGTTATGCAAAGTAGCCAGAAAAGAAGAAGTCCAGGAATAAGCCAGGCAAGGGATTTGAAAGTGGAGGTCCTTTCAGGGTGCATCGATTCCCTAAACAGTTCGGAAGGTTTCAGCCGACGGAACTTGCGAAGAGTGGGAAGGGCAAGAAGGTAACCCGAAAGTACTGCCACGATAAAAGTAAGAATAATACTTTGAAAGGTCAGCCCCGCATCAACCTGGAAAGGAAGGAATTCTTGAAGCAAAGTTGCTGTGAGGGGCAGAGCGATGAAGCAAAGCAGAACAGGGGGGAGGACTGCAAGAGCACCGAGGATGGATATTTGCAGAACATAAGTGAACAAAGCAAGCTTTGGTGATGCACCAAGGCTAATTAGAATGGCGAGGTCTTTAACTTTACGGGTTAAAAAACCGTGGAAGAGATAACCACTGCCGAGGCAGGCAAGAAACAATGCAACCAAAGAAACGAGTGCAAGGAAATCCGATAGGTACCTCAGGAGTCTGCCCGCTCGATGGCCAGCTCTCTGGTGGGAATAGACACGAATATCAGGAGCTATGTAAGACTTGGAAATTTCCTCTCCCAGAGATTGAGGGTCGGTTCCATCCGGCAAGAGGTATAACCGGTTGCGGAATGCAGTATTTCCATCCTTTAACAATTCTGTTTCTTTGAGAAAATTATGACTGATATAGATCTTGGGTGCGAATTCTGCCGGCTGGAACTGAAGTCCAGCATCATCTTTGACAATATCGGTTATTCGGAAAGTGGTTTTCCCCAGGGTAATTTGGTCACCGAGATCCAGTTCTAGCTGGGTCCGAAGCTCGGGATAAATCCATGCAATCGGTTTTTGGTGGAGCAGAAGATCGTTAAATTCTTCCACTTGCCCTTTAAGGTTTAATTTAAAATGACCATGGAAGGGAAACCCGGGAGCCATGGCCACCACCTTTACTAACCGACTTCGACCAGTGGGACCCGCAACCATTGAGAAAAAATCAACCGCTTGTACAGATTTGGTTTCGGGTGGAAGGAGATTTTTCGCTTGATTAAGCTCGGAACTGGTAAATTCCCTGCGAGCACGTATGGCAAGGTCTGCTCCAAGGAGTTTTTTTGATTCCATGGAAACCTGTTCATTGACTGAACGCTTGAAGGAATCCACAGTAATAAATCCGAATAACCCTAATGACAGATTGACCAGGTAGAAAACGCAAAAAGCTCTATTGTTGCGGATTTCCCGCCAAGCATGTTTGAACGCGAAGCTCATTAAGGGGAGTTTAGCAGCTTTCCGTCACGCAAGAAAAGTGAGCGGTCGCAGAGTTGGGATAGCTCATGATTATGGGTGACCAAAATTAGGGTCTGTTCGTTTTCTTTGCAGAGTTTAAAAAGTAATTCCATTACTTCCTTTCCAGTTTTGCCATCTAGGTTGCCTGATGGCTCATCGGCTAAAATTAAGCTGGGTTTTGTGACCATGGCACGGGCAAGGGCAACCCGTTGGCATTCTCCGCCCGAAAGCTCGGAAGGCAAATGTGACAATCTAGGCGATAGATCTACCCATTCGAGAGCTTTTCTTGCCCGAGCATCGACTTCTTTCTGATGTTGTAATTCCAGGGGGAGGGCAACATTTTCCAAGGCGGTCAGGTTGCTCATGAGATGATACTGTTGAAAGACGATGCCAAGGTTTTCAGAACGGAAACGAGCAAGTTCTTCCTGCTTCATATTGGCTAAATTTTGACCATTAATGCAAATGCTGCCAAAGTCCGGGTGGTCGAGTCCGGCAAGAAGGGAAAGAAAGGTCGATTTACCACTCCCGCTTTGCCCAAGTATGGCCAAGGTTTCACCTTTTTCGACCTCCATGCTGAGGTGATTTAGGACTTCAATTCTTTTACCCCCTTGTTTATAGGTTTTACTGATTTTTTGGATGGATGCGATTCGGGTCATTGAATTTTTGAAGGTAAGTGCTGAACGAGTGCTTCGAAAACGGTGTTGGAAATTTTTTGGTGACCAGCTGGATTAGGATGGATACGGTCAGGAAGGTTCATGGAAGGATCGCCTCCAACACCTTCCAACAGGAAAGGCAGCAAATCGACTTCTTGTTCCTTGGCAAGATCCTTGAATAAATGAGAAAATTTTCGGGTGTAGTTATCTCCATAGTTTGGGGGAATTTTCATGCCAGCTAGTAAAAGTGGTATATCTTTTTCTTTTGCGGCGAGGATGATCTTCTCGAGGTTATTTTTTGTCTCGATCACCGGAACGCCTCGCAGACCATCGTTTCCGCCCAAAGCGATAATTAGATAATCAGGATTAGATTTTAATAACCATTCGATCCTTGAAACTCCACCGCTTGTAGTAGAGCCGCTTATGCCAGCGTTGATTACCTTATAGGTAGCATGGGGGGAAGAGGGAAATTCGTGGTTAAGCTTTCGCTCCAATAGTGCAGGGAATGCTTGATGCTGAGAAACGCCATAACCCTCGGTTATAGAATCCCCCAGAATTAAGATCCGACAGGTTGGTTCATTCTCTTTTTTTACATTCAGACTGGTTTTAACATGATCGTCTTTTTCAGATGAGCAACTTTGGCCAAGAACTAACCCTATAAGGATTATACTAATCGAAAATTCTGATGGTAAGCTGTTTGTCATTTTGGTGATTATCAAAAGAATGTAATGATGTTTCAACACATGCCAAGAACGATGATTTTTCTTCCATGAGTGTTTTGCTGGAATTTTTCAATGAACATGTCTTAGCAATAGATTTTGGGATGTTGATTTTAATATGGGTTGTTCAGATTATTATTTATCCTGCCTTTCACAAAGTTATCAAATCTGATTTTGTGAAATGGCACAGCACCTACTGCACAACAATTGGTTTTTTTGTACTTCCTGTAATGATTTGCCAGTTAATCGAGTCTGCTTCTGGATGTTTTTTTTCATCGGGTAACTGGGTCTGGTTGAAATTACTCTTTGTTGCAGGAGCCTGGGTAATCACTTTTCTTATTTCCGCACCTTGCCACCGAGTTCTACAGCAAGGAAAAGAATCGGCTGTTATTAACCGCCTTATTAGGACTAATTGGATTCGAACGATCCTGTGGAGTTTAGTTTTCGTAACATCCATCTTCATCTACTACACATGAAGGGAACTATCAAAAAACAGACCAAACTTTGTAGGCAATGTAGAAGGCCTTTTTCGAATCGTAAAAAATGGGAATCCCGAGGTATTTGGGATGATGTTGTCTATTGTTCAGACAAATGTAGGGCTTTGAAAAGAAAATCCGGATGAAATCTGTTTGGTGGATTAAGCGTGACTTCCGTATCTCTGACAACCAGTGTCTTGACGAAGCCAGCAAGCAATCTTCAACTCTGCTCCCCTTCTTTTGCTGGGAACCTGAGGTTCTTAACCACGGGGATTATTCCTTGTTTCATCTACAGGCTCAAATGGAAGGAGTTTTAGGTCTTTACAAAAGTTTGAAAAAGCGGGGTCTGATTAGCCGAGTGGTTATGGGAAATATTGTCGAACAACTCGAAACGCTCTTTAAACTATACCCTTTTCAAGCGATCTATTCTCATCAGGAAACAGGGAATTTAATTTCTTTTAATAGGGATAATACCGTACGAAAATGGTGCATAGCTCGAGGAATCAAATGGATTGAAAAAAACCCAAGCTCAGTAATGAGGGGTGGAAATGCAGATCAAAGGAGACTGAAGCTAAGACAATCCGACTTCCGAAAGCAAAAACCTCTTGCCATTCCGGTATTCGAACAATTGAAGTCTGTGCCTCAGCCTTTGGCCAAGGCCCCTTTATCATGGGGTGAACTCACCCGTGCTGTCCCCAAGTTTTCTGGAAGTAACCAAAATTCGTCCCTTGTAAAAGTCGATGAGAAATCAGCACTGGAAACGGTCGCATCCTTTTTGGAAAATAGAGGAATTGGATATGCCGGAGGAATCTCCTCTCCTAACTCTGCTTTTGAGAGTGGTTCTAGATTATCCTCTCACCTTGCTTGGGGGACGATCAGTTTACGCTCGGTCTTCGATCAACTTGATAAAAGAAGAGTGGAACTGAAAGATGATCATGATCGTTCCCAGTGGAACCGTAGTCTGCGTGCGTTTGAATCACGTCTGTTTTGGCGGGACCATTTTATTCAACGACTGGAAGCTTTTCCTGAACTTGAAAACAAAGCACTCAACTCTGCATATGCTGATTTGATATACGAAGACGATCTTTCAAATTTGGATGCCTGGGTCAATGGCAGGACTGGATATCCTATGGTGGATGCCTGTATGAGATGCCTACAGGAATGTGGTTTTTTAAATTTCCGCATGCGGGCGATGGTAGTAAGTTTTGCATGTTATGGACTGCATCTTTCCTGGAAAACCATTCACGAACCTCTGGCAGGGATGTTTCACGATTATGAACCCGGGATTCATTTGTCACAGTTACAGATGCAGGCAGGAGTGATCGGATTCAACGCGATTCGAGTTTACAGCCCACGTAAGCAATTTCTGGATCATGATCCAAACGCACTATTTGTGCGTAAGTGGATACCTGAATTAAGAGATAAAACTCCAGCTGAAATTGCACATGCAGATGAATCTTTCATTGATGGATACATACCAGGAATTGTAAATTTAAAAGACCGTTCTCAGGAGATGAAAAATCGTGTATTTGCGATACGAAAAAGTGCTTCCGCTAAAAAAACTACGCAAAAGATGCTTAAGTTACATGGCTCCCAAAAACAGAAAAAACCCCAGAGGAAAAAAACCAGCCCTAAAGGTCAAATGACTCTTTT
>NHDJ01000004.1 GCA_002167265.1 Verrucomicrobia bacterium TMED56 | reverse complement strand
GAAAAGCAAATGAAAAAGTTGTTCACCTAGAGGATGAAAGAGACCATTTATTAGATTCAAACGCGAATGTGCCCGTGGATATATCACGATTACGTAAATCGCTTGCGGAAGAGTTAGATCGAGATGTTGCAGAACTTCCCTTTGTTGCAGAATTAATACAAGTTGTTCCCGATGAGATTAAATGGAACGGACCCATCGAGCGATTGATTCGTACCACTTCACTTTCCATCATTCTTCCAACTAAGTTGGCCGCTAAAGCCGCAGCCTACCTTGAGGAAAATCATCTTGGGGAAAGACTATCTTTTATATGCCCAAGTTCAGTTACCAAGGATGTAATCTATGATCTGGATTCTGCCGTGGCCAAGTTGTCTTTTCGCCCTGAGCTTGAAAAAGGAAGATTAAAATGGTTACGGCAATATCTCTATGATCTGTATCCTCATCTATGTTTTGAAAAAAGGGATAATAAATATGATGAGACTGAAAATGCATTGACCTTGGAAGGTCTCGTTAAAACAAGCGGGATATTGCATGAGAAAGATGACACTTACTTCTTGGAAGATGCAAGTAACTGGGTGACTGGTTGGGATGTTAGTCCCAAGCAAAAAACATTGGACGATGGATTGATAAAATGGCGGGAGGAAGTTGACCGTTCTGGACGAGCCCATCGAGAGGCTGAAACTGAGAGGCAGTCATTGCGTGCTAAACTAAGGTCTGGAGTACAGTTGCAGGCGTGTGCCAATGAATTTTCAGATATTGACGGTCTTGGGCTATCTTCCCGTATTGCTGAGTTGGAAGAAGAAGAAAGGGTCATTGTGGGAGGATCCGATGTACTCAAAAAACTGAAGGATGATTATTCAGAAGTGGCAGAAAATCTTGAAAATGCCCAAAATAAGAGAGATGAAATCCTGCGGCGCATTGGAGGAGTGGAAGCCCGCTCTGAACGTAATGATTCTAGATTGGTAGCCCTTGAATCTTTATTACAAAAATGTAAGGACGAGCTCTTTCAACCTGAAGATTCTGAGACTGAATTTAGTGAGATAGAAATTGAGAAACTTGAGGAAGCTCTGGATATATTATATAAGGAAATCGAGAATGATTTCGGCAAGGCACCAGAAGAACCTGACAACATTGAGGAAGCTGCACGCGAGGCCACCCACAAGATAGATAGCCGCATTTCAAAACTGGAATCTGGACTCGACAAATTGAGGGATAAAAATGTAGCTGCCATGCAGCGTTTCATTGCTGACGGGCGTAATCAGGCTTTTCGTGATGAACTAAGCTTGGATTTGGAAGAAGGTTACCAAGAAGAGACTTATACGATGTTCGACGAGGTGAGGATTCAAATCGAAGAAGAAGATTTGGCTAAGAACCGAGAAAGATTCGAGGAACTGCTACGCGTACAGGTGCCAGAAGAAGTGTCTGGATTCAGCGAATCTCTTGAGTCCCACCGTGACCGGATCAGAAAAAGAATTAACGAGCTTAACGATCACTTGGTGAGAGTTACTTTTGACCGGAAAGAGGATACTTATATTCAGCTTAAATTTGAGGATGCTGGGGATGATGGCGTAAGAAGATTCAAAAAACTTCGCCGTCATGCTTTGGAGGCAGATCTTGAGTCAGATGATGATGATGAGAGGAGGCGCGAGCGATACCATCGGGTTGAACAATTTCTTGGGGAACTTGAAGCGGACATGACATGGACGGAAAGAGTTATAGATGTACGAAACTGGTTCAAGTTCAGAGCCGATGAATTTTATAAAGAGGGTGATGGACTGCGTCAAAGTTACAGCGGTGCTGCCGGAAAATCTGGAGGAGAGAAAAACCGATTGGCTTCGACTATTTTAGCCACAGCGATTGCTTATCAATACGGAATTGATGTGGGTGGAAAGCAAACAGAGACATTCCGCTTGGTTGCTGTGGATGAAATGTTCAGTAAAACGGATGATGAGTTTTCTGAATATCTTTTAGATTTATTCAAGGAGTTTCATCTACAGTTACTAATTGTGCAGCCTTTGGATGCCAAAATTCATGTGGTACAGAAATATGTTGAGAGGTACCATGTTGTAGAGCGGAGAGATGGACTCTCCTTTGTTGGCGATTTAAGTGTGAGAGAATATCTTGGCTCTAAATCGAAAGAAGAAGTGACTCCTGGAGATATTCGTGGATCAACGGAAGTTGTTGAAACAGAGTAAGTTTATCTGCAACCTTTTTAACCTACAATAAGTTTTGAACACAGAAGATCAGGTTAGTTCAAATACAGCGGAGTATCAACCTGACATAAACAGATATGATGGTAGGATGTCTTATCGCAATTGCGGAAGATGGGGGTTGAAGCTACCGGCGATAACTCTTGGTTGTTGGCACAACTTTGGGGGAGATCACCCTACCACTTGCCAAAAGGAGATGATCTTTGGTAGTTTTGATCTCGGAATTACACATTTTGATTTGGCTAATAATTATGGCCCACCTTACGGTTCGGCTGAAAAAAATGTGGGTAAAATCCTCAAAAATTTGCCAAGGGATGAAATCCTTATTACCAGTAAGGCAGGATATGACATGTGGCCGGGTCCATATGGTGAGTGGGGTTCCAGAAAATACATGCTTGCCAGTCTGGATCAGTCTTTGAAAAGAATGGGGGTAGATTATTTTGACCTTTTTTATTCTCACCGATTTGACCCAAACACTCCTCTTGATGAAACTTTAAGCGCTCTGGATGCCGCGGTGAGGCAGGGGAAAGCTTTGTATACAGGTATCAGCAGTTATCTCCCCGAAGCGACCAGTCAATCTGTTCAAATCTGTCACCAAAAGGGGTTGACTCCTCTGGCTATCCATCAACCGAATTATTCGATGTTGAACCGTTGGGTTGAAAAGTCGCTAATCGATTTATGCGAGAAGGAGGGATTAGGCATAATAGCTTTCTGCCCGCTTTTTCAAGGTTTACTTACCGATAAATATCTTGACGGTATACCAGAAGGGTCCCGTGCCAGTCTTGACAAATCCTCTCTTCGGAAAAATGAAGTTTCTGAACAAAATATTCGGGTGATTCGTGAACTTAATGATCATGCCAAGAAACGCGGACAAACTCTTGCCCAGATGGCATTAGCATGGATTTTACGCGACTCTCGCATCACCAGTGCATTGGTAGGCGCAAGTTCTTTGAATCAGATTACTGAGAATGTAAAAGCGGTAGAAAACATTACATTCACAAAAGACGAGCTCTTACTTTTGGATCGAATTTTAGCAAAGATTAATTTGCCCAAATCTCTTTGGGCCTAAGCATATTCTTTTTTCTAGGGGAGAAATGTTTTCTCTTTCATATGTTCGAGAACAGGGAATTCAGTTCTCCAACTTTTTATTTCAGAGATTTTGATCTCTGCTTCTAGGATAAATTCCCCTTCCTTGCATTCGGAAAGAATTTCTCCTTTGGGACAGATTATCATTGAGCACCCGGAGTATTCATTATTCGGTTCTGATCCTATTCTATTAATGCCAATGATATAGGACTGATTTTCTATAGCACGGGCTTGCAGGAGTATTTTCCAATGTTTGATCCTTACCTTAGGCCAACAGGCGATAACCACAAATAAGTTTGCTCCCATCTGAATACCCTTTCTAAAGAGTTCTGGAAACCTAAGGTCATAGCAAATTGCAGGACAAATTCTAAAATCTTGCACCTCAAACAAACTGCAGCCTATGCCAGGTGTATGGACTTGGTTCTCTCCGAGATTGGGGATCAAATGAATTTTGTCATAGTGCCCGCACAAATCACCAATGGGAGAAACTAGAATCAGCCGATTATAAAAATTATCCCCTTCTTTGAGGATTACTCCACCCATGATCCAGGACTTGTATTTTAATGCCAGATCCCTACAAAACGCCAGAGATGTAGATGGCTCATTCATTGAGGTAATATCAGTATTAAGGGAAAAACCAGTTGAAAAAGTTTCAGGTAAAACAAGTAAACTGTTGGGAATAATGTAAGTGGTTTCCAGCAGGTCCTTTATTCGTTGAAAATTCTTAGGCTTATTCTCCCAGACAGGAGAGAATTGGATACCATAGATTTTCATAGCAGAAATACGGTCATATCTTTATATGAACACGGCAATAAACATAAATGGAATGTCTCAGTAAGCTAGTTATAGGTTTTTAATTCTAATGTTGCGAAAAAAAATATTGTTAGGTGCGCCATGATCCTGAAGCCCTATGTGCCCACGCAAGGGGCGATCACCCACGCCTGTATTTTTGCCCTCGATTGGTGAGTCCATCCAGTGATTGACAATTTGGAAGCCATTTAAGGATACGCGAAGGTGATGACCTTGGCATGTAATTTCCATCCTGTTCCATTCACCGGGTTTTTCGGACATGTTGAGTTTTGGTCCAATGGTTCGAATAATTCCGCCGTGATCGTGGTGGCCCATTTTATTATCCGGTTTTCCGAAGGAATCTAGAATTTGACATTCGATTCCGGTTTTCACGGGGTCTTTGGGGTCCCCAATCCTGAAAAACACTCCGCTATTTCCCTTGGGGGGGTATTTGTATTCAAGGGTGAGGATGAAGTCTCCGTATTTCATTTTGCTGATCAAATAATCTGAATACCGCTGCCAACCTTTTTGCTCGGGTTTTGGCTGGATGAGTAAGGACCCATCTTCTTGGGGTATCCAGTTCCCCGTGGTCTGCCAGCCAGAGAGGTCCTTTCCGTTAAAAAGGGTGATAAACCCATCTGCCACTTTCTGGTGGTGTTTAGCCATGCAGAGAGAAGCGATTAAAGGGAAAAGGTAATTGGCTGTAATTAGTCTCATAAGTAGGGAGGAATATTATTTACTTAATTCCTTAATCTTTATGTTTTTCCAGGCAACCATGTAAGGACCGGAGCCCTTTTTGATGGAGTGAACCTGCAGTCCAATGAATCCTTTGGGGTGGGATTTGTGTTTTTCCCTGTCTGTAAGATTGGAAACTATAGTGCCATTTACCCAGGTTTGAATGCGGGGACCTTTAGCAACAATTCGGTATTGGTTCCATTCACCATTTTTAAAGTGTTTGTGGGGAATGAGATCACTTTTGGGAGTCATCCATCCACCCAGTGCTTCTCCGTATACATAGCCTGATTCTGCTCCTTTTTCTTTGGTTGCCTCGATTTCAACCTGTGGACCGTTGACACGCCCATGTTTGTCACCCCGGGCTTTTTCTTTGTCTGTTAATTCCTTGCACTGAGAACGAATTTGGACTCCGGAATTGAGTTCATTACTAATCAGTTTGACTTGAAATTGGAGTTCAAAATCACCGTATAATTTATCCGAGCAGAGAAAGGAGTTGGGACTGCCTTCTTTGGTTTTGCCAATGATGGCTCCTTTATCAACCCGGTAGGTGGCGGTTCCATTCAACTGAGTCCAGCCATTAAGGGTTTTTCCGTCAAAGATAGGGGTCATTTCTCCTTTGTGATGTTTGGCCAAAAGCCCCGTCGAAACGAAGGAGAAAAGAATCAGTAGTGAATATTGTTTCATATTTTTAATCGGTGAATGTTGTTTAAAGATAAGTCGAAGTTAAGGGGCTTATTTCTTTTTTTTGGGTTTGCGACGGGATTCTGCATGTTCTTCCGGTGTCATCCATGGACCGGGGGTAAAAGTAATATCTGCCTTGGTGGGGAGTTTAACTCGGTTGGTTCGGTCCCCATAATCGTCGAGGTTTTCGTTAAGCTCGTCTTCGGTGACTGAATAAGTGGGTACGCCAGAACTTGGAACCTTTTCTCCGGCAATCCAGGCAATGGTATTGAGGATGAGTTGACGGTATCCGTCGATTGCCCAGTTTCGGTGATGATGCCCACCGGTAAATCCGGCCCCTCGTCCGCCCCCCGTTCGGGTGATTCCCCAAAGCAGAGATTGTTTCTTCCCTTTTGCTAGGTATGCGGCACGGGTCCAAATATTATTAATGTGGTGAAGATTTTTCTCGTTGGGAGTGGCTGCACCAAGATTGAGGGAGTCTGGATGGAGTTCAATGTTGAAGTAAAATTCATCGACCGCTTCAATCGGACCTACTCCCCGGGAAGTTTCATGGCCATCCATTGCTTTAATATTTGCCCGCCAAAATGGATTGACAGAAATGCCATTCTTAAAAAATCCGCCAATCCAGGGCAGGAAGTATTTTTCTCCCTGTTCCACGCTAGGGTGGACTGCGTAATGCATGAAGAGTAAGCCTACTTGTTTTTCCTTAACCAATTGATCCATTTTATCCCACCCGTTCCCGATCACTTTGGTTCCATCGGCGTAGATCACGATGGCATCAGTATCGTCGAGTATTGATTCATCATCGGGCCAGCCATGGTGTACAGTAGCCTGTAGGTTCACTTTTTTTTGAGCATTAATGTGTTTGGCAAGGAGGTGGGAACCGGCCTTAAACTCGTGATCTCCTGAAGCATGACTTCTCGAGCCGTGAAGGAAAACGACCTTGGCACTTGGATCTTTACTTAGGCAAAAGACATTTAGTGATGAAAGGACAACAATACTTGTAAGATATACTGTTTTCATGATTTTTGATTAGTTTATATAATACAACCTAAATGTTGTTTCCATTCCGTAAAGTTCATTCACAGTTGTTTTTCATAATAGATTCCGCTACTTTATTGTAGATGAGGATTTCAATTCTTTTACTTTCATCGTTTTTATCCTTCCCCTTAATCGCAGAGAGAAAGCCGAATGTAATTTTTATTTTAGCGGATGATTTGGGCTATAATGAACTGGGAAGTTACGGTCAGAAGAAGATTAAGACTCCCCATCTTGATCAACTCGCGAATGAAGGCATTAGATTTACCCGAAACTATTCTGGAAACGCTGTTTGTGCTCCTTCGCGATGCGTTTTGATGACGGGCAAAAACCCCGGTCGCGCCTACATCAGAAACAATGGAGAGTTCAAACCTGAAGGCCAAAGACCAATCCCTCTAAATGAAATTACTATAGCTGAGATTTTTAAAAAGGAAGGATATGTGACCGGGGCTTTCGGTAAGTGGGGGCTTGGTGGACCCGGAACTGAGGGTGACCCCATGAATCAAGGGTTTGATCGTTTTTTTGGATACAACTGCCAGCGACATGCTCATAGTTACTATCCTGATTATCTTTGGAGCGATCGTGACCGAGTACCGTTAAGAAATAACCCGCCAGTTCCTGGGCATGCTTCCCTTGCAAAAGGAACTGATCCACAGGACCCCAAGAGTTATGAAATTTTTAAAGGGAAGGATTTTTCATCCGACCGAATAAATGAAGAGGCTTTGAAGTTCATTAAGAAGAATAAAGACAAGCCATTCTTTCTTTATTATCCGACGCTCATTCCCCATGTTGCCCTGCATGTACCCGATGAGGAACTGAAACCTTACCTGAAACTGAAATGGAATGACCCACCCTTCACCCGCTCCCAGGGATATGGGTACACGCCCCATTTTACTCCCCGTGCGGCATATGCGTCGATGATTACTAGGATGGATCGGTATGTAGGAAATGTGGTAAACCTGGTTGAAAAGCTAAACTTGTCTAATGACACAATTGTAATTTTCTCTTCTGACAATGGCACGACTCATCTCAAGCTTGAGGTGGATTATGATTTTTTCGAGAGTGTGGGGAATCTTCGTGGTTTGAAGGGATCTCTTTATGAAGGGGGCATTCGCGTTCCCTTACTCGTCAAATGGCCTGGAAAAATTAAGGCCGGATCGGTCTCTGATAAAATGATCGGATTCGAGGACTGGATGGTAACTTTACATAAACTAATTGATGCAGAAGTTCCAATTTACGCGAAGCATGATGGGCATGATCAAGCAAGTCATATATTGGGTAAATGTCATCTAGCGAGACCTCCCTTGTACCGCGAATTTTCCGGCTACGGTGGACAACAGGCAGTGTGGATGGGAAAGTGGAAGGGGATTCGCCAGAAGATGATACGAAAGGGGAAAAATCATGATCCCTTGAAGATCGAATTATTTGACTTGTCTAAGGATGAATCCGAATCCGAAGATTTAGCCCAAAAGCATCCGGATGTGGTCAATGAAATCAAAGAAATAATGACGAAGGAACACATTCCTTCGCAGTACTTCCCAATAAAGGTTATTGATTAGAGTTTTTGATGAAAAACTTTATCTGATCAGCTCTTCTTCTTTTCTTTCTTTGTTTTTTTAGGGATTCTGGGTGCTTTGGTGAGAGGGCGGTCATCAACGGGTACTTTATAAAGTTTACGGAGTCGGTTGAGTTCGTTTTTTAGTTCCTTGGTAAGGGCAGCATATTCAGGCTTTCCATAGACAGAATTTAGTTCGTTCGGATCCTTTTCCAAATCATACAGTTCCCAACCATCAAGCTTGTAAAAATAAATTAATTTATGGGTTTCTGTGCGTACACCATAGTGGCGCCTGACACTATGTGCACCGGGGAATTCATAGTATTGATAGTAGAGAGATTTTCTCCAGTTTTTGGGCTTTTTACCTTTTAGCAATGGTACGATGGATTGTCCCTGCATATCTTTGGGTGATTTTACTCCGCAGATATCGAGAAAGGTCTGAGCGTAGTCAAGATTTTGAACAAGATCCTTATTTTTACTTCCTGCTTTTGTGACACCCGGCCATCTAACAATTAGAGGGGTTCGGAAGGATTCCTCGTACATCCAGCGTTTGTCATACCAACCATGCTCGCCAAGGTACCAACCCTGATCGGATGAGTAGATGACCACGGTATTTTCAGCCAATCCGGAGTTATCCAGATAATCAAGTAAGCGGCCGATATTTTCGTCCACGGAGTCAATGCAGCGAAGGTAGTCCTTTACATATCTTTGGTATTTCCATTTGAAGAGTTCATCACCCTGCAAATTGGCTTCCTCAAAAGCTTTGTTTTTTGGACCGTAGGCAGCGTCCCACTTCGCTTTCTGTTCGGGTGTGAGGTTGCCAGGAGTCCTGATTTTTAGGTCGTTAGTGGAAAGGTGACGGTCAATGGTCATTGCCTGAGTGGTGGCAGGTTCAAGGCGATTTTTGTAATTATCTCTGAGTGTCTCAGGTTCTGGAATATCTATGCCGTCATATTTGGTTAGGTATTTTGGACCAGGTTGCCAATTCCTGTGTGGTGCTTTGTGCTGACTCATAAGAATAAATGGTTTGTTTGGATCTCTTTTATTCTTTAGCCAGTCCAAGCTGACATCAGTAATTACATCCGTCGTGTACCCGGTGATTTTCTTAACCCCTTCAGCTGTGTTCATGGGCGGATTGTAATACGGTCCCTGACCTTGTAACACCTGCCAAAAGTCAAAACCGGTAGGATCGCTCTTCAGATGCCATTTTCCCACCATTGCGGTTTGGTAGCCCTTTTTTTGGAGTAGTTGTGGAAAGGTTTGTTGCTCGCCGTCAAAGCGCTGACCATTGGTCAACTGGCCATTTAAGTGACTGTGTTTGCCGGTCAGAATAACCGCACGACTTGGGGCACATATTGAATTGGTTACAAATGCACGGTCAAAGCGCATGCCTTCTTTGGCAAGTCGATCGATATTTGGTGTTTCGTTTCGATTGGAACCGTATGCCGAGATTGCCTGGTATGCATGGTCATCGGTGAAAATGAACAATATATTAAGCGGCTTGGCAGAGCAGTAAAAACTATTTGCAAATATAAGAAGAGAAAAAATAGAGGACAATTTATTCATTCCAATATGGAGAACTTGAGGGTTTTATTTGGCAACTTGAAAATTTCAGTTGAACCTAAATTTATTATAGGTGTTCTAGTGTTTGAGCTAAAGTTGACATATTTTATCGGAGGCTCAGTATCATCATACTTCTTAACAAACTTCCCTTCCAAATTCTGAGAAAGAACAATATAATATGAATCAATTAATCTCCTGCTTACTGCTTTTCGTTTTTGTTCTCTTTAGCGGAACTATGTATTCAAAAAAAATCCATCCTAACATTGTTTTCATTTTTGCAGATGACTGGGGATGGGGAGATTTGGGTTGCCATGGCCATCCTTATTTAAAGACACCCAATATCGACCGATTGGCCAAGGAGGGGACTGATTTTCACAGGTTTACTGTAGCCAGTGGAGTGTGCTCACCCAGTCGAACGGCAGTGATGACCGGACACTTTCCTGCCCGCTACAATATTGACGGGCATTTTGCCTGGGTGCCAAGTAATCAAAGACGCAATATGCCAGACTGGTTAGATACAGCGGCCCCATCTTTACCACGTTTTCTAAAAAAGGCCGGATATGCCACCGCTCATTATGGAAAATGGCATTTGGCTAATGATATGATTCCGGATTCTCCTTTTCCCAGTGCATATGGCTATGATGATTATGGGTCATACAATTGTTCAGGGCCACAGATGTTTGTCCATGATGATGTGAAGAGTGCGATTCCATTCATGAAAAAAAGTAAGGAGAGTGATAAGCCATTTTTTATCAATTTATGGATTCATGAACCTCATACTCCCTTTCATGTCGATCCAAAACTGCAGAAACTTTTTCCGGATTTACCTGAGGCGGACAATATTTATGCGGCCACTTTGTACCACGCGGATTTAAGAATCGGTCAATTGTTGGATGCCTTGGACGAGATGAAAATTTCTGATAATACGCTGGTTATTTTTAGCTCGGATAATGGACCGGCAAGGGGTTCTCCCAATTCTCCCATTACCCTGAGTTATGACTCAGCCACTGGTCCGGGATACGGAATCGGTGCAGCCAAGGGGATTACAGGAGGCCGTCGTGCTTTTAAAGGTGCTCTGATGGAAGGTGGAATCGGAGTTCCATTTATTGCCCGCTGGCCCGGTAAGATTGCTGCGGGGAAAGTGGATAAAACCTCGGTCTTGTCAGCAGTCGATTTGTTGCCCACTTTTTGTGAACTAGGGAATGTGAAATTGCCCAAGTCGTACAGGCCGGATGGAATGAGCCAAGTTTCTGCATTAATGGGGAAGGGGAATCCATTACGTAAGAAACCAATCTTTTGGAGAATGTCAGCACCATGGCCTGCAAGTGAGTCAAAACCGGATCATTGGGTTGCTTTTGCAGTGGTTCATGAACAATGGAAACTGGTACTTAACAAGGACCAGTCTCATGCCGAACTTTTTGATTTAGTCCGTGATCCATTGGAAAGTAGTGACTTGGCTACAAAGAATTTGGAAACGGTCAAACGGATGAAAAATCTGCTTCAAAAATGGCTTAGTTCCATACCAGCAAAGCCAACGGGTGATGTATTTTCAAGCCTTCGGGAAAATTAATTTTCTACTCTGCCACTCGATAAAGAGTGTTGTCTGTTCGGATAAGGAAGGAATCCTGGAAAGGGGCGAATGAGGCCATGTGGGGGGAACCCTCCAATTCATTTTCCGATATGATTTGAAGGCTTTTTCCTGGCCGGATGACCGTGGTTTTTCCTGCACGGTCAGCCAGGTAGAGTAATCCGTTGGCAAAAGTGGGGGAGGCACTGAATTCTCCATCGAGCCTTTCCCGCCAATCGAGTTCACCTGTTTTAGCGTTCACGACCGAGAGAATTCCTCCATCGTTTACCACATAGAGTTGCTGTCCAACAAGAATAGGGGAGGGCATTTTTGGAGCCCCTTTGGTCATTTTCCAAGCAAGCTTAGGCTTGGAGAGTCCCTCAAGTCGGTAGGCATGAATTTCCGCTTTCATGAAGCAGGTGGAAAGATAAAGCATGCCGTGGCCTACAACGGGTCTGGCCACATTGGAAAATCCGAGAATACCATACTTGATCTTCCAAAGTTCTTTTCCGTTTTCAGGATTGTATCCGTAAACCCAGTCGGCTGCACATGAAATTAGAACTGGTTTTCCATTTATAATTTTGACGATTGGCGTTGAGTAGGACTTTTGGAGTTGTGGGTTATCTCTCATTTCCCCAGACCGATAAGTTTGCCATGCAATTTTACCAGAGACTTTATAAAGGGCGACAACGCTTTGTTTGTCACTTCCATCCAAGTGAAAAATCATTAAATTTTTCCAGATGATGGGTGAGCTTCCGGGACCATTTTCATGCAT
>NHDJ01000003.1 GCA_002167265.1 Verrucomicrobia bacterium TMED56 | reverse complement strand
TCTTCATCTATATTGAACTAAAAATTATTACCGTCATTTCCTCTTTACATCGTCAGGGCCTTCAGCTTCATACGAGAGAATACTGCCGCCGACCACGAAACGCACATCGCCCACGACATCCACCTTTAAGTTTCCACCAATATACAATGTATAGTCGTTTAATACATCCTCTACTTTGTCGTTTTTTGTGACCTCCACCGTATCGGTGGATGCCATTAAATAACGGCCAGCAACCATGTCGTCTCTTGTTCCCGCCGATGCAAAGACGACCCTCTCTGCTCCCTCCTGGTCATACATTAGCAATTGGTTACCGCCCGCGTCATGTATCCCGCTCACATACCTAAATTGCCCCTCCGCGCCAGTTATTTCTGAGATCTGGTCTGTCTCAGTCGGATCAAAAAGAGCCTTTGACGCGCTGTTGTAAAGAGAACCTGTTATCACCGGCCTATCTATGTCGCCGTCGAGGAATTCCACTAGCACCTCATCACCAACCCGAGGTAATATTTGCATGCCGTGACTGGCTCCTGCCCACCCTTGGGCTAAGCGAACACGAATACCAACATTACCCTGGTCCCATTTATAACGGATCATGGGCCTGAAAGTGTCATCTACATCTATCTGTTCGCCGGCAGTCATTGTTGTCACGATTGCAGTCATCGGACTTTCAATCGTTGGTCGCAAAGAAGTTTTATTTTAGGGGATGGGGGGATGGGAGATTCTTTAGGAAATTTTTCCCACACTACAAACATTGCAGCAAGAACAAACATTGAGAGTAGAGAAAGGGTAACTCCGGTGAATTTAGGGGTTTTAAATACCGAATTGAACTCTTGATTCATATGATGCTCCAATAATGATAAAATCTTGTGGAAGACAAAGCACTACATCATAGCAATTTGTCTACTGCAGAGAAATCCCAAAACCGGTGGTGGGAGGAATCTGTTAGATGATACAACCAACTATTCGAAGAGTTTCTGTACATGAAAGGGTATAATGCTTTAGAAGTGTAGATCCATCCAAGGTCATTTTCAAAAAACCAAAAGGAGTCCAGTTCCGTAGGTTGAGCATAAAGCCAACCTATGTGGGAATGGAAAAGCCAATTCCCCTCCTTTGGCAGGTATAGAGTTCCAAACCATGAATCTTTCCATCGATCTTCGAGCTCTGTTAAATCAGAAAAATTGTCGGAAAGCGGATTAACAACTTCGGATGAAGTATCACCTTGGGTGACTGTAAGATTTAGACTGTAAGCAGGGGTGGCAGAGCCTCTCAAATTCGCGTAACGATAGCCCACAATCTTTATTTCATACTGACCTGATTGAGTAACAGTCCCAGTAATCGATCCATTCCCTGTCCCTCCTTTAAAAGTTAAACCGTCCGGAAGACCTGTAACTGAAAAACTTTGTGCAGACCATCGACCTGTGTAGAAACTGTAATTTAGATCCTCGCCAGTTTTGATAGCATGGGAAGTTCCTTGGGCTGATTTAACTTCCGTAGTGGCACCTGACAAGGAATGCGTTAAGACGGTTCCACTAGTTAAAGGTACCCAAGCCTGAATTGATTTTATAAAGCTAGGTACTGGTCTAAGGAGTATTCCAGAAAGCTTGATAATATTCGGACTCAAAGAACGGGTCTGAAAAAGTATCATAAATGAAAATAGCAGGCGAATGTTTCTCATCTTAATTACATCCACATCCTCCACCGCCTGCTCCCCGTCCTCCTCTTGATGCCTCACGAGAAAAGTAGGCATGATCATTCATTTTAAGTGAAAGTGGGTCACGATCTGCCCTCATTACAATATCAGCAAGATGATACCGGTCCATTGGACTTACCGTCATTTTAGGAGTACAACCGCCCAGAAAGGATAATGATAAGGTGATTACGCTAAGCAGGATTTTCATAAATTAAGTAATTATAAAATTTACTGGTAATGAGAGTGGATTCAAATGATTGAATGCATCCTTCAGCATTCCATTCTGATTCAAGCAAACGCATACCCTTTTCTTTTCCAAGAAGAAGACTGGTTGTGGCAATGATTCCGGACTTCAGGCAACTTGGACTGACGACAGATGCAGTCAGTTGCGAATGAATAGTCGGATACCCTGTTCTCTGATCGATGGTGTGACCATATCTTTTCCCATCCACATCGAAGTATCTTCGATAATTTCCCGAAGTCGCCAATCCAGTGTTGCTGAGGCTAACCACATAAGAGGGATTGCTTTCCCCAAGGGGATTTTCTATACCGACTTTCCAGGTACAATTATCATTGGCATATCCGCTTGCAAAAATATCCCCCCCAAAATTGACAAGAAAATTCCCATAATTAGAAGCTCTCAATTTTGCGGAAATCAAATCCACAGCATACTCTTTTCCAAAGCCGCCAAAATCAAGTCCCATGCCGGGGCTGGGTAAGAAGATCTCATTTTCTGTGTGTTGTACTTTTTCCCAGTTTACCAAAGCCTTTGCATCCTCGACGACGGACTCTTGAGGAATCACATTAGATGCTCTTGCGTTCTGCCAAATTTGGGTCAGTGGAAGACAAGATGGATCGATAGTTTGCTGGCTTTGAAAATATACGAATGATGCAGCCTGAATGATAGGTTGATCATCCCGGGAAAGTTTTACAGGTGCTATGCCAGCTGATTTGTTAACTTGAGATAACCAACTGTCTGGAAGATAACGAGAATATCGCCTTTCAAATTCATTTACCCAAGATACGACCTCCTTACTAATCAATTCGGGACTGTGTGAATTAATCGGGGAAAATTTCACTTCACAGGATGTTCCAAACGCTTTGAACGAAAGAACTGAAAATTCCCGTTCCTGTAAAATACTAAAACTTTTTTCCGTGCAAGTTTTCAATAGTCCAATTGAAGACCGATGGTAAAAATATTTGCATCCGGATAGACGCGCTCATCCGTCTTCCCATCCCTTCCGTTGGTCAAATAGCGGTCGTAGCCTGCATCGACGAAAAGATTATCCTTTATAAAATATGAGAATTTAAGGCCAAATGTATGAGAATTAAAAGAGGACAAACGATGATCGGCTGAGTAAAAGGGTCCAAGTGAAGCATTTGGGCTATCCATGAATGATTCATACTTTCGAACTATTGGACTGTAAAAAGAAACCTGATCCTGTTGATAATATCTGTACCGCGGAGATATGATCCAATGATCACCAAACCTTCGACTACCTTCAACTTCAAAGGTATGCCCTTTTAAGTCATAGTCGTCCTGAAAATACCTGTAATTTAAATGGGTGCCAAGATTTAGACTTTCCACATATCTTGATAGCTCCGAATAAAGAACGAAGACATTTCTCTGCCCTGGACGGTTTTCTTCAAAGAGGAAAACATCATTTGGTGAGAAAATAAACCTTTGATTAACAGGTATGCCTTTATAAGGATCGCTTAGGTATCCATTGGGCCATGAATAGGAGAGGTTGAAAGTTATGCTGGTAAATTTATCAAGAATTCGTGATAAGCCGAGAGCTATGGTGGGCGTTTTTTTATCTACAAAATTACCACTGAAATTCTTTACTGAATCATCCTGAAGGGAAAAACCAGAGGTTAGAATAAATGTATCGGCTGCAAGTTTTAAGGAGTGCTGGAAAGCATAGCTCCGTGATAAGTAATCAGGCTCATCACTAATTCCGTATTCTAAGGTAAAGTCATGCTTTTTGGTTATTTTGTTAATGGTAAACAAGCCTGCCTTTCGTATTTCCTCTGGCACTTCTTTGAGCCATTCACGCGGATTGGAAGCCAATTCTGGTGGAAGACCGTAAGGTGTAGCACCCGACCAGGCATCGATGGTTCCCAGAAATTCAAAAGACCAATTCTTTTGAAGAGAGACCTCAGTTTCTCCATACCAGGACCTTACTTCTATACGGTCGTTATCCTCAAGCCATTCTCGGTATTTTCCCCGTAGGTAATTTTGACCCCAAGTTGATATCTCGAATAGTCGGAATATCAAAAGCCACATAGGTATCGAGAGAATCTTCACAGAAAAAGAATTCACTATTTTACCAATAATGGTCAAGGATAGCTTTGCAAAATTTTGCTATAAAATCTTTGGTTTACGGATCTTAGAAGGTATGGCTTCATATATTTTTCGGTTTTTTCTGAAGGAATCGACTTTCTTGTTTATAGATTGATTTCGGGCAAACAGTTCATTTTTTCTTAAATTTCATCTAAAAAAGGTCAGTTTAGCTCCTCTCAAATGAGTTTTGATTTCAGGATCTATAATTGAACCAAAATTTTCGATACCTTAATTCAACCTTTTGATTTTCTAATGGACAAAGTTTCTCATCAGATAATCCATAATTATTAATCATAGTTTTATTTACTTAATAATTATACGATTCTTGATTCGGTTTGCAGAACGGGCTAAAAAGTTGAGTATGGGAAACTTAATAGATTAACTATGGAAACATTCCTGAAAATCAGAAATTTAAGGAAGGGATATTCTATGGGCAGAGGTAATCTCCAAGCAGTCGTAGATGTTGAGAAGTTTGAAATGGCTGCGGCAAGCCAACTAGCCATCGAAGGCCCAAGTGGATCTGGTAAGACAACCTTTCTAAATCTAATTGCTGGTATCATAAAAGCCGACAGTGGATCGATATTCCTTGGGAACCAAGAAATAACAAGCTTGAGAGAGTCAGATAGAGATCTAACAAGAGCGATAACAGTGGGTTATGTTTTTCAGTCCTTTTACCTCCTTCAAGGATGCACTGCCCTTGAAAACATTATGGTTGCCATGGCGATTGGTGGAAATGCGAATAAGGATCGTGCGAGAGAGTTGCTCGCTTGGGTGGGCATATCTGGAAAAGAGAATTATTTTCCATCACAATTATCGATTGGGCAGCAGCAAAGGGTTGGAGTTGCCCGTGCTTTGGCCAATAATCCCAAGTTAATGCTGGCCGACGAGCCAACTGGTAATTTGGACGTAAAAAATGCCGCAGGCTCCATTGATTTGCTTCGATCTTTGTGTGAACAGAATGGATGTACTTTACTCGTAGTAAGTCATGACCAGAATATAATTGGGCGCTTTCAACAATCGATTAAGTGGGAAGAGCTTAATTCGGTGCAAGTCAAAGATGATGAATTTTAATTCCAAAACAGGGCTCATCCTTTTCCTTGCTGTAAAAGGCTTTAAGCAACACCTCTTCGGCTCAATAGCAGCCGCTTTTTCAATCGCTCTGGCTGGTGGTCTTTTTTTAAGTACTATAAAAATTCAAGACCAGACACAGATTTCTTTTAACAATGCAAGTGGTGGGTTTGATGCAGTACTTGGTGCGAGGGGTTCAAAGTTACAACTTATTTTAAACGCACTTTTTCATTTAGATTCTTCCCCAGGGAACCTTCCCTGGGAGCAGTATGAGTTAATCAAAAAAACTCCTGGAGTAAAAGAGGCCTATCCCATAGCTGTTGGAGATAATTATTTGGGATACAGGTTGGTCGGTACGGAACCAAGGCTTTTTGTAGAGCATGAATGGAAAAAAGGTCAAAGATATGAACTAAGAAGGGGTAGAATTTTTTCATCCATGGCCAAGGAAGCTTTAGTCGGATCTTTTGTTACCCAAAAATTGAACCTCAAAATTGGAGACCGTTTTCAGCCATATCATGGTTTGAATTTTAAAGAGGATACGCAACATGAGGATGTTTTCACGGTGGTTGGCTTGCTCGAACCAACTGGTACGCCAGCTGATAAAGTGATATGGGTCCCAATTAAGGGAATTCAGCATATGGAGGGTCATGATGAAGCACTGGCTCAGTCAGTTAGTGCAGTACTTCTTTCTCTTCGAGGAGCGACTGGGTTCAATTTGGAAATTAAATACAACAGGCAAGGAAATCAAGCCACTCTAGCTTGGCCGGTGGCCGCAACATTGGCCTCCTTTTTTGAAAAAATGGGATGGTTCCGCGGAGTGCTTGAAGTGATTGCCTATTTAGTAGGGTCCGTAGGGGTACTTATGGTGGCATCAACCATGCGATCCTCCATGCATGAGCGTAGAAGGGACTTTGCAATCTTGCGAAGTTTGGGAGCAAGCAGATTCATTGTTATGGGGGTTATTCTCGGCCACACCTTTATTATTTCTGTGACTGGATCCTTTGGCTCTTTTCTAGTTATGCAAGGCATTGGGTTGGTTTCGCAGAGGATTATCCTGGAAGAAACAGGTGTTTTGATAGATGCGACAAACCTACATTCATCCGATGTCTTCATTTTATCTGGGATTGTGGGTATTGGTTTGCTTGGTGGCATTTGGACAGCTATTCAGGCATACAGGTCAGATCTTGCTAAAAACCTTCTCCCTGTTTCTTAAAAAGAACCATTAGCTATCGAATCTTTCTTGCATTCTAGGTATCCTCCAACAAAACAAATATTTCATGCGAAGCATAACTAAGAAAAGGAATGTAATTTTGTTCCTGACTATATGTTTAGGACTGCTTGGTTGTAGTGATCAAACTGATTCAAATGCTGTTGAAGTTGATGAAAAAGTTTTTGGCGACCCCATTGTTGAAATTACTTATGGTGTATCGACAGAGGTAAACCAAACTGAAGAAAATAATTCTAGGGTTGTTTTAAGCGAAAATAATCAATCCTTTGATTCAATGAAAGTAATTGAAGAAGGTATGGTTGTGAATGGAAAACCGCAGCCAAATGATCAAAATTTCACTGAGGAAACTATTGTCTCAAACCTTCCTCCCTTGGAAGAAGGCAGTGAATATAAACTATTGGCTTTTCGTGATATGATGAATTTTGAATACTTAGTGGACTGGGAAAAAGACGGCAAAGAATTTGACTTCACAGCTTACGCCCAGAGAGTACCCAAAAGATTACGTGATAAATCCGGAGAAAAAACAGCCATCGAAGGCTTTATGATTCCCACGATTGTCGATGAAAACAATGAAGTTAAGGAATTCCTGTTGTTACCCGATCAAATGAGTTGCTGTTTTGGGCAGGCACCGGAGGCCAACGGTTGGGTTGTGGTAAGTGCAAACAACGGTGTGGAAGTTATGATGGACCGGATCATCAGAGTTACCGGGCAATTAACGGTTGAAGAAAGGTGGGATGAAGAATTTTTTGTTGGGCTCTACCATATGACCTGCAACGAAATAACAGGACCGGCGTTGTAGCCAAATTACACCCCGTATTTCTATTCCTTAGAACTTTCCTCAGGTTGGGATTTTTTGCCCACTGTAACCTTGATCATATGGTCCGGCTCATTGACTGAACCATTGCTTGAAGAAGATCCACGTTTGATTTTGTCGACATAATCCATACCTTCGATCACCTGCCCCCATACTGTGTATTGACCGTCCAGAAAGGATGAATCATCAAAGCAAATAAAGAACTGGCTATTAGCGCTATCGGGGCTTGCTGCCCTTGCCATAGAGCAAGTGCCCCGGACATGCTTTTTATTATTAAATTCTTCCTTCAGGTCGGGTAAGTCAGAACCTCCTGTACCAGCACGCCCTGCACTAAATTCTTTTTTATTTCCAAATTCAACATCTCCAGTTTGTGCCATAAAACCGTCTATTACCCGATGAAAAGCAACTCCGTCGTATTTTCCTTCTTCTGCAAGTTTTGTAATTCTTTCAACATGTTTGGGGGCAACATCTCGGAACAACTCAATGACGACTGGTCCGTCTTTAAGTTCAATCGTTAGTGTGTCTTCGGCCTTAGGTTTTGCTTCTGTCATGGCAAGTGGAAGCAATAGCAGTAAGCATGCAAAATACTTCTTCATGTTTATGTAATTTGGTAGGTTGAGTTAAATTTGGAAGGAATTATTCTTAACAGATGAGTAAAGTCTCCGTCGAGGGTAAAGGATAGTAACTGTTGAGACTTATCTAGTTCCTAAGTAATTAGATCAATTGAGTCAGTGGTTGCCCTTTGTCGGATAGAGTAAAGGGGCGACGGGTGGGAGAGTAGATAATTTCATCTAAAGGTAAGCCAAGAGCATAAGCAATAGTCGCGTTAAAGTCAGGAATTTCCACCTTGTTTTCAATAACCTCCCGACCTTCCTCATCCGTTGTACCCCAGACTTGGCCTCCTCGAATTCCTCCACCTGCGAGCATACATGAAAATGCTTTCGGATAATGGTCACGACCATCATTTACATTGATATTTGGAGTTCTTCCAAATTCAGTCGCAAGAACCACCAATGTCTCTTCCAGTAAGCCACGTTTCGAGAGATCATCCAACAAAGCGGATAGAGCTTGGTCCAGAATGGAGCACCTTTCGGGTACCCTTGAAAAATTATTTTGGTGAGTATCCCAGCCACCCAGTTGCACTTCTACAAAGCGTACCTGTCTTTCAACCAACCTTCTGGCTAGAAGAACACCTTGGCCAAAGTTATCTAAGCCATAAGATTCTCTAGTAGACTCGGATTCATCTTTTAAATCAAATGCCTGAAGATCTTTGCTTTTCATTAAGCGAACGGCATCGTCATACATGTCGCTGTATGCATTAACTTTCTCCAGGTTATATTTTTGGGTGAATGATCCATCTAACCTCTGTGAAAGATCAAGTCCCTGCTCGAACTTTTCTTCGGTCATTCCCCAGAGCCTTTTTACATTTTTAAGTCCTTCATTTGGGTTTCCAACTGCAAGGGGTTGATGGGATGTGGAAAGAAAGCCAGAAAGTGGATGCCTACTTCCACCTCCGACCACGACAGCACCCGGAAGAGTTGGGTTGAACCTCCTGTCTAACCGGGTCATCCATGCGCCCATACTCGGATGCACGATGGTGGCTCGTTGTGCATAGCTTGTATGCATAAAATAATTACCTTGTTGATGAGCCCCTTTGGTGGAAGTCATGCCCCTTACAACGGCAATTTTATTTGCATGGTTGGCAAGTAGAGGCAGGTTTTCTGCAAGCTGAACTCCATCAGCATTCGTTTTGATTGTTTGAGTGGGCCCGCCGGTTTCAGTACCGGTTTTAGGATCAAATGTGTCAAGATGCGTCATTCCGCCTGACATGTAGAGATAAATAACATTCTTAGCCTTGGGTGCATAGTTAAGTGGTCGATTTAGGCCAAGACCGGCTCCATTGAGAGAGCTATGTGATGCCCAAGGCAGAATGCTTACTCCAAGAAAACTTTTGGCAGCTAAAGATACAAATCTTCTACGATTTAGTTCATCAGAAAAAAGGGAAGAATTCATTTTCATAATTATGTTCTTTTGGATTTACTGCACAAAAGAGAATTGACGGGTATTTATTAATGACCAAGCGATTGCGAAATATTCGCGGTTACGATTAAACTTCTCCCATGCGAGTTTTTTTTCGATTTGTTTTTTAAAAGCCTTTCTTTTTTCTTTCGACAAATGATCCGGGATATCCGGAACATTTATTGTTAATTTGGTTGCAGATGGGGAAAGTTCTGCAAGGCAAATTTCTATTTCTTCAGCTGTCGGTTCCCGATTCAAAATTGAAAGAAATAAAACCTTAAGCTTATCCTCCGGTTCTATCGCTTCAGAAAGTTTGTTCATGAGTGGAGATTCTTTATTAAATATTGCACCGTAAAATGTGCCGTTTAATAAAGTGAGAGCCTGAGGCACTGAAGCGTGCTTGTTTGCATTGTCTGCGATTTCACGATCTGATTGCCCAAACTCCTGCAGGAAATGACCAGGCTGAGCAGGAGTTTGCAATTCCGAAGCTCTGTATATCTGACTACTATACCCCTTCCATCGATCGTTTTTGGTGTAGATATTTCCGCCGTTTCCATAGAGTGA
>NHDJ01000002.1 GCA_002167265.1 Verrucomicrobia bacterium TMED56 | reverse complement strand
TACTTTACTTCATTCACATAGGCAGGCATCCAGCGGGTGCGAATGAAACTGTTGTGCTTCTGAGTCTGAAAATAGGCGGCGTGCTCAATCGATTGATCGTCCAGCCAGATATCCGAGATGTGGAAGCTGGTAAAGGCTCCGCTTAGTCCGTCCCCGGGTGCAGGTTTCCAGGTGATGCCCAGAAGGACGGGTTGGTCGCTTAGGTCTTTCTTCCCATTTGCAGGCCATACTTTCTCCTCGATCAGATCCGAGATGCGGATGGATTCGCGCCCCCGCCAAATACGGGTGGCGGAATCGAAGGTCATGGTTTGGGGTTCGGCTTCCGTTTCCCCATTGTCTTTAGTTTGTCGACTGGCCACGATCGTACCAATGAGGTTGTTTAGGTTCACTTCCTTGAGTTTCCAAACCAAACCGTTTCGTTTGCAATGGCTGGGCTCATCCTCAAGAAGTAGAATATGATTTTCAGCGGGGAAAATACCGATTCCCCGGTAGTGCCCGGCATCTTTATCCTTATTGTTGGGAGGGAGTACGGGCACGGAAGAGGTCTTGGGGTCGGGCGGCAAAAACCCGTAGGCATGCATCACCGTACCAAGAGGGACGTCTCGAAGATCCGCCGGAGCATTGTGGTAACGGACCATGCCGTAGGGGAGCAGGGCGAAAGGGTGGGGGTTATTCCGGTAAAATTTTCCCGTTCCCTCAACGCGGATACTTCCACGCCGGTTGGCATGGTCAACAAAGATAAGTTCACCCCGGTAGGCGTGGGCTTTTTCAAAGGGTGGAAATTTGCCTGCCTCTGGGCGGAAGATTTCCGTTTCGAATTCTTCGCCAATGGCGGTTGCATGAACGATTAGAGTGCAGAAAAACACCGGCAAAAGCCTTGCCATGTAGGAATAACAGGGAACGAAGAACAAGCATTGTTTCATGGAGATCAGGGGCTGGAACAAATAATGTGAAGCCATCAGTATTTCGGGAAAATGTCAGGGGTCGGGAAGCGTTTTTTGGGAATTTTCTATTTGGTTTGGGCAATCTAGACTCTCAAATCAGACGAATAAAGCCGAAATCGGATCCCCTTGATCGGTAATCGGTACCGGCCGATCTCCATCATAAAGGTATTTGCGATAGTCGACGCCGAGGGCCGCACAGATCGTGGCGAAGAAATCCGGAACGCTGACTGGGTCACGGACGATGCTTTTCGAAAGTTCATCCGTTTGGCCCCACGCTCCGCAATGATTCAAGCCGCCGCCCGCGAGAACACAGCTGAAACCGAGTCCCTGGTGGCCTCTTCCGCCGCCGCCGTCAAATTCCGGGGGGCGACCGAATTCCGTTGTGATAACGATCAGCGTTTTGTCCAGGAGCTGACACGATTCCAGGTCTGTGATTAGGGCAGACATCGCAGTATCCAGCTCCTGAATGAGTTCGTGCTGCTTCAGTATTCCTTCGTTATGCACGTCCCAGCCGATGCCATTGATGAAATTGAGATTGTGTGAGACTTCGATGAATCTAGTACCACGCTCGACGAGACGACGGCTGAGGAGACAGCGTTGACCGAATTCACCGCCGTAGCGATTGCGTAAATCGGCCGGTTCTTCGTCGAGATTGAAGACGCGATTGAACTCCGGGCCGCTAAGTTTCAGACTCTGATCGATCGCCGCTTCGTAGCTGGCCAAACGCGAATCCTCAATCGGGTTCGCGTTCTTGCGTAGCGATTGCAGGAAGGCTTCGCGGCGTGCCTGACGTTCATTGGTAATTCCATCGGGGCGTGATAATCCGGCGGGCCCGCGGCTGGTATCAGTCAGGTAAAGGTAGCCGTGTTGGGCACCGAGGAAACCTGGTCCTCGCGTAATGTTAGGATATCCGATCACCACATAGGGCGGTGCACCTTCGTTAGCCGCTCCGCGTTCGTGGGCGATGAGGGAACCAATCGAAGGATAGGTCACGGTGCCGCTAATGGGACGGCCGGTGTGCATGCGGTTGCTGGCGGCGGCGTGTTCGTCGATGACTTCGTGATGCACGGAGCGCACCGCGGTTGCCCGATCCATGAGGGGCGCGAGCTTGCGGAGGTGCTCACAAACCTGGACTCCGGGCACCGCCGTATCGATCGCGTCGTAGTAGGAACCGGGAGTTTTCTTCGCAGGATCGCCTTTTCGTTTGGGATCGAAGGTGTCGATCTGCCCCATGCCACCGCCAAGCCAAATGGAGATGACATGTTCGGCTTTCCCAGTGATGAGCGGGTCTTGGTTAGCTGCGGCGAGCGTTGTGGGTAGCAACAGGGCGCTGCCAGAGGTTTGAAGGAAATGACGTCGTTTCATGGGATCCATACGAATTCGCGGTGATTGATGAGGCTCCAGACGAGGTCTTCATAGACGACTCGCCAGCTGGGTTCAAGCCGCGGATCGACCGGCGGGCCGCGCCTAACACGTTTCTCGTGTTCCAGTTGAATTGTGTTTGATTCCGACACGCCGTGGTTGAACCAGGTGACTTGCGGAAGGGGATCATCGGGTTGTGGCCAATGTATTTCTCCCTGGACGAGGCGGGTTTCGAAGCCGGTTTCGAGAGCTGGGAGGAATTCGGCCAATTCGCCTTCAGTTGGCATACGGCCAAGGAATCGCAGGAAGATCGAATCGAGCAATTGGTGGGCGGATTCGGCATTTACCGCTTGTTGGGCGATTTGGCTGCCAGCGGCGGCACGGCTGAGGTTCTGGGTCAGTGTGCCGTTGGCGAGGATGCCGGGTTGAAGCACATGCGGATCCTGATTGCGATGCGGAATCGGCTTCTGACGGGAGCCAGTCCAACCAAACGCTTGCAGTACATCTGCGACAGCCTGAGCCCGTGGCAGGGCGAGGCTTGGACGGTCGCGTTCGTTGTTGAGGTTGACAAAGTTCCATGCACGCTTAGGGACGCCAACGGTTTGTCGTTTTTCCAAGGGGCGGCGGCCATCGTAAACGAAGGTAAGTTCTTCGGAATCGATCGCGACTCCGGCAGAGGCGTGCAGAGAATCGACGATCTGTTCTGCGGTTAGGCGGCGGGGATCGGGTGCATTGAAAAATCGGTCCTCATGGCCTGCGGCGAGGTTCTGGCCGGTCGCTTTGCGCTGATACGCGTCCGAGGTCACGATCAAACGCAGCACATGAGTGAGATCAAAGCCGTTGGAAAGCAGCTCATGCACCAGCCAATCGAGCAGCTCAGGATGACTGGACTCGTGCCCTTCCCAATCGTGTGCCGGTTCGACGAAACCCGCTCCCATCATCCGTTTCCAGAGGCGATTGACAATGACGCGGGGAAAACGTCGATTTTCCGGCGAAGTGATCAAAGCCCCGAGGCGCTCGCGGGAGTCGCTCGGATTTTCCATGAGCCGCTCAAGATCCTTGCCATGGCTAATCCCGGTCACATTGCTGAATGGCCACTGCGGTTTGATGGAAGTGTTTGGCTTGAGGGTAACCTGAATCAGGGACTCGCGCACTTTCTCCTCGAAGAATCCTGCGGGCACCATGCTGGTGGACGGAACCGTGACGGGCTTGCGTGCTAACATGGCTGCGAGCGAGTAGAGATCCTGTTGCGTGGTGCTGTGATAGGGCGAATCGTGGCAGCGTGCGCATTGCAGTTCAATGCCAAGGAACGCGGAGGCGACGATGTGGCCCTTTTCCGCGAACGGAGCGTCATTTTCCGCTGCGAGGGCGAACCCGGCACTGCCGCCGCGCCCGACATCGCCGCGCATGAGGATGAGTTCAGTGATGAGTCGATCGAGCGGTTTGCGATCGAGCAGCGCATCGTGGAGGAAGAAGCGAAACGGCCCGGTGCTGTTGAGCGACTGATTGATCAGCATCGGATTTTCGGCGAGAAGATCGAGCCATTCGCTGATTTCGTGATCCGCCCGGCGTTCGTCCGCGAGGAGCCGATCGATCAGTTTACCGCGTTTCCCAGGATCTTTGTCGGCGAGGAAAGTGCGGACGATAGCTTCGGTCGGAGGGAGACCGATGAGGTCGAGATGAATGCGGCGAATGAAGGCCGCATCGTTGATTCGAGGAGCGAGGGTGAGTTTTTCAGGATCCACGGGCGGAGCTGGCCAGAGCGCACCGTCGCGAATCCAGCTTTCCAGCACCGCGATTTGTTTTTCGCTCAAACCATCGCCGGTTGGCGGCATGACGAGGTCAATGTCGTCCGTCCGAATTCGTTCCATCAGTTCGCTCTCGTTTGACTTACCCGGGACGATAGTCGGAAATTCCGAATCGCCACCTGCGAGTGCAAACTCGCGAGAATTCAGTTTTAACCCGCCCTTTTTCTTCTCGCCGTGACACCGGAAACATTCTTCGCGGAGGATAGGCAGGACCTCATTATGAAATGAACTTTCGTCCTCCGAATTCGAAGACCCGGCAATCGCCGTCCCGATTTTGGCTTTCAGAAATGCGTCGACCGGATGACCCACGCCTGGAATTTCGGGTGCTGGATTTTGCTCCGCCCATTCTTTGGCGATGGTGCGGCGGTATGCCCAGAATTTATCCCTCGAAGCTGCGGCACGCCTGCGATTTGCTTTATCGAAATCCGCTAGTTCGGCTTCCATCGCCGTGAGTACGGGCTCGCATTCTGCATCAGATAGAGCGATTCCGGATTGGAGGACATTGAACCCGTACTGCGCATTGTTTTCCAGAGCGACGACCACTTCGCCCGTTTCCGTACGCTGCCCTTTGCCGCCAACGATCAGTTCAAGTACGATTCGTGCCGTACGATAGCTTTCCGGATTGATTTCACCGAACACCTCTTGTTGGCGGTAACTCTTCACGCGTACGCCGGGATGCGGAGGTTCGGCCAACGGCGTCACAAGTTCCTCGCCGTCACGCGCGGAAGTCTGCGCCCGTTTCGTTTCGGCGACCAGCTCGCCATCGATCCACAACCTCGCCAGTCCGCGCGTGCGGAGAAGGACGCGGCGTTGCCCCGGGGGTAATTCGACATCCGCGGCGAAACGAATCAGGAGCGGTGACGCCCACTCGGAACGAATTCCCCAATCGTCGAACTGAAGAGGAACACGCGGTAAGAGAAAACCGTCCGCAGCCCAGCGCGCGGTTTCCTCCGGCAACTCCGATTGGTTTGGCCATCGATCGTAAGCCGCAAGCCCTTCGCTGAATTGTACGAGCACGCGATTTTGCGGGACCTCGGCCAGTTCCGGCATCTTCGGCACTTCCGGCACCATGAACTGCGGCCCGCCTTCGCGGCGATACCGTTCCGCGATTTGTGCATCGGTAAGTGCCTTGCGATGAACCGCGACTTCGTCGATCCAACCATGAAAGGTGTTGCTAGGGCTCCCACGAAGCGCGGAACCAATCCACACCGCGTCATCGTCTACCATCGGCCCCCGATCCGTCGCTCCGTTGAGATCCCAGTCCCCATCGACGGCCACACCATCGATCCATGCCCGTAAGCTGTCGGCCTGACCGAATTCGTAAGAAATTGCGACATGATGCCAGCCGTTTTCGATCAGGAATCCCGCGCTAGAAACCCAGCGATGCCAGCTTCCTGATCCTGAAGCGAACAAAAAACTGATCTTGGCAAACCCACCCGAGCCGCCTACAAGGCGCAACGACCAATTTTGATTGTCCGCCGCAAATCCGGGATTTCCGGTCCGTCCTTTGCCGATAATGTAGACATTCTGGTCGCTTTTGATGGCTTCGACCTTCACCCAGGCTTCCATGGTGATGGCATCGTCGGTTGTGAAATCGAAAGGGCTACTTTCGCCCGGATCCGCGATCATGACTCGCGAATTCCGGCCGTTCAAGCGAATCGCGGTATTGTTCTCTTCGAAATCCGGGAACTCAGGCGGACGCGGCCCAGGTTCGTTGGTAGTGACCTTGCCGTGTGGAACGAAATCGTGGTTCGGTGAATCAAAACTCCACAGCGTCTCGCCAGCCCTAGCCAACGGTAGGAAGGCGATTGAGATTACTAAAATGATGCAGAAGAGATTGAGCATGGCGAAAGTTCTAGACAGCGGTGTATCCACCATCCACGGTCCAGGCTGCGGCAGTGACGAAAGAGGCTTCGTCGGAGGAGAGGAACGCAATAACATTGGCGATTTCGGACGGCTCCGCAAGTCGGCCCATCGGATGCAGAGCTTTCATCGTTTCATGTACATCCGGCATCTCGGTTACATTCTCGGTCAGTGCAGTGTAGACGAATCCGGGGCAAACGGCGTTGACGCGAATATTGTCAGGAGCGAGGCGAATTCCCATATCGCGAGTCAGTTGCAGCACCGCACCCTTGCTCTGCGGATAGGGATTGAAGCCGTCCGAGAAGGGAAGCGATGGCGGGTGGGCGACGAGGCTCATGATGGAGCCCAGATTGACGATGGAACCACCGTTTCCTGCCTGACGCATTTCTTCGACCGCGGCGTGGCACATCAGAAAGGTCCCTTTTGCGTTTACCTCCATGACCGCTTCCCAGCGCTCTTCGAAATCAGCTTCCGGCGGTAGAGTGCGCGGAGTGATCCCTGCGGAATTGACGAGGATGTTGACCTGTCCGAACTCGGAAACACACTCCGAGATGATGGCCTCGACCTCGGCATACTTGGTGATGTTGCCAGGAAAGGTAGTGAGCCGCGGTTCTTCTGCTTCCAGCAACTGGTCAAGTCCTGCTTCGTTGATGTCGGTAGCCAAAACCGTGGCTCCTTCGTCGAGGAACTTTTTAATCGTCGCCGATCCAATGCCCGAGGCCGCCCCGGTCACAATTGCAACTTTGTTTTTCAACCGTGCTGTCATATGCATGCTTCAGCTAATCCAGATGCCTTTGCCCATTCGTGACCTGCGGAGGTGATCATTACCAAACTTCCCAAGCTTTATAATTACAATGTGATTGCCTTGTTACTGTCGCCAAATTGGTCGGTTTCCACGCCCATCTTTTGGGCCATGAGGAGGAGCAAATTGCTCATGTGGGCATCGGAATTGACTGGGCGGCTGCAAATTCGGTAATGATCACCTGGTTTGTCGAGGGTGTAGCCGTCAAAATGTCCTTCGTTAAAATCAAGATGACTCCCGTGCTTCAACCCCAGGTCCGAACCACCGGCAAGCACCAGTGGTAGGTTGGCATTTCCGTGACTATGGCCGTAGGACATGCCACTGCCAAAAAGAGACATCGTGGAACCCAGAAGCGGTTTGCCGTTTAGGTCCTTGGTTTCCTCGAGACGGGAAAGGAAGTAGCTGTATTGTTCGATGGCGAAAGTGTCATAGTTCGTCAGTTTTTCCATGTAGCCTTCGTCGCCTCCGTGATGGCTTAGTTGGTGGCGGGATTCGGTGATACCGATCTCGGGTATGGCAAAGGCATCTCCTTCTCCTCCCAAGCTGAAAGTGGCAACCCGGGTGACGTCGGTCTGAAAGGCGAGAACCATAAGGTCGTAAACGGTACGGAAATAATCCCCGGCCTGTGCCTTGTTTACTTTGCGGTTGGTACGCTTACGGTCGGAGTCGGAAATTTGGGGGAGAGGGGTGTCAAGCCAGTCGTCCGCCCGACGGGTGCGGATTTCGGCCTCGCGCACGGAGGTGAGGTATTGATCCATTCGGCCTTTATCCGCTGTTCCCATTTTTTTCTCCATTTGACGAACTTCATCGAGGTTATCATCCAATACGCTGGCCTTGCGGCGGAGCCTTTTTCGCTGGGCATCGATACCATCCTTGGGTTCCTCGAAAAGGGATGCGAAAATCTGGCTGCATTGGCGCATGGCGGGTAGTTGGACACCATCCGGGGTCCAGGCGAGGGAACCCTGAGTCAGGGCAACTTCGAGCGAGGAATAGCGGGTGTATTGGCCGGTGATTTCGGCCATCTTTTGGTCCACTGAAATGGAGTTGCGGTAGGCAGCTCCAATTTTACCACCGGTCAGGAAAACATTAATGCAGTTGTGGTGATGGCCAATACTGCCCGGGTGATGAAGCCCACTAACAGGCGTAATGGAACTACGATGTTTTTCCAATGGTTTGAGGGAACGGGAAAACTTGTAGTCCGATCCGGACTCAGTGATTTGGTAGTTCAGCGAGTGGACCCCGTTGGCGAGATAGATAAAAGCACTCCTTTTTGGGGTGGATACTTTTTCGGCTGCCTTGAGCGGGGTCATGCATTCGAGCATGGGGAGTGCGATGCAGGTACCCATAGCCCGTAAGGCATGCCGACGATTAATTAACCAGGATTGTGATAAGTAGTTCATGTTTTTCCCTTTTTTGTTTTTAAATTCTAGCGTTTACGGAGGAGGTCGGAGACGGCCACCGCCCGGATGATATCTTTAATCTGATAATTCTTTTTCTTTGCTTCGCTAAGGATGAGTGAAATGTCGTCCTTGTCGTCAACGGTGAGCACGCGGCGGAGGGCATAGGTGCAAAGGTGTTCGATAAAGGCACGGGCAAAATGGTCGCGGTCATCGAGAAGCAATTCTTTAAATTCAACCGAGCCCTTGAATTTTCGACCATCGATCAAGGTTCCTGACGCATCAACTGGAGGATTCTTGCCCACGCCGGTGGGAATATGCTCGTGGGTCCTCCATTGCCCGATGGCGTCATACTGGTCGAAGGCCAGGCCCAGTGGATCAATTGATTTGTGGCAGGCGGCGCAGTTGGGATCTCGGGTATGGGCTTCCATTCTTTGCCGGATGGTGATCTTGTCCCCTTCGGGAGGAACGGGTTCGATCGGGTCGACATTGGCTGGGGGAGGGGGAGGAGTTTTGTTGAAAATGGTTTCACTCAGCCAAACTCCCCGGTGGACCGGGCGGTGGCGAGTGCCATCCGAGGTCAGCCCAAGAACACCTCCCATGGTGAGCAATCCACCGCGGTTGTGTTCAGGTTTGAGGGATACCCGCTGAAATCCCTGCTTGGTA
>NHDJ01000001.1 GCA_002167265.1 Verrucomicrobia bacterium TMED56 | reverse complement strand
GAGAGGGATTCGAACCCCCGGAACCGTTTCCGGTTCAGCGGTTTTCAAGACCGCCGCATTCGACCACTCTGCCATCCTTCCTCAAAAGTGACTCATCTCATGCGGTTGTTAGGCATGAAAATCGGTGAACCAATCTTATAGTGCCAAAAAAAATTATGTAATCAAGCAGATATGATGATTATATCGTAATCTGATCTGCCCCCTGAATTAACTTCCTCGAGTTTCAGGTAACAAAATGGCAGGAGGTTATTTTTTTCTCAAATCTATACGATATTTCGATACCTGATCCAAATCCAGACCTTCATCGAAATTAAAAGTGAATTTCTTGGCATCATCCTTTTGCAGGGTCATCACCACTTTAGCTCTGGAGATTTCGAGGTTACTTGGATTGATTGCTTTCGCGAGAAGTTCCCCTTCGATCGGATCTTCGCAAACGAGGTAAATTTCCACTATGGAATCTTCCGTTGTGAAAGAGTTCATGGCGACGCCTTTGTCAGTCAGTTCTGCTGAAAGAATTACAGGTATTTCTTTTTGCATGCATGCAGCGAATGAAAAAAGCAGGGTAGAAACTAGGAAAAGGCGCATCAAGTTTTTGATTTTCATGAATTCGTGTAGTTCAGTATTATTATATTGTTGAATAATACAGGAGAAATTTCAAGCCTCTTGCAAATCATCTGTTTGAACAAGTTCCTTTTTCAATGAAAATCCAGTTGATCCCCAACTCCCGGAAGTTTGATCCCCATTCCAGAAACTTTTAACGGAACGATGAGATTTTAAGTGGTTCTGCACAATCTCCCTGAGTGTGCCGATTCCTTTTCCATGTATTATCCTGCCTTCGTGGATTGATTCCTCCAGGCATGCTTGGAGGAATTCATCAATTAATGGTCTGGTGTCTTTCGGTTGAAAATGATGAAGATCCAGGGTTCCATTAATTTCGATTTTCTGGGCCCCATCCATTACTCGAAGGGATTTTCTGATGGAAATGGATGCTTTGGGGTACCTTTAATCATCTTATTACCATTCTGCTCAAATTTTTTGGATGAGTCCTGCTTTTCTCTTTCGGGAGTTAGTGGACGGAAAGATTGTATGTTTTTTTGATCACTACTGGATGGATTACTTTCGACCATCTCATCTTCATTTCCTTCCATTTCCTTCTCATCTTCAATGGTGGGAATCTTATACTGTGGAATTTCGCAGGCTGTAAAAACAAGCACCGAAAGGTATGGCAGGAATTTTAACATTTAAATAATATTTGCCTCAGATTTAACGATGGGTCAAGACCATCACTGTTTTCACAAGAGTTTGACAGGGAATTGTGGAAGTATCTAAAATAAATCATGCCAACTTTTATTTTGTATACAAATACCCGTCATTCATCAGAAGTTATCGATGATATCCACACTCATGCCAATCAAATCCTTAGTTCTGTTATCGGAAAGTCTTCCGATTTCGTCCTCACCTTAGTAAATCCTGATTTAAGCATGAAGTTTGGTCGAAATAATGAGCCCTGTGCATATGTGGAGATTAAAAATGTTGGGTCCTTGGATTCAGATCAAACCACTGCAATAAGCCGCAAGATTTGCCACTTAATCCATACGGAACTTGGTATTGAAATAAATAAGACATATATTGAATTTCAGGAGTCCTCCCGACATTTATGGGGATGGAACGGCAAGACCTTTGCCAAGTAATACGATATCAAAATGAAAATTATAAAGAAAATTACCTTTTACCTAGGTCCACTTTTACTTTTTTTCTCCGTTCATGCGGACTCAACCAGAATGGATGTTCAACTGGAGTTGGCATACCCTGATGTAAGCACTGAACGACCCATTCAAATTACTTCAGTACCGGATGATTCGGGGCGTATTTTTCTTGTCCTTCAGGAAGGGAAAATTCTTGTTCTTCCCAGGAATATCCAAAGCTCTTCTTTTGAAACTTTGATCGATTTGACCCCGCTCAATCTTATAGATAATGCTTTTGAGGAAGGACTGCTTGGATTTGTGCTCCATCCTGATTTTTCCAACAACGGACTGGTCTATCTTTATCACACACTGCAAGACCCCAAGCGTTCCGTTCTGGTTGAAAAAAGGATCGAAAATTTACGGAAACTTGAAATGGACGATTCTCATCATCGGGAAATTCTCTCGATTCCACAACCTTACTGGAATCATAATTCCGGGGTTCCTTGCTTCGGGCCTGACGGATTCCTCTATCTTTCAACCGGAGACGGTGGAAAAGCCAATGATCCGCATGATCATTCACAAAACACCTTTTCCCTTTTAGGAAAAATTTTACGTATCGATGTCGATAAAAGATCTGGTGACCTTGAATACGGGATACCTCCTGATAATCCATTTTTTGAAAAACCCGGATATCGTCATGAAATCTGGGCTCTTGGACTAAGAAACCCGTGGAGAATTCACTGGGATCATTCTCGCGAACTTTTATTTTGCGCAGATGTCGGGCAGCATCTTTGGGAGGAAGTCAACCTCATTGAAAAAGGTGGTAATTATGGATGGAACCTTCGGGAAGGGAGCCATCCATTCCCACCGTCACTGGAATTAAATAAAACCATCGACTATATCCAGCCTGTTTTTGAGTATGGCCATGACCAGGGTACCAGTATCAGCGGAGGTTGCGTTTATTATGGAAAAAGACTGCCTGAACTTAATGGAAAATATATCTTTGGGGATTGGGGAACCGGTAAGTGCTGGGCACTTGAATTATCCAAAGATAAAGAAGTTTCCACTCAGGAAATTACCTTTTCGGACAAAACTGAAATTCTTAATCCATCTCCGGTATTCAAAAATGGTAAACCTAGGAGTCCTTTCAAACCTGTTAATTTCTGCCTAGGACCTGAAGGTCATGTGTTTTTACTCGACTGGCAGGGTATAATTTACCGAACGATTTAATAAACCTAAAATCCTTATTCTATTAAATGGCGAAAGAGAATAGATTTCCAGTTCTTTTGCGGGGTGCCTGGTTTGGGATGAACAAAGCATTTCGGGATAGAATTTACGACCTTGGATTAACCACTCCTCAGTACACTATCTTGCGCTGCCTGATTGAAAATGAAGGAGTTACTCAGGATGGATTGGCACAACTTATCAGCACCAATAAGAACAATGTTAGTTCCCTGGTAAAAAGAATGCTTTCATCCGGATTGATTGCTAAAAGTAGTCGGGCAGTGGACAGGAGGAGTTTTTTACTAAGAGTTTCCCCCAAAGGAAAAAGAATCTTCAGTCAGGCGGTTGAAATTGCTGATCAACTCAGGGGGGAAGTGACGGATCAACTCTCCCCGGGTAATGAGGATGAACTTGCCTGCTTACTTGAAAAATGCACCTCAAGTTTATCCAAAAAATAGCTCCTCACTTTATCATTATAGTGACATTAATGTATTACTCGTTCCGAAAGATCAGGATACTAAAATGAGGTATTCGAAGGGATTATAATTAGATCAGCACATTCACCAAATCCTGGTGGATAGACATCGCCTGGGTAAGCAGGGCGGTGTCCTGTGCTCTATTGATTCTTGCCTTGCTTAATTCAAGTAAGTCTTGTGTGAAGTTTTCAGCACCAATCTCGGAAAGCACACTCTCATGTCCGCCTTCCAATCCTTCATTAGTCTGAATTGCGTTTTGCACCCGACTCACATTGCTCGCCAGGACTCCAAGCTGTTCGCCGAGTCCTTCCAGTTCGCTGGTCATGCTGACAATTGCTTTTTCCGCATTTTCAAAAGTATCAATCGAGATAGGATCAAGATTTACACTGTCTTTTTCCAATAACAGACCGAGCCCCAATTTTTTTAAAGTAACTTGAAGATCTCCATCTCTTGCCACAATTTCATCTTCTAAATCAGGTAGTTCAAAAGAACCTTTAACCTGAGTGATAGATTTGGAGTAAACTTGCAGTCTTAAGATGCTGGAATCGGAATTGATTGTGTTTGTAAAAACCTGACCCTGTTGAGTGTATTTCTGCCCACTGACATTTTCTAAGCCTGATGCAGTGCCATCGTCGGAAAGGCTTAATTGAGATAAATAATTACTTTTATTATCATAAACTAGGTTATCCGTTAAATTATCTGGATAACCAGGTGCAGTTTGGCTGTCTACCGGACTGCTATTGCCGGGAGAAAGGGGTACAAACTGAAAAGTAGTTGTCTGCTCCGGCCCAAATTCAACGATAAATCTATCATAGTCCCAATCCCATGCACTGCCATGTGTTTTCCAGATACCAGTATCGAATATTTTTTGGTTACCCTGCCAAAGGGTGTATTGTTCGCCCGCTCCACCTCCATTCAAATCGATTGTCATTTTCCCCTTATTGTAGAGCACATCTTTTTCTTCAAAGATTGTGTACCAACTATTTGATTTATCAGTTGGATCATCCCACGCATCTTCAGGTACATCCGTACTTTTATTCAGCACTCTTAATTGCCCATCCCCAAATGTCACAGGATATTTTGTGGATGCTGCCAATGGGTCAAAGATTAAATTTCCATTGAATTTAGTTCTTGAAATTCCATGTGCACTTTCCATCAAGCTATCAAACTGGTCAGATAGAAGAGCACGGTCCTGGTCATTGATCATTGGATCGGTTGCCTGTTGAGCCAGTGTTCTCATTCGACTGTAGATTTTATCTGCCTGACCGATGGCTTCCGCCTGCGCCTGCATAAAAGTCATCGCATTCTGAAACGCATTCAGCGATCCCCGTTTATATCTTTTCTCTTGTTCAAGGTTCGCGGTCATATTGACCGAACCCGCCCCTTGGTTATTCAGAGATGCCTGTCTTACCGGATCCCCCGTACTTGCGACCTTTTTAATCGACCGCTCCGCCTTCATGGATGAATAGTCTATTTTCCTGACCAAGGATTCTATTTGCCCGAACATAGTGTGTGATTTCCCTTCTGTTTTATTATTTCTTAAATTTAAAATAAGGAATTAATTGACTGAATTCAGTTATCTTTATCACCGGGGCAAGTGGGTGGAGTTTAACTGTAAACGGTTAATTTAGGTTTATTTGATATCTGTTTTTTTTGTAGTTATTTTAAGTTATTAAATTCTTTTTAAATTAATACATCGACGAGGTCTTTATGGATCGACATCGCCTAGGTCATCAGTGCTGCATTCTGGTGTCTTTCAATTCTTGTTTTACTGAGTTCGATCAAATCGGCTGTTAGGTCAGTCCCACCAACTTGGGACAGAGCTTTTTCCTGAGTCATCAATTGCTTTTGGGCAGCATCCATGGCAATTTCCACGCGGTTAAAATTACTTCCCAATTTCCCTTTTTGATCGCCCAGATTCTCGATCTCCGTACGTAACAAATCGATCGCATTGAGTGCGTCTGCAGTTGTACCTACGGAAATGGTCGGAAAACCAGCGGTATTTTGGCGAAGATAGCCCAATCCCATTTGATTAAGATTAACCTGCATGTCGCCTGAACGACCTGCGAGTGAGTCGTCCATTTCTAATGGGTCCCAATTAACATTTATATCAAAAACAGTCCCAGTTGCAGTGATCCTAACCGTAAGATCTGAGGTTAATGCGGTGGATTTATTAGTAGAGACCAATCCAAGGTTTTGATACTCAGAATTTTTTCTTGTTTCCCAACCTGAAGCTGAATTATCAGCAGCAAGACCAAGATGCCCAATATACCTTGTTTTATTGTCGTAAGTTCCATCACCATTTGTGTCCTGTGGTTGGAATTGGAACGTGGTTTCCCTGTCAGGCCCATATTTAACTATAAACCTGTCGAACTCACTGTTAGTTGTCCATTCGCCAGTATCGAAGAGGGGACTATTTACATCATCCTGAAAAATAGTGACTTTATCCCATGCACTGTATGGCCTGTGATCAATGGTTATTTGACCAGAATTATAAATTACATCTTTGGTGATATCCCAATATTTTCGACCTGAAGAATCCAAACCGGTATGTGGTATATCCGTTTGTGAAAAGCCATCAGTAAAATCCACACTGTACTGCGTACTTGCTGCTCTGGCATCGAATAAATCCTTACCGTTTACGGTCATGGCATTGATGGCGATGGATTGTTCACGGAGATCCGCAAATTCCTCAGCCAATAAACTTCGGGTGTCAGAGCCCGCGGATGGATCCGCAGCCATCTGAGCCACGCTCAGCATGCGGTTATAAATTTTCTTCGCCTGCCTGAGTCCCTCACTCTGCATTTGCATCATCGAAAGTGCATTCTGAAAGGCATTGATCGATCCACGTTTATATTTATTCAGGTTTTGGAGGTTTGCGGCAAAACTTACGCCTCCACTTCCCTGTTCTTCCGCCAAGGTTTTAACGGGATCTCCAGCACCTGCTATTTTACGAACCGACTTATTGTTCAGTAAAGATTTATGTGCAACATTTCTGTTTAAATAGTCAATAGTTCCGAACATACTGCTCATGGTTATTCCTTTCCTTTAGTAGGGGTAATTAGGACGAAGAATTTAAGAAAACCTTAGCTTAAGTATGGTGTTTGGGCACCAAGCTCGAGGTTTTCAAGTTCGCTATCCAGTTCGGACAGTGATCCCTTGAGGGAACTTGCCCGATTGACCAGACCAGAGATTCTATGATTAAGAGATCTCTGCTGGGTTTCCGCAGCAAGTTTTGGTTTTCCGCCAACTGTTTGAAGATCAGGTTTCTGAATTTCAACATTGGGCCAGAAAAATCCGACAAAAGTAAGAAAAAGTCCACAGGCTGCATGATAGGTGCCCATGGAATCACTAAAAAGACTTGCCCCAACCGTCCCCAATCCAAGTACGAGCAGGGGAAGTGCCATTGAAAAAGTATATACTTTGCGGGTCTTGAAATTTTTTGAATTTTGAAATTGCCCGTCAATTTGATTACGCATCTCATCGAAATGAGTGATCTGACCCTTAATGTCATCTATTTCCTGCTCGAGACTCAACTTCTTGGAACCAATCTTGGATTTTCTTTCTTCAATAACATTTTGGTCTGAATTCCACTTTTCTTCCGCCATCTCCCGCAAACCATCCATGGGAGAAAGTTCTGCAAGTTCCATTAATCTTCTGGTAACGAGTTTAGTTTCCTCCTGTAAGCAATAGAAATTGTTTTCGTTAATGAACTGTTCCGCGTGAACATTTAAGAAGTCCAGAATTTCTTCGTAATCAACAGAATTAAATAAATCCTTGCAAAGATCTTCTGAAAAAGAGGCAAACATTTGCAGATTTATTGGAATCCAGTGAGATTCCGGACTTGGAAAAAGGGCCATAAATGTATCCAGCACGGATGCAAGCACTTCTTTTGACTCTGCGGTTGGATCCTTTTCCTTAAGGAATGCTCTTGCTTGGTTTCTGATATCTTCATTGAGGACTAAAAATCCGTCCTCGGTTTGCTTGGCAAGGTCAGGTTGCCGGAGTAACCAATTGTAACAATAAGCGGATGCTGTCGAATCGCAGAAGAACTCAAGTGTGTACCTGTTGATTCGGGAAGGAAGACAGGCCAAAGACAGATACTTCTGTTCTTTTGAAGGATATGTGGAGATGTCATCTGCCACGATCCCGGATCTGTTTTTGTTACTCATTCCAAATGGATTTTTTGTTAATGTATCTGATTTCATATTTTTTTTCAACCCTTTCGTTT
>NHDJ01000023.1 GCA_002167265.1 Verrucomicrobia bacterium TMED56 | reverse complement strand
ATCCAGTTATCCAGGGCATAGTGCAACGCATTCTCCGCATGTTCGATGTTGTCCTTGGCGGAAGTGGCAAAATCAAAGAGTTTTTTCCGTTCGTCACAGCGTAAATCCCCGTCCTTATCCTGGCAGAACCAAAGCCCACCGGTTTCCACCACTAATACTCCCCCGTCCACAAAGGCAAGGCTTCGCACATTGAGCATATCCTCGAGAAAGGGGGTGGCCTGATCCATCACCCCGTCCTGGTCCGTATCCTCCAACACCATTACCCGGCTCATCCGCCTGTCCTCTCCGGTGCCATCCAGATCCATCATGTAGGTGCGCAATTCGCCCACCCACATTCTTCCTTCGTCATCCCAGTCCATAAAGACCGGATCCTTGACCATGGGTTCATGGGCCACCAACTCGATGCGAAAGCCGGGTGCCAACTTAAACTGAGAAAGGGATTCCTGCGGAGTGAAAAGGGGAACGGGATCAGGCGACCATTTTTTCCAATTCAGGGAGGAAAGAAGGTCTTTCTGTTTCTCTTTCGTATCCCCCTGCTGCCCATAAACAGCAGAGTTCACATTCGCGAACAGTAAAAAGAAAAATATAAAACTAAGACGATGCACAGGGTTCATAGTACGGCATTTGGCAGATGAAACAAACTAATACTGGGTATTTTTATGCTAATAATTGATAAACTGAGGTAAAGAAAAATAAAGTGAGGATTCCATGTCAACCTACCGATCAGGACCCTTTTTTCTCCACCCAGAGTAAGGGGTGACGCAAAGGAAGGTTGCGTAAAACTTCGTAGGTTTTGGGATCAGGTTCCAGTTTTTCCCAGATCTGCAGGTGAGCCGTATTTTTCGTTTTCAATCCGGAAAAGAGGAGACTGGGATGACGAACCGGCCATTCCTCCCAATACATAACATCCCGATCATAGGGCCATTTTCCCTTGTCTGCAATGAAAGGAGAAATAAATTCAATCCCCAGTTTCATGCTCCGCCCGCCGGGGGTGACAAATTGCCAAAGGTCATTCTTCTCGGTGGAGGCAATTTGGGCAACCCCAGCCATCGCGTCCATTATGAAGAGGGAATATCCGTAGGGCTTTGTCCGCTTCAATTCGGCGGGGAAACCGCCATTTTCATCCATCATAGCAGCCAGGTACACTGTTCTGAATTGTGAACGAACCCATTTAAGAATCTCCTCATTTCCCACGAAATCAGCAAAGGCAGCGGCCTGCAGGGACCAGCACACCCCATGGTTGTTAGGGTGCATTTTCTCCTTGAGTCCATACTCATGGGTATTGATCCAGTTCAGGTATTCGGCAAACCACTTACGGACTGCTTTTTGATCGCGGACTTTAAAGGACGGAGAAGTGCAGAGAAGTTTGGCTCCCCTCGCCACCTCGACGAGGTGAAGGGTGTCAATAATCCCGATACTCCGCCCGGTGTATTTTCCCTTGATGGCCTGACAGAACAGTAGGCTCGGACGCATTTTTGTATCATCCTCGACAAACCAGGCCCGTAAATGACGGACTGCCGGGCGGGCATATTTTTCCTCTCCGGTAAGAAGGTAGGCGGAAACCAGAGTGCCCATCAGTTCGCTTAGGCGGATCATGGATTTTCGATGAGCAATAAAATTGGCCGGATTGGTTTCCCCATCCCGTCGGATGTAGGGACCTTCGGGGTTTTCCGGATTAGGCCACCAATAGTCCCCCTCAGAATAAAAGTCGTGCCTGTCCCCACTGCTTCTTTCGCACATATCCGCGGTGACTGTGCGGGGCAATTCACGAAGATAGCCTTTTGCCTTCGACAGGATTCGAGGCGTTTCCACCGCCCGGAGGTCAAAGGAATGGTTGGTCTTTTTGGCCTCAATCGAAGCCGTAAAAGGAAGCCAACAAAAGAGCGGAATTAAAAAACGGCTTACAGATCGATCCATTTTCTCTCCTCCCAGGATTGTATCCCAATTTCCGCCAGTTCCACGCCCTTCGCTCCCGATCTTAAATCGTAGGGAAAAGGTTCTTCCAAAGCGACATGACGAAGGAAGAGTTCCCATTGGATTTTGAACGCATTATCATAGATGGTTGCATCCGGCATTTCCGACCAGCCTTCATAAAAGTTGATCGGTTGATCGATATCCGGATTCCAAACCGGTTTAGGGGTAACTCCAATCCCTTGAGTCTGGCACCCTCGGAGATTNACCANNGCCGAACCTTTGCTTCCGTCCACCTGCATCACAAATAAGATCGTCCCGGCGAACCCGCACCGTCCACGAACTGTTAAACTGGCAAAGAATTCCATTTTCCAGTTCCATGGTGGCATAGCAGGCATCATCCGCGGTGCATTTATAGGGGTTTCCCTGTTCATCAATCCGTTCACCGATGTGCGTCGCCCCCCGGCAGGAGATACTTTTGATCGGGCCAAACACATTGTCCACCAGGTAGCGCCAGTGGCAGAGCATATCGATCATGATACCCCCACCGTCCTCCTTTCGATAATTCCAACTGGGACGCTGGGCCGGCTGATCCTCATCATGCCCGGTAAATACCCAGTATCCAAATTCTCCCCGGACGGATAGGATTTCTCCAAAGAACCCCTGATTGATTAAAGTCTTCAGCTTCCGAATCCCCGGCAACCAGAGTTTATCCTGAACCGCTCCGTTCTTGACCCCCGCATCCTCGCAAAGTTGAGCCAGACGAAGAGCTTCCTCCGTGGTGACCGCAGTGGGTTTCTCACAGTAAACTGCTTTCCCCGCCTTCGCGGCCATCTCCACAAAGCGGGAGCGGTGCAGGGTGGAACTGGCATCAAAAAAGATCTGATTGTCCGAATCCGCCAGCGCTTTCTCGATATTCGTGGTCCATCGGCTCACTCCGGTGCGCTCAGCCAAAGCCTTGAGTTTATTTTCATTCCGGCCAGTAAGAATGGGATCAACCGTGATCACTTCATCAGGGGAAACCTGAATACCTCCCTGCTCCCGAATGGCACAAATCGACCGGATTAGGTGTTGATTCGTACCCATCCGTCCGGTGACGCCATTCATGATAATGCCAAGTTTGTGTTCTTTCATAGTATAATTATGTGTGGTTCAAATAGGATTGCTTGATCGCATGTAAAAATTCCTGAGTTGGTTTTTCCCACCATCGGTTGGAGAAAACCTCGACTTCGATCATGCCATCGAAACCACCCTCCTCCACCATTCCGCGAATTGCCCGCAAATCGATGCACCCCTCCCCCATCAATCCACGATCATTGAGTAAATCATTGGTTGGGGTCATCCAATCACAGACATGATAGGCGAAGAGTCGGTTAGCTTCTGCTGTCCGCTTGGTTTGGGCTGCCAAATCGGGATCCCACCAAAGATGATAAACATCATAGGCGATTCCGACCAACGGATGATTTAACTTATCACAGACATCATTGGCACAAGCCAGGGAATTGATCGCGGAACGATCATCTGCATACATCGGGTGCAGTGGCTCAATGGCCAGTTTAATACCGAGTGATTCAGCGAGGGGCAAGGTTGCAGCGATCCCATCCGTGATCTGCTTACGCGACTCGATCAGGGATTGCCCCGGCACGGCCCCGCATACCAGAACAACCAATGGGGCACCCAAGGCAGCGGCTTCCTCGATAGCCCGTTTATTTTCCTGGATGGCATCACGACGTGATTTCTCCTCGACGGCCGGATAAAATCCTCCACGACAAAGGGAAACGATCTTCAAGCCAGCTGCCCGAATGGATTCACCGGCTCTCCATGGATCCCGACCTTCCAGCCATTGTCTCCAAACTGTAATTCCGGAAACCCCCGCTTGGGCATAATGATCGACCGCTTCTTGCAGATCCCAACCCTTGGTGGTGATGGTGTGCACACATAGGCGGGAGAAATCAGTCAGTGGATCGGCGATCATGATGGAAAAGAATAAAAGGGAATATTCATACGCCCGGCAATCCGGAGTGGACGAATCAGTGCCTCCTGCATCCGGGCTTGTTCATTACCGTCACGCAGATCAGGACAGTCGGGATGGATCTCCGAAGAATCGATCACACCAAGCATTTGTAGAATCTCAGCCGTACTATGCTTATATCCGGCAGCACTCCCTTTTTCATCCAGGCGAAACACTAAATCCTCCAATGATTGAAAGGCTTCAAATAACTTATACACCCTCGAATCAAAGCTTTCTTTCCTCCAATATTTTTTGGCTGCACAAATAAGCGGACAGGCGGACACCCCGGCTCCAATCAACAGTGGTAAGCCCATTTTTATCGCAGAGGCGATCCCGAAATCATCCCCGCTGTGGGGAACGAAGTCGAGTCCGAGCTCGCGGCACATCGATGCCCAGTAAAGAAAGTGCGGTTCATCTAAAGTGGAAATTTTTCCGCCTACAAATTTCTCATGGCTGGCCAATTGGTGTAAAAGCCAGGGCTCAAAGGGAGTGGCCCATGGAACGAAAGCGGGCTCTAGTGCATGCACAAGTGCGGGAACTTTGATTTTTTCCAAAATTTCAAAATAAGCATCCCTCCTCATCTCCGGGCCCAAAGTATTCAGAGCCTGTGAGGTCATGATCATCACTTCACAAGGGCTATGAGCCTGGGCAATTTCAAGATGCGGATGATAACAGGATGCCTGGAAATCTGTGGGTGATGCCCCCACTGCGGTGACTCCACTGATAAAAGAAGCGTCCGGGTGTAGGGACCGGAAGCGGATAATCACTTCCTCATACAGTTGATTCGAGAGATTGAATACATAGCCCGTATCCGCATTGAGGACAAAAGTTAAATCTACTCCAAAATGCTTTGCACATATCATCATCCAGTGAAGCATCTTTTCAAAACTGCCCCAATCCGGTTCGCCCCCCTTAAATGGAAGCAAAGCGGCCACACAAAGGCGTGGGCTGGACTGGTCATCCAATAGATCCTCCTCTCGGGAGTGTGCCCAAACGGTTTCGCTCCATTGGGAATGGGGATGAAGTTGGTCAGCTTTGTGAATCATGAACTCTATTCTATCAGCTAATCGGTGATACCGTTAGGACAGAACTTGCATAATTAGCATTATTCAGACATTTTATTTGTCTTTATAAATGAATGACTTTCAGCCCATTTTTTTGGAAAACCTGCGGATTTCAATCCCCGGTTATTCGGTTCTAAGACTGGCACATCATCGTCACACACCAAAAAGTGACTTAATTGAAGAGCATACGCATTCTTACTCCCAATTTCTTCTCTATTTAAGGGGACAGGGAATTCAGACATTTGATGGCGAACCCATCCCCGTAAGTCGGGGTGCATTGTTATATTTCCCGCCTGATACCACCCATGGATTTATAAAATCCATGAAAAGCCCTCCGTTATCCCTGGTAATTAATTTTAAAGAAGATAAGACTAAAAAATGGAAGGTGAAAAATAAAGTTTTATTACCTGTGAGACTTTCGGAAGTAGAGAGTATACTTAATCAGATGATCCAATCCGTGGATTTTCACAAAGCACATAGTATTTTGGCCTCATCAAAAATATTACAAATATTTTCTCTCTTATTCAATGAACTCGATGAGGGAAACATTAATCATAGAGCGGTGTATCCAATAACTGAAAAAGTAAGAAGATTGTTAAGCGAATTACCCATTATTCCGAAAGCACCTAATGAAATCGCCCAAATTTTTGAAGAGGATTTAAGTTCACTTAATCGAAAAGTCCGTCGTGAATCAGCCCTCAATCTTGGAATTCTCCTCGATGAAGCCCGTCAGAAAAGATCCTATGAAGGTTTAAAAAAGGAAAACCTGTCCATTTCAAAAATTGCGTGGGATTGCGGATTTAGCGATCCAAATTACTTTGCCCGCTGGTTTCGAAAAAAAGTGGGCCAAGCTCCCCGTCAATGGAGAGAAGGAAATTCATAAACTATCCAAAATACCAGGCCATCTTAAAATAATAGGATAGGAGCATCTATTTTAATCTTGAAAGGAAACTTTAATTAGATTGTTTTTTTTCGATGAAATTACTCATATTATCGCTTTTTTGCTTTTCCTCCTTCCTGCCCTGTTTAAAGGCCGAGCCTGAATCAAAGGAATTATTTGGAGAGAAATTTTCAAGCCTTGATCATTTGTCCACTGGTGAATGGTGGAAACGGGCAAGGCCCCCGGAAGTTCCCTCCAAAAAAGGGAAACCGCCCAAAAGAATAATCGAATTAAAAGTTCCCCGTGATGAAGTGGTTGCCTTTGCCCTCTACACCCAGGATTCTGGAACCCTTAAATTGACCGGACAGCTTTATCCTCTCATGCCAGGTGAATCAAGGGAGGTCCGACTGGAAACAAANCAGGGAAAAGAATGGAAAGAAATTTCCAGGGTCAAGATCACTTATCCCGGATGGACCGCACATTTTCGAATTTCAAACTGGGACTCAACCAAGAATATACCTTATCGGGTCAGACATGGTCAGAAAGCTTCTTTCGAAGGGCTCGTTCGGAAAGATCCGATCAATCAGGACACGATTGTTGTCGGAAACCTGTCCTGTAATTCAAGCCGGACCAAAGGACCCCGACCTCAAATTATTGAAAACCTGAAAGCGATTGATCCTGACATGCTATTCTTCGCGGGTGACCAGACATACCATCACACGCAGCACACCGCTGGCTGGATTGAATTTGGTCTACAGTTCAGGGATCTTATCAAAGACCGGCCCACCGTGACCATCCCGGACGACCATGATGTTGGGCAGGCAAATCTGTGGGGAGAAAGTGGAATTGTAGCCACTTCGCCTGCCGGAAATAGTGGGGGGTATTTTTATCCGATCCCCTATGTTAACATGGTTCAACGTCAACAGACCTGGCACTTGCCCGATCCCGTTGACCCTAAAAAGTTGAAAAGAGGCTTGGAAGTTTACTTTACCCGTTTACGGGTTGGAGGAATTGACTTTGCGATTTTGGAAGACCGTAAGTTTAAGACCGGCCCCGCGGGAAAGATTCCGAAAATGGGGCCCCGCCCCGATCACATTAATGATCCAGCATATAATCGGGATGCGGTTAATCTGGAAGGCTTGGTCCTTTTGGGGGACCGACAGCTCAATTTTCTGTCCGAGTGGGGTCAGGACTGGGAAGGGGCTCAGATGAAGGCGGCTCTTTCCGCCACCGCATTCTGCGGAGCCGTTCATATACATGGTCGACCTGACAGCCGCCTTCTTGCAGACCTCGACAGTAATGCTTGGCCTCAAAAAGGAAGAAACAAGGCGCTGCATGAGCTTAGAAAAGCCATGGCCACGCACCTGTGCGGGGATCAGCACCTGGGGGTGGTGGTACAGCATGGCATAGATTCATACCGGGATGGGCCCTTTGCATTTACCAGTCCTGCAATCGTCAACACGATCTACGGTCGCTGGTGGAAACCGGAGGATGAAATGCCCGGACCCCGTCCTATNCCCAATTCCCCCCTCCCCTGGACCGGAGATTTTGAAGACGGACTGGGTAACAAGATTACCATGCATGCCTATGCCAACCCCGAGGACCGGAGTGACGAGCTGAAAAGAGCGGATGGATTCGGAGTCGCCCGGTTTAATAAAAAGAATCGCACAGTCACATTTGAATGCTGGCCCAGATTCTCCANGGTTTCTGATGGAGATCAGGCTCAGTTCNCAGGTTGGCCGGTTACTTTTAAAATGACTCAAAATGATGGACGAAAAATTAAAGGCTGGCTGCCAAAATTGAGTTTTTCAAAACCAAACCCTGTTGTACAGGTCTTAAACGACAAAACTAAGGAAGTTCTTTACACCGTAAGGGTACAGGGCAGAAACTTTCATCCAAAGACTTATTCAATGGACCCTCACAGTGTAAGGTTGGGTAAAGATTCACCTAAGACTTTGTTGTTTTCAAAAACAAGTCCTGTTCGGGACCCGAAAAAGGTTAAAGTGCTTTCAGTTAATCCTCACTTGTGAGGAAAGTCATGCCGCCAGTTATTTATCCCCATGCTCAGTTTCCCGTTTAAGCCGAGAAATGGTCTCCACATTTCTTGATCCAAGGTAAGCAATAAGGTCACGCAAATCGTTCGGCTTAAGTGTCATCCCTAAAGCCGGCATGGCTGAAACTGGAGGAGATACTGTTTTTACATCAGACTTTCTGAGATCTTGTTTTTTACCATCCGGTGATAGCACAAGCAAACTATCCTCCTCATCCGCTAAAATTCTGCCCACCAAGGCATCCCCTGAATTCATACTAATCGTGGATAGACCATAGCCAGGTGATATCTCCGCATTTGGATTGACCAATGATTCTAAAAGCTTGGATGGAGTCATTCGGTCTCCCACAAGACTGAGTTCAGGGCCTTGAAGCCCTCCTTCCCCGTTAATCTTGTGACACTGAAGGCAGGCACCCTGATTTCTAAATACAAGCTCACCAGAGTCGGGATCTCCCCCGTGCAAACTCAATGCATGAATTCTGCCAATACCTCCAGCAGCATAAGTCGCGGCAACCTGTTTGGCTTGATCATTTGAGCTNGCTGAAAGGGTTTCGTATAAATCCAGCCACAACTCATTCCTGAGGTTTAACTCTCGTAATTTCCAAAGATTTATTAAAGCCTCACTTTGTTTCTCTGCAAGAACAGAGAAAATTGCCCGTGCAACCATTGGGTTGTCCTCCTTGATTGCAAGCAGGGCTTTGTCCAAAGCACCATCCATTTCACGCTTCAACAGACCTACAAAACTAACGGAACGGACGACATCCTCTTTATCCTCAATCAGTTGATTAATCACTTCATCATCCGTGGGATCATTTAAGCTTAGGAGGGAGCGGAGGTTGGAAGCTCGTACTACCGGGTTGAGGCTGGGATCCAAAACCTGTTTACGCAAGACTTTTGGATTCATGGAAATACCAGTTTCCAAGATAAATTTTCCAAGGAGAGAAGCGATTTTGGGAGATTTTTCGTTTTCCACTAAATTCTTGATCTGATCACCATATGAGCTTACCAAGTCCGTCCGAGAAAAAGTTGATTTAATAGTCGGTCGATAATGACCCAAAACTGGATCAGTATCTAAAGGGATAGACCAACGCAACAAAGCTTCCATTGCAAAGGNACGAACTTCTTCCTTAAGTTTAACATCGCTACAAAGCTTAATCAGAGCACCGGCTGCTTCTTTTGAACCAATTCGAAAGTAAGCAGCAATCAACCTGACCTGTTGATGATATGGAAAGTCTCCAACATTCAATGAAATCAATTTTTGACCAGTAACGCTATCCAATACTTTTGTGTCATAAATCGCGGAAACCGCCTCATTTCGGATATTTTCCGACTCATCATCTAAAAATATATCGATGTGTGGATGCCCAAGGCGTCGACAAATTAAAAGTGCAAGCATTCGTTGTTCTTCAGAATCAACCTTTGCGTACCTGAGGGTCGATTCGGTAGTTGCCAATCGGCTAAGTGCGGAAAGTAAAGAGTGGCGTAAGGTTACTTCAAAAGAAGAACCTGCATTTTTTTCACCGCATTGAAAAAGTGCTTCAACCGTTTCTTGATCACCTACTGAACAAATTCGACCCAAGGCTATTGCAGCTAATGTTGTCACTCGCGAGGAGGAATCATTCAACAAGGAAAGCAAAGGTTCCTTGGCTGATGCTAGTTCAATATCTCCGCAGGTACGGGCAGCATTTGCTCGAATTTCAACTTCACCGGCACTAAGACAAACAAGTAAATCAGAAGCAACCGATTCATGACCCTTACCAAAAAGTTGCCCCATAGCCCATACTGCGTGGAGCTTCCTATGATTTTTATTATCATCGGATCTCAAAACTCCTGAAAGAAGTTCGATAGCAGGTTCTCCTTTTTCAACTATTGCATGTTGTGCTGCTAATCTTACTCGCTGATCATCATGGGAAAGTAGTGATTCCAATTCTGGCAGTGAACGAGACGAAAAGCCCTTTTTAAAGGCAAGTGCGGTTTCTTTCCCGATCGCCTGCATTTTGGGGTCAGTTGGACGCATAACCTGAATGGTTCCATTCTTGTTGACTGACCATCCGCCTCCATAGTCCGCCAAATAAAGGTTGCCATCATAGCCATGTTCAACATCACAAACCGCCACACCTTCTACCACGACAGAACTTCGGTCTATCTCAAAACTTGAACTTTTTGACTTTAACGAGACATGAATGATATTGGAACTTGTTGCAGCCCCCCGATAGTTAGTTACCAGGAATCCATTCTCTAAGTCGTCGGGCACAGTGTTTCCGCTAAGCCAGGTCACTCCGGACGGACCGTTCCCAAGATGGCCAATTGGAGGGTATACCCATTGAGGCTGATCTTCGGTGTAGGTTTCATACATATTTTCTCCAACCCATACCGATTTACTAAGTCTGAAGTCTCCCCAGTCCAAAGCATTGGCGTAGTGATGGGGAGACTGATGAGACATGTCCCAACCAGAGTCAGTATTGTCCAGAACATAGACAATTCTTGCTTTGTCACCAATATCTCCGGTGTTGTCAAAAGTGAAAAGGTTTCCCTGGTCGTCAAATGCCAGTTCCTGTGGATTTCTCAACCCATGTGCATAGACCTCAAAGTTCATCCCGTCAGAATCGCAACGAAAAACCGCACCTCTTCCGGAAGCCTCAAAAACTTCCCCGTCTTCTCTCTCAACATAAAACCCACGATCCCCGATTGAAAAATAAAGGCGACCGTCAGGTCCCCTGATAATGCCATGGAGGTCATGACCAATAAAAGAAACCCGCACACCAAAGCCATNGACAATGTTTTCCATAGTGTCCGCAACGCCGTCGTCATCTGGNTCAGTAAGCTTACGCAAAGCTGGTATACAGGTGAAGTAGGTTGCGTTTCTTTCTGCAAGGACCGAAAAACCTATACCATCCAAAGGTTTATCGAAAGCATCCGAGTAAAGAGTCCGTTTATCAGCAACGAAGTTTCCATCAGTGTCTTCAAGCCTAATCAATCGGTCGGGAGTCTGCTCATACCAAGAGCGATCGCGTTTATCTGCATGGGCATCGTAGAGAGCCAGGCGGTCAGTTACGGTTCGGGAACGAAAATCTCCGCGTATCATTTCTCTTGCACGTCGCAAGTCCGGGACGCCAAACCAGAATCGATTGGCTTCGGAAACAAAAATTCTTCCTTGTGGGTCCATGTCAAGGCTGGCAGGATTCTCAACATGCGGATACGAAACCCAAGTGTGACCGCTATACCCGCTGTGATTTATCTTACCACGGAAGGGTGTGGATTCGTTTCTTAGTTCAGGCATGCTTGATTCATCAACCGCCAGTGGTTTGGCGAAGGATAGGAACGGGGTAACCGTTGCAAATGTAATAAGAAAGAGATTTTTCATGACAAAAACTATATCCTACTTCTTTTTAAATCAGTCTCAAGAACGACTTAATCGATATCAAATAAGAAGTTGTACGAATAAGGTGAAATATCTCAGTTCATTTTGATGGGCAACCCACTTCAGTTCAACTAAGATTAAATGATGGATCCATCCAACCCATACAGAGACTACACCCAAACCATTACAAAAATATTTCAGGAGGGACTGTCCTTACCTCATGGAGGAATGAAGAAACCAGATTCGATTCCAATTGATTTTTCATCACCAAAGGTTCTTATTCTAGCTCCCCACCCGGACGACGAATGCGTAATGGGTTCCTTACCTCTCAGATTGCGGCGGGAAGTTGGATCTCAGGTAATTACTCTACCCATCACTTTGGGAAGTAATCCGGACAGAAAAGACGAAAGAATGGGTGAAATTCAAGCTGCCTGTGAATGGATAGGTTTTGATCTCGAAGTAATAGAGGATCGGGGATTGGATAATATTAATCCTTGTTTCAGGCTCGAAAATCAAGAGGAATGGAAATTTTCCACAACCAAGCTTGCGAATGCAATTGTAAAAAATAATCCGGACATGCTCTTTTTCCCAAACGCGACTGATTGGAATCAAACCCACCTAGGGGTTCACCTCCTCGTCATGGATGCACTCTCGACTTTAAATTCCTTCTCCACCATATTAGTCGAAACTGAATTTTGGGGCCAAATGAAGGATCCTAATTTAATGGTGGAAAGTTCATCCGATGAAGTTGCTGATTTGGTGGCAGCCCTTTCCCACCATCGGGGAGAGATCAAACGGAACCCTTTTCATCTGCGGTTACCAGCGTGGATGCAGGATAATGTTAGAAGAGGAGCAGAGGTGGTGGGAGGTCAAGGAGGCAAAGCTCCCAAATTTGATTTTGCCACACTTTACAAGCTCAGTCGTTGGGAGGATGGTCATCAATACCGCTTATGGGATCATGGTAAGTTCTTGGCCCATGCCATGTCAGGAAATAAAAGCATCCTAGATCAACTGAAATAAAAATTAGTCTGTAAACTTCAAGTCGTTCGCCATAATCTTTTGTGCAAATAGAAGTTTTCCCTCGTTATCATAAGCTTCAAGTTTAACTTGAGAATTTACTTTTCTAGTATCAAATCGAAGAAGGCAAAAACCACAGGTTTTATTATATCCCCAAATTAAACCCTCGGTTTTTATTACTGAATGCACATGTCGATTAGTCAATCGACCGCTGACAAACTCGAATAAATCATATCCATTCACGCGCTCAGTTTTACGCAAATCTATTCGATGGCGATCAGCCGCAATTAACAGCACACCTTCAATTTTTTCTTTCTCAATGAAACTGAAAATTTCTTCTCTTTCTTCTGGATATCCATCCCAGGGGTCTTTACTTCCTGGTTTGATCCCTTTGGAAAACGGAACTGAAGATGCAATAATTTTAAATTTGGCTTTGGATTGACTTAGGGTTTTCTTGAGCCATTTTTTTTGAATCTGACCAAGCATCGATTTTTTCTCGCGATCCCTGTAGTATCGGCAATCCAGCATAATTATCTGTACCTGACCAAGGGTAAAGGTTTGCCAACAACCTGGATTTTCATCTCCTCCACCAACAACAGGATTATTCCAATTTTTAATGAAATTTTTAAGAACCGGTTTCTTCCAGACTGGTTGATCGACCAGAAATCCTGGAATACAATCATCAGTACCAAAATCATGATCGTCATAAATCGAATGCATGGAGGTCTTGGAAATAAGTTTTTTCCATTCCGGACGGGAATGCCTTCGTGAATAACAATAATCTCCGGTCCATTGAACATCTTCAGGATCATCTATGTACACATTATCACCTAGCATAAGCATCGCTCTAGGGTCATGATTTGCTATCAATTCCCACACGCTTTCATATTCTGGAACGAAACCGGAGCACCCACCAAATGCGATGGTAAATTTAGCCCCCTCTTCCGGTTCAGAAAAAGTACGAAAACCAAACTCTCTTGACGGGTCGAGGAACTCTTTTCCGTTAACGAATATCCGATAAGAAAAATAAGTTCCCGGTAAAAGGCCATCCACATTCACCACACCTACGAAACCCTCCTGTTCTGAGGTTTTTACAGTCTCGCGACCTGTATGGCCGTTAATTTCAACACCAACCTCACACGCTCCATCCGTACGAAACCAAAAACTTGCAGAAGAGTCACTGACCTGTCCGACCATTGGTCCGTGGATGATAAGCGATGGATCAACAGCTTTTTTCCATATTTGAAAGCCTTTACTCTCTCTTAAGGGCTTCAACCATTCTCTCGGTTCTGCTAAGAATCGTTCAAAAGGCAATCCAATTTCCACAGCCTGCTTTGCCATGGACAAGGCTTGCTTATCATTTCCTTCTTTTAACAGGCAAAGCGTTGAAATAAATGCTTTTTCAGCTGGGTCCGAGTGTTTTTTGCCAGTCTTAAGCTCAAAGTAGGCTTTTTCCACTTTACCTTCAGCTAGCTGTCGGAAAGCGTTTCTCTCACGGTCATGCTGTGCAGATAAAAAAGTTGATCCAATAAATGAAAATGCAAACCATAGGGTGCATCGGGCAAGGGATTGCGAAATACTCATGCAATGAATTAAATATAAAGCATTATTCAATACTAGGAAAATCGATTATTCACTAAAAAAAATTTGAAAAAACAAAAAGGATTTCTGCTGAATCAAATCAAGCAGAAGATTAAAAAAATTCAAAAGCTCCATTCAATTCCCAAGCCAAGGTGAAAGAAGTCCTTCAATTGCAGATCTCCTGCCATGGATAAATCACGGTCAATCCCCCAACTGTAAGCACCATGCCCAGTCAAAGAAAAATTTTCGGTAAATACATGTTCCCCCCCTGTTCTAAGAGAGAAGAAATTTACACCATCATGACCGTCAGGGATGTACCCTTCATTCCATCCCAAAATACCTGAAAAAGAGACCTCGAGGTCTTCACCAAGGGAGTAAGTCTTTCCACTTGACCATTCGAAAAAGAACCCTTCGGCATCTAGTGAATATACTCCGTCCAATGCAGTTCCTACTCCCCAAGGAAGTTCACCATAACTAATACCCGCAGACCATTCATCGTCGGACTCATTGTCCATGGCAAAAACCAAATGGGTATAACCGGCATAGAATTCTAATGCCTCCACCTCCTGAGTCAGGGCGAAACTATACTGCCACTCGTCATAGGAATGGTTGGATGACCGCCCATACCAAACTCCACCTGAAAAGTGATCGTATCCCATTTCCAACGAACTAATCCAAAGAGATTTCCCGTCCAGGGCATCCCTACCCTCGGAAGAGTACTTACTTTCCCAACCGGCATGCACATGAGCTTCAAAAGTTTGATGAGCATGCATTTTCTCAAAGGGTTTACTAACATCAGATTCATGGGCATGACATGAAAAATAAGAAGCAATTAGAACAAAAGCTTGAATGGAATAACAAATTTTCAAGTGAATCCTTAAATAAAGCTTAGGATCAACCCGTAACCAAAAAAGAAATAATCACCCGATCAATTCCTTGATCACCTCGCCACCAAACTGACTTAATTGCTTATGTCGGCCGGCGTGATAATAAGTCAATTTATTGTCGTCGAGACCAAGCAGGTTCAGCCATGTACAATGGACATCTCGGATATGATGGACGCACTCAACCGCCTCCGCTCCGATCTCATCGGTCGCACCAACCGTGTGCCCGACTTTGGTACCACCACCGGCAAACCACATCGTCATGGCCTTGGCGTTGTGATCCCGACCATAACTGGTGCCGCCGCCTCTGATGCCGTTATCCGGTGTCCGCCCGAATTCACCGCACCAAACCACCAAGGTNTCTTCCAACAAACCGCGTTCCTTGAGATCGCCAAGCAAGGCGGCGATNGGTTTGTCGACCGAACGGATGAGNGANCCGTGAGCCCGTTCGATGTAGTCATGGCTATCCCAGTTCCCGGCATATGCCTGTACAAAGCGTACCCCTTTCTCCACAAGGCGCCGGGCCAACAGGCACTTACGGCCGAANGANTCCGTCTTGGAATCCCCAATGCCGTACGCNTCCTTGGTCTTTTCGGTTTCGNCTTTGAGGTCAAGGATACCGGGCACTTCCATTTGCATCCGATAAGCCAATTCATAGGAGGACATGCGGGCATCGAGCTCTCCCTGATCCGGACGGACCGTGAAATGTTTGCCATTGAGCTTGGCAAGAAGGTCAAGGTTGTCGCGCTGGTCCTTTCGGGTGATNCCGGCAGGAGCATGCAGGTCGAGAATCGGACTGCCCTTGGGTCGCAGGGGGGTCCCTTGATGATCGGCAGGCAGNTANCCATTGGACCAATTGGAGGCTCCNCCCTGTGGATAGCTTGACCGCGGAAGGACNACGAAACCAGGCAGGTTGTCATTGAGCGTGCCCAAACCATAGGTAACCCAGGAACCGACCGCCGGGTCCCCTCCGAAACGGTTGCCCGTATTGATGTGATAACAGGCCGTCGGGTGGTTGACGGACTCGACCTGACAACCCCGATAAAAGCATAGATCGTCCACCCGTTCTTTGAGATATTTCCATTCGGAGGAAATGTCGGCTCCGCTTTTTCCAGCCTTGATAAAATCAAAGGGGCTTTGGACGAAATAGCGCTCCCCTGAGGACATGGCACTCTCCTTGTCTCCGCTTCGCTTGAATTTTTGCAAGTGGCGTTCCGCCAGGGCGGGCTTGGGGTCGAAGGTGTCTATATGGGATGGTCCTCCCTCCATCATCAGAAAAATGCAGCGCTTGGCTTTGGCAGGGTGATGGGAACCAATGGAATGAACCCCTTCAGCCTGAAGCAAGGAAGAAAAAGCCAGCGAACCAAGCCCTCCGCTCAAGCCATAGAGAGCTTCGCGACGGGTCAGGCTGGCAACCAAATTGAAATGATCGTTCTTCATGCTGCGGACTTTATTTAATCAAGATAAGAGAATTCGTTCAAGTTGAAGATAACCAGACAAACATGGGCAAGCCCTCGGGTCNTGGCAGACACCTCACTTCCCTGGAGGTCGGGCTGATAGGANTCGTAGACTGGTAAAATCTCCCAGAAGTCGTAGGGCTCACCTGTCTTCTCGGCCATCACTGTACGCTTAATCTTACCATGATAAACCTTNGGCTGCGGAATCTTCTTTCGTTCTGCCTGNGTGGCTTGCGACCAGCGCTCGAGACAAGCCGACAATTCGTCCGCTGAAGCCGATCTTCCGAGTGCAAGAGAGAAAGCCCGTTGAATCACGGCCGGTTCGTTTTTCCTTTCCTTCAGGAGACGAGCGGCGAAAGCCAAGCTGCGGTCATGGACTTCCTCCGCGTTCAACAAAGTCAAGGCCTGAGGGGCAACGGTGGAAGTTTGCCTGAGTTCGCAGGAGGCTTCGGGTCCGGGTTGGTTGAATGCCTCCAGGAAGGGATCACGCAAGCCGCGGATCTTCTCGGCATAAATTGTCCGCCGGTTTCTTTGACTTGGCAAAGGATCAGGCTCATAGACCGATGCGGTCCCCCCCATGATTTGCCGGGGCTGAAAAGCTACCTCCGGATTAAGGTCGGGCCGGGCGGGGATTCCTCCAACTTTGAAGTTCAGTTCGCCGCTTGCCAACAACATCGCGTCGCGAATCTCCTCCGCAACCAAACGACGGGGAATAAAACTCGCGTAAAAAAGTCTTTTGGGATCTTTTTCCTCCAAGGAATCGGAGTCAGGGTGCCGACTGCTTCGTCGGTAGGTCTCGGAGGACAGAATTAATTGGTTGAGCTTCTTGACCGACCATCCGTTCTTCATAAACCAGTCCGCCAGGTAGTCGAGCAAGGCGGGATGAGTAGGCAACTCCCCGGTTCCACCAAAATTGTTGGGGTTCCCGGCAATCCCACGCCCAAAATGCCAGGACCAGATCCGGTTGACCATGACCCGGGCGGNCAGGGGGTTTTNCTCGTTCACAATCCACTCGGCAAGGGCCAACCTGCGCTTGCCTTTGCCTGCGGGGAATGGACGCGGGTTCATTCTTCCAAGGGATTCGGCGGCGCTCAAGCCACCGGGACNCACCGCNTCCCCTTGGGAATAGACGCTACCNCCGTCATANATAACNTCCGGATCAAGATAACCCTTTGCCCAAGGATNNTCNGGTATGTTCAATCGACCTTGAACATTTCTCATAACTACGGTCTTCCCCGTAAAAACAGCATGCGTAAACGGCTCTACCCGATCGAGTTCGATACGGTGACGGATCAGGTTTTTAAAAATGCGCGATTCGGAGGCTTCGTCTCCTGGATCCAAACCGTTGTCCCCGACCTTGGCATCTCCACTCTCCACCTTTTTCAATTGGTGGATCTTTTGCTGAAGTTTCTTTTCCTGTTTTTCGTATGAGGAAACCTTGGATTGGAC
>NHDJ01000022.1 GCA_002167265.1 Verrucomicrobia bacterium TMED56 | reverse complement strand
CCGATTTTGCGGAAAGTTGAATGTGAGAAGTTATTAATAAGCTAATATTGAGAATGAAAGAGATGGTTTTCATGTTATTTTATAAAATATATTAAAGAATTTCCTGACTATTCACTATTCAAGGCTTCACAGGAATTTTTTTGTGATCGTGCTTATAAGGTACCTCCACAGCTTCTTCAAAATCTTCAAATGCCTTATCTGATTCAAGCATTCTATCCACCTGTTGCCCGATACTAAAGATACCCACGCCAACTAAAGTCGGCACTGCCGCTCCCATGAGAATTTTTGATTTATGAGAATAAGCGGAATTTCCAACGGAAAGAAGGCCATCTTCTGTCGGTGTTGTGACCATAGCTTCTCCAAGTGCACCTTCCGGAAGAAAAAAGTCGAGCATGGAAAGAGCCACAAAACGATCATCCCTTTTATACTCTTTTTCAGGTGGGTTTTCGGCCTCAATGGCTTCTTTGATAAACTTTCTAAGTTCCGTCATCAAAACAGGAGATAAATATGATATGGCAGTGCCTTGCTTCGGAAGCTCTTTGGTTTTGGCTAGGAAAACAGGGTCCGAAGCAAGCTTAGGCTTTTTTGAAAAAAAGCCTGTCGCAAACTCCTTACTGGAAGAGACAATCAATTTTCCACTCGGGCGATGATGAGCTAGCATGGCATTCTNCAAACCNAATTGTTTAATTTCCTTNCGGTCTCTTTTAGAAAGACTNNCGGACTCAATAGAGAGNTTCAAGCCTTCCCAATTTGCATTATCNANAACTTCAAAAGGAGGTACNCTCTTTCCNCCTTTAGCCTTNTCCGCCTCNNACATTTTNATNAANTCCNCNNCTAACCANCCTACATTATCAATCAANACAGCACCTTGAATNGNTGGCATATTNAGATCATTTCCTTCCAGTTTAACCGGAAGCATCTTCAAAGGATCGCCGTCAATAATGACCATGACATTGGTATCCAGATCATTGATTAGTTTTTCCCCGGTAAATGTTAAAGGGGGAGGCAATGGTTGTTTCATCATGCCATCGACCATCATTTTCATCATCATACCCTGCGGGCCCAGAGGCATCACCCCACCCTGCTCTGGTGANCCACCCAGTGCTCCCAAAACGACCTCATTATAAAAAGTCTTCAGTTTTACCTCCTGCTGGACAACAAAATCAGTACCCGAAGGAGCAAGTTGAAGAACTTCAAATTCCTTTGCCTCATCGCCAAACATGGAAAGAAAACCCCTCAACCCATTCGGAGAATGNAGATAAACCTTATTGCGGAATCCTTGATCGGTCTGAATGGAACTCAGTCCCAATGCGGAAATTGAATCCAAGCCGGAAATTTTCATCAGGGCTTCAATATCAACATCTGGTATATGGGCACTTACACCCTTATCAATTTCCTTCATTCCTGACATGAAGGAGTTCACAAATTTTGCTAATCCGGAAAGGTCACCATCCACGCTGACATATCCGTAAAGAACGCCACCCAAATCAAGTTGCCCGGCAACCTCATCAAAGCGTTGCTTATCAGACCCTAGATTTGTGGAAGCGTTTAACTTTGGGTTTATGAAGATGGTGGAAAGAATTATTACAAAACAAAGCTGAAAAGAGGAACAAAACGATTGTAAGCAGGTCATGGCATGTGGAGGTAAGGAGGATTTTGAATGGATAAGTTTTAAGGTTAGGATAGAATAAGAAAGTGTAAATATTAAAAATAGATTTAATTACTTTTACTTATTAAGCCTCTACTTTTTGCAAGCGTGCCCAATGAATAAACACCAAACCAAGGCAGGCTATATAAAAAGGCAAGTAGCCAACCGAAAAACATGGTGGCTAATCCCGAGGCACCATCACTGTCCCACCCTTTCGGCAGTTCTTTATTTTGAGCGATAAGATCCGCGATGTGTTGATCGTGGAATATAAAAGTCCCATAAATGAAAATCCATCCCAAGCTTATGATCAAAAGTAATAAAAGCCACCAAGTTGGTTTTTGATTCTTAAACCTGTAAATTAACAAGATTGGTGGCAAAGCCAGAAATAATCCTAGGGAGAGGAGATATAAGATTTCATTCATAATTAAGCCATGCCCAATAGTGATTGGATGCAAATTATTTAATTTCCATCCGCATAAATACGAACGCCATTAAGATAAACCTTTATTTTATCTCCATTGAAAATGGATACCATAAACTCTCCTTTTTTCTCTTCCGGATGATCTAGTATGAATCGATACTGATACTTACTATCGAGCCGAACTTTGAATTTTTGCGTTCTGATTTCAGGCACTCCTGACCCGTGACGTTTCCATAAAACCTTGAACTCCTCGTTCCCATTGGATCCTACCTTAAGCAAGGTAAACGACTGACCGGCAAATGCATCTTCAATCCAAATTCTCTTTCCAACCAAGGATTTGATGGTTGGCCGATCACCAGCATAGCAACAAATTGATAGTAAAAAAAAGATTATATTCATTGGTAATTTATTCATTATGGAAAACCTTTTGATTATATGAATTTATCTGTGTTTAGAGCTTTTGAATTTTCTCATCTTCGGGAAACAGTCCCTGAACAAGGGAGCGCAATACTTGAGATTTGAAATAACTTTGGCCGACAACCTTTCCATTCAGATAGTACCTCAATTCATTGCAACTGAAACAAACGAGTAGATCGACCTGATTCTGTTGGTCACTGAAACGGAAGGCTACTCCCGGTCGAAAAGCACAATCAATGTCGACGGAGTGTCGGAAATAAGTATCATGATCTTCTATAATTGAAGAAAGTTCTTTCCGTGAAGCGGAGTTCAAAACCACGGCATTTGAAATGACTTCATAACCATGTAGTGAACTACCTTCCTGAGTTTTGCCTTCTACCGGATAAGAATCGTCGACCCGAAGGACTTCGCAAGCTGTATTAGGATTTTGGAATGAGGTGATAGAGATAGCCCTCTTCATATCATCACTTTTCCAATGGGAACTATTACAGGAAGAAAATACCAGCAGGAAAGTGAATACAGTAATTTGAACAATATTATTTTTCATTCTGAGAGTTAATGATCTTTAGCAATCCATTTTTATTACGATCTCGGTTCATCCGAAGCCTAGAAAGCTTTCCAGCCTCCACCCATNANNANAAATTTNGNCTCTGGGTGCTTTAAGGTTACCTNCATTATTCTTNAGNTTNANGTAATANACCNTCCCTTTCTTNGGNGTGAANATGGTCTTNNGTGTATAAAGNTCNCTTNNNGNNGCNCCAACGGAACCCGACCANGTCCAACTTNNTAGNGNAGCNTTTTCNGAAAANACTTGNGTNCCATTNTCATCTTCGAGAGACATTCTAACCACTAAGTCCCCAGCCTCAAAATCCTTTGGTTTCGCCAAGATCGGTAGAGGATGATCGACTCGCAGATAACAAACGAATTCCACTTCAGGTAGTCCCTTCAGTTCAAACTTACTGGCACTGGTTTCCCTTAAATCTACTGCTCCAAGGTCGAGCACAAACCTAAGAATACCAGCCTTTCTTCCATAGTCCGTAAAGTTGCCGTCTCCGGTATAATTTAAGTCCAAATACTTGCGGTCCGTACCAAAGCGGACAACCTCGTCATTAGGAATAAACTGCTGGATCGTTTGACAACCGCAAATCAAAAAGATGAGAGAAGTTCCTAGAGTGAGCAGGGAGACTTTAATCAAATTGAAGATGGTGTCTGTTTTCATGAAGGATCTTACCGCAACGATAAAGGCGGAAGTTGTTTGGTTTAGGTAAAAGAAATGTCCATGAAATTTCATGGACGAAAAGAGCGGAACAATTCCTCCTCGAAAACTTCTCCCTTTGCCTCCCTTCGAGCTTTTGTTCCGTCCTTAATTCTTCCGACTTCCAGAATCCTATCTGTTTTTCGATCCACTCTACTAGCTCGTTCTTTTTCTTCTACCAATGAATCACTGTCTGAAAAACTCCAACCTCTGGAGCTGGAATAACTGCACGAACAAAGCAAAAAGATTAAGATGCATAAGAGAAATATTACTTTCAATTTATCTTTGGTTTTAGGAGGATTTATTGAGTAGAAGGACAAACTTTATCACAATATAGAAGCACATCTGAACTTGCCTGACCATGAAAATAATTGATGAGCCAATATTGTTTTGCTTATAAGCTAAATAATCTTTGCTAGATAAGCAGTCAAATACTCAAAGCATTACCTGTATTTTTTGGAAGAAAAAAATAGCCTTAAGTAAAGGTGGAAAACTAAAAAAGAAAATAAATGAAGTCGGTTCATAAGATATTTATAATTGAGTTTGCGTTTATCTAACATCGACTGATTTAATTTCTCCCAGATTATAGAATGAGGTTCTTATATTGAATGTATAATGGTTGAAGTGAAGAATACCCATTTTCATAAAAAGCAATTCAATGGGGAATTTGATTAAAGTGTAAATATATAAAATTGACCTTTAGAATAAAATCGATTTAATTAGACAAACTTTAGCTCGTTATGTATCTTCATCTCTGCAGTACCTGGCCTGATAAGGTAATTGGGACACCTTCTGTGTTTCAGCAAAATAATCAATAAATATAATATAGTAGTATGAAAGGTACAGTTAAGTGGTTCAATGCCGATAAAGGCTATGGATTTATCACCCCTGATGACGGCGGAAAAGATCTCTTCGTCCATCATTCGGAAATTAAAAATGACGGTGGATATGCCACCCTCAATGACGGAGAAACCGTCGAGTTTGAAGTGGGAGAAGGTCAGAAAGGACCTTGTGCCAAAGAAGTGGTTGCTAGCTAATCATTATGGCAAATCCCTAATCGGACTTTAATTCTTTAAAACTTTTAAACCTGTGTGAACACAATCGTGTTCACGCAGGCTTTTTTTTGCTCAATTATAGGAATAATTTGGCAGTCAATAATCCAGATTATGCTTCCTGAATTTGTTTTTAACGGGAAAAGGCTTCTTTAATTTCTTCAGAAAGTAATTGAATGCCACGAGTAACAACTACATCGTCCTGAGCATAAGTAACTCGGATACACTCGTTCTTATGAACCCAGTTGTCTTCTTCCATACCCGGAAAGAAGTAATCACCGGACACAACGAGCACTCCCTTTTTCTTGAGTCTTTGATAAAGTTCCTGACTGCTTATTGGCAAACCTTCAAACCATAGCCACAGGAATAAGGCACCTTCAGGTTTATGAATTCTCATCGGAATATGATCACCAATTTCTTGTCGAAGTTGAGCGACGGCTCTTTTGGCTTTCTCTTCGTAAAAAGGTTTAACCACTTCATTACTTACTCGGGTAATTTCACCACTGTTAACCAAATCCAAAGCAAGGGCAGGTCCGAGACTACCAGGAGCAAGACTAAAAACCGAAGTCATCCGTGAAACGATCCGAATAACTTCCTCCCGAGCAATCACTACCCCCGTACGTAAACTGGGCAATCCGAACTTCGACAAGCTAAGGCAGAGTACAATGTTTTCGTCCCAAACCGGTTGTGCATCCGTGTAAATAATATTGGGAAAAGGAGTGCCATATGCGTTATCAATAATCAGTGGAATACCCTGCAAATTAGCAAGTTCACGCAATCGGGATACTTCATCATCTGTGACCACATTTCCTGTTGGGTTTGTAGGGCGGGAAAAACAAATTGCCCCGATGCTTTCGTCCATTTTAAGTCGGTCAAAATCAACACGGTATTTAAATAATCTATCATCTAATAATTCGATCTCTGGACGATTGGCTTGGAAAAAATTAGGTTCCAAACCCACTTCTGAATAACCGATATATTCAGGAGCGAGTGGCAAAAGAATCTGCTTTGAGTGACCACCATCAAATTTCCCAGCGAATAAATTAAAAAGAGAAAAGAAGGCATTCTGACTTCCATTGGTCAGGGCAATGTTTGCAGGTCCTATATCCCAACCAAACTCATCGCGAAACAAATCGGCCAAGGCTCGTACAAAAGCCTTTGCACCTTGCGGTGTGTCATAATTTCCGATTACTCGCTCAAATTCTCCCGCACTGGAAAGAATATCCTTCATCCTTGAGCGAAATAATGCCTGAACTTCAGGAACATGAGCTGGGTTACCACCACCCAGCATCAAGGGTGCGGGATCTGAGACTAAGGCATCGCCCAAATCATCCATCAACTCGCCAATGCCTATCTGACCCGCAAACCGTTTTCCAAAATCAGAAAAATCCATTACTTCCTGAACTTATATTTCAAACCAGCTCACATAGACATGAGTTTTTCCATTTTCCCGGCCAACGGTACATTCCACAGATTTGACATTAGGAAGCCCAAGGTTTCGATGAATTCTCTCGGTTAGTTCATCGACCTTCCGCCAATCCTGTTTATTGGTAAAATGTTTATCAGATTTGACATGATTCCCATTTTCAAAAATTTCATTTCTTATAAAAGCTTCTCTTTTAGCTTCAGGGATAGCCACTTTAAAGGCCAAGGATCGATCGATTTCGGACCCAAAAAAATAATTTTCCACAGGTTCTGTGCCATCTGGAAAAGTAAGGCCAGTAAGATCTGAAACATAATTGATTTCTTCTCCCGGAATCTTCCCTCCGAAAAGTTCAACATCGTTGCCAAAATTGAAGCATTTCAACAGCAAAAGAAGACAAAGGTAAATAAGCAATCTCACAAGTTTTACATTACATTTAGCCGAAGGCAAATAAAAGAAATTTACTCAAAAGGATAAACCGGTGGATCTCCCCTCGTTCCAAAATATGAAAAAGTGGACGCATTTCCATCGTAGCCTGCAATATCAGATTCGCTATGCCCAATTACCTCTCCGAAAACATCACGCGTAATCTCAATTTCTACAGTGACTTCCCTTTCAGATTTTTCTTCCAAATATTTAATTAGATCGTTTGAAAAATGACCGATTACATGACCCGGAAAATCCACGAATTCAAATTCAACCAGACTATGCCCCTTATTGTTTTGATTCCGGTCTACTTTCCAAGTCATTGCGTACTCTTTGGTTTCCACGGATTCAAAAACTGAGCAACCGCTCATACAGGTAAGAAATATCAGGGCAAAATTATGAACACGATTCATCGAGACCTTAAGTATTCAAGAATAAAAAATAAGATAAGTTGTACAATTATTGGGAGAATCAATACGAGAAGTGTAACATACTTAAGTCAAGGAAATCTCTGCTGAACTCTTTNAAAATATTCACCTCCACCTAACTTTTACAGTTCGGATTTAGTGAATCCTTTAATTTCAAGCAATCTGTGACCTTTAAAACCAAGAATATCAAATCCGAGGAAGGTGAAACAATACATGGAAATGAAAAATATAAAAACAAAGGAAAGAGTAAGAATACTGATATTAAATTTTTCCCTCGGGATGGATTCATGAACTATGTTTATTAAGATCAATAGAACCGCCAGAGTCGCTAATATAGTTAGAAATTGCTTCCTGTAATCTTTTGATGGAAGGGTATGGTTTTTGATTAATTTTTCTGCCTCCTTCTCAGTAACTTGCCCTTCATTTACAAGAGATTCCTCCGTACATTTCGAACATCGAGTATCGCATTCCCAGGACATTGATCCATCGCTTAGATCCTCGTGACCAAGCTGATAATGGCCGCAACTCGAGCATCTTAATCTGTNATATTTAAATCCTGCCATTCTCAGATCANCATGGAATGATAAGCCATCGATACCAATTTACATCTTAATCAATACTTTTGAAATCTCGCCTTTAAATTTAGTTCTGCGTTGGTAATCAGAAACAGATGAAAGACTNTCGTTCCCCACTTCCAGAGGATCCTGCGGAAAGGTTTTAATGAGTTCAAAGGAACCATTTTCAACGAGCAACTCATTATCCACAAAAACTTGTGCATGTCCGTCATTTCTGAGTTTGGCAGTTACAGTAACCTTCTCTGAAGGAAGCACCTTTTCGGAAAGAATTTTTTTCAAATCTCCATTATTTCGACAGGCAAATGCAATCCGTCCTTCATCCAGATATAAGGAGTATCCACTGTTAATTCCTCCATGAGACACAAGAACGCCGTCTGTTTCTTTTCCACGCTTCATACTGACAATTATTTCAAATGCCTTTTGGGTNAANTCCGGNGCATGTNCCCTATCCACTTGGTCTCCATGCNTAAGAAGAAAGTAACCCTTTTTGTCTTTAGGAATCTTCCTCAAAGGTCGGGTTGGGTTCTTCTCCACAAATTCATAATAGGGATTGATCTTCATTCGTATTGCCCATGATAACCATTCCTTTTCCAATTTCCTGGCAAGTTCAGATTTACTTTCAATTAAATCAACTGTTTCACAACGGTCTTTAGCCAAGTTGTACAGCTCCCACTTTCGATCATTATACCGGGTGTTTCCGCGCACCAATTTCCAGTCACCCTTGCGAATGGCACTGGAGTCAAAATGATCAAAGAATAGAGTGCGTGGCTTGGCTTCTTGATTCCCCTTGAAGAAAGGCACCATGCTAAATCCCTCGAGCGGATGGATCTTCTCACCGCCAAAGGTATTTGGATAGCGTGCATCTGTAACTTCCAGAATCGTGGGCATGAAATCAATCAGATGAACCGGTGACCGCACCCATTGATCAGGCTTCTGAATACCGTCCGGCCAATGAGCGATCAAAGGGCTGCAGTTTCCTCCCTCATGATTGAAATGTTTATACATTCGTAATGGAGTATTACTCAGGCAAGACCATCCACTGCCAACTGAGTGATAAGTGCCCGGTCCTCCCACTTTTTTAAGTTCTTCTCCCTGATGGAGCTTGGTGTACCCCTGCCGACTGCTCCGATCGAACCCGAAAGGTCCCCACTCGTAGCAGGCACCATTATCACTGGTGAATAAAATCAAGGTGTTTTGAAGTTTCCCCTGTTCCTTTAATTTCGCGATAATTCGCCCAATCCCACGATCCACATGCTCAATCATCGCAGCAAAAGTGGCCATTCGATAAACGAGGTCCTCTTTCCTGTCGTTGGGTAGGTCCTTCCATGCCGGGTTTGGCTTTCCTGCATAGTGATTGGCAATATCATCACGATCCGCAGGAACTTCCGATAGACCGGTAAACTTCCAAGCATCCGTGATAAGACCCATTTCCTTCTGCCTCTCATGACGCTTCTCGCGGAGTTCGTCCCAACCGTCCCGATAAATTTTCAGGTAAGAATCCCTAGTCTCGGCCGGTGCTTCGAGCGGGAAATGAGGAGAAGAGTGAGCAAGGTAGAGAAAGAAAGGTGATTTCTTGCTTTCCGTCTGGTTAATAAATTCAACCGCATAATCGCTGAACACATCCGTTGCATAATATTTTCCATCCTCATAGCTGAGTTCCTTTTCACGATCTTCAGGAAGTCTTTGGTTGTTTTTGGGGCTCCATTGGCTCGCACTATGCC
>NHDJ01000021.1 GCA_002167265.1 Verrucomicrobia bacterium TMED56 | reverse complement strand
TTTATATGAAGTTTACCAGTTTTGTCCACCTCTAATTCTACTTTCGCTTGTATGCACTTAAATGTCAATCTTGAGCCATCAGTATTTCTTGTTGCCTCTCTTTTAAGAGTAAGACATTTAGACATTCCATCAGTTAACATAAACTCTTGAGCTTGTTTAAAATCATTTACATCTGTTCCACCAGGAAACATTAACAATGCCCATACTATTGCAACCTTCATGTTCCTCCATTCTGTCTAACTTTATCTTTTAATACTTCTATTGTGCCTTGCATCTTTTCTATATCTTTCATAGCTCTATTTAAGTTAACAGCAGTATGTCTATTCTCTTCTAATTCTTTTTGTATATCTTCTACTTGTCCAGCTAAATGTTCTAATAACATATATTGTTCTTGATCTGTAGGTAACTGTGTAGATTTTTTTAGTAAATCATTTTCAAATAAATGTCTTGATGTTTCAAGTGAAGTTAATCTGTTTGTAATTTGACTGTACATAAAGACAACACTAGCAACTATCATGATGAGGCCAATCAGATTGGCAATGGGCATACTTAATTTTGTTTTATCTGATAGTGTTACTTGATCTTTCATTTATTAATTTTTTTTAATTTTTCGAAACTACGAGCACCGGTCAAACCTAAAAGAGCAAACAATGTAGTCATTAATACATCACTTGGTAATGTAGGCAGATCTATTGGATTGTTTGTTACAGCACCATACCAAGTAGTAATCGGTATAACTAAAAATTGAAACGCAAAAGCTATAACACAAACCCATGCAAGTGTTGGCCTCCACAATCTTTGTATCCAGGACAAGCTGCCAGTTGCCTTTGCATCCTCTCTATTTATTTTTGCTTGTTCTTTATCTACATCTACTAGAGCTTTAACTAATTCTTTTTCTAGATCTGCTTTCTGTTGATGTAATTTATTTTTATCTGGTACTAAATTGATTGCCTTGTTTAGCAATGGTAATAAAGTTGTTATGCCTTGTATCATATTTTACTTCCTTCTTTTGGTTCGTAATCTATATAGGGTAAGCAAGTCATTCTAAATTCACCACCCATCTCTTCAATGTCTGGTTTTATTAGCATAGAATTCATGCTGCACTCCTGGTAACTATAATATTCTTGTACTGGTACAAAATTAACACATTGGTTTTGACCATTAGATGCTAGACATACTGTGATAATTAACATCCACTTCATATTATTTTACCAATTTTTAATGCTCCGATTATAATAGAAACTATAGCTCCTATGTAGAAGATCACTTTAAGACCACCTCGGCCCATGGCTACTTGCTCTTTGAGCTGCACTATATCTTTGGTATTTTGTTCTACATCTTTGTGGATGTGGTCCAGCTTTTGACTGATATGTTTTAGAGTTACACTTTGTACTGTTGCTTTTTTAGTAACTCTTCCCATGGCATAACTACAATACTATTGTATCTGCCTCTTCTTCTGTAAGAGGTTCACCAGCAATTAGTTTAGCTTTAGCACTAGCTTTTAAATTTGCTTTAGCTTGTCTTTCATTTTTAAAAATAATTTCTTCTTCTGCTATTTTTGCCTCAATGTCAGCTTTAGAAATAATTGGTGTATCAAATAACCATTCAATAGTATCATAGTTATCATCATCAACACTAACTCTTGCATCTGGATTAATTAATTTAATTGCTTTTGCCATACTTATTTTTGTCATTATGCTAATATCTCCATTAATGTTATTGAACTTGCTAATCTAGCATCATAGCTAGTACTAGCACTATCTCTATCTGATCTATTTATATGATTTACTCCACTATTAAATCCACCAAGTCTTACTTGATATGTCGTTGACGAAGTTGTATTCGGAGTATCAAGAAATGTGTAATGAATATTTGATGTTGACCAATCTACTGTTGAGCCATTTAAGTTTGCCATAGCTGTAGCTGATACTCTATTAGAAGAACTATCGCCTACAAATATTTGCGTTGTATCTCTTATTGTATCAATGTATGCTTGACATCCAGCAGCAGCATACGCACATACAGTAACCATTAACAAAACTTTTGATGATGTTGCTGTAGGTGTTATTGCTTGAGATAATCCTGTAATATTATGAAAGGTAACACCAGATCCAAAAGTATGAGAAAAAGTACTAGTTTTTACTGTTTGTAAAACTTGTCCAATTTTACTACCAGAGCCAAACTCAAATCCATTTGCACTTGAATTAGTTTTAAGAACTGTTCCAGCAGAACCAATAGATAATGGAGTTAAGTTACCACTAGCATTTGTAACTAATACTTTATTGTTACCAGCACTAGCAACAGCATCAGCTACACCTTTAGCAAAGAATGTCCATCTTGAACCAGCAGTACCAGATGATGATGGAGCTTGACCAGATTGAGCTGTGCTATCTATGTATAAGTAAGTAGATAGAATACCTCCATCAGTAAATTGTACCAAATCATTTTTTTCGTAGGTTGTACTATTGTTATAAGTACCTTTGTTTACAAATCCTAATCTTCCTAAATCTATCGTAGCCATTATAAATACTCCTCTAGTGTTGGATCAATCGCAAGTATCTCATCATCTGTCATTTCCATTTTTCTGTATGCAGATACCTTATTGTTTTGTTGAGTATCAAATTTTGTATCTTCTTCTGATTGCATTTCAGAAACTTTAGCATCAATAGTTGNTCTATCNATTTCTGTAATACCNTTCCAATAAATTTTATCTTCATCAACATTATAAACCATTCCNGTTATATCTTCAGAAGATAATTCTCTTATTGCGTCTAGTATTCCAATTATATTTTTATTTGCCATTGTTTATCTCCTTATGCATCTGCTATTGTATGACCTAATTCTTGTGCCATAATTGTTGAAAATGCTTGTGAGTGATAACCACTAGATCCATCACCATGATTATTGTGGTAATTAAAAGTCACAGTATGATTTCCATGAGCTATTAATTCTAATTTATAAGTAATAGCAGAAGTCGTGTTGTGTCCTGTATCACTAACTGAAAAACAAGTAACAGGTTCATATCCTGCGGAATTTGTAGCAGTCCAAAATGTACCTCTTGGTCTTGAACCATGAGCGTTACCTGCTTGAAAAGTGTTATTTGTTGAACCACCTGCAACAGACCTTACTACTCTTACTGAACCTGCATAGTTATTAGCATTAGGGTACATTTGAACGTTTAATTGTCCAAATATTAAAATAGAGTTTGAAGTTGCACTTGGTGTAATCGTTACATCAAAATCAGTTGCACCATTATTTATTTGTGTAAATGAAGTACCACTCATTGATTGTGTCCAAGGTGTACCAGTACCATACCTAACAGTTTGTAGAACCCCAGCAGATGCTTGAGTACCGAACTCATATCCTGTTGCACCACTATTTACTTTTAAGAACTGACCAGCAGTACCTATTGGAATACCATCTAATGCTCCAGCATTTGTTTTAAATGCAATCTCTTTGTTTGCTAATGTAGCCGCAACATCTGTACCATCAGCACCTTTAGCCGCAAGTTTAGTCCAAAATGAACCATTAGAAGTAGCATTACCTTGTGTTGCCGCAATAGCTATAAATGTTTCGTTACCAGATGTAACAATGTCATCAATAACATAAGCTGTTGAGTTATTAAATGCTCCTCTAAATACTGGTTTAATTCTACCTAAATTTACTGTTGCCATTATAATCCTACCATAACATTAGCCTCATCTTCGGTTAATGCCTCTCCATTCATTAGTTTAGTTTTTGCAGAAAGTTTTAAATCTTTTTGTGCTTGAATTTGATCTTTAATTTCTTGCTCTACAATTGGTAGTTGTGTTTCAATATCTGCAACTGAAATTGGTGTAGTACCATTTAACCAAGTAATTTGGTTTACATCATCTGCTTCAATAGAAAATTCTGCATTAGGATTTATTTTTTTAATTGCTTTTTCAATCATTATACTGTGACCTCCATAACTATTATATTTGATGCTGTTCTTTGGTTTTCTACTCTATCGTGGTCATTATTTGATTTATTAATCCTAAGATTGTGTGATGCACTAGAGGGTGTTCTACCTTTTACATAATATGTAATTTGTGAGCTAGTATTTGGACTATCTAAAAATGTTCCAGAAAATTCACTAATATGGTCTGCTTGAATAGCATACATACCATGAGCAGTTCTGCCTCTTGAACCAGAAGCATCACCAAGATATATTTGTGTACTATCTCTAACAACAATTAAATCTGCATGGTCATTAGAACAAGCATTTACATTCCAAGATACTAATATTTTGCTTGAAGAACTTGAAGGTGTAATACTTACTGACATTATATCTACATCTGATGTAGAAGAAATACCTTGTGAATTCGTTTTTACAGTTTGTATTACTTGTTTNANTCCACCAGAACTAGCATNTTGCAAATTCTAANGCATTNNCNCCACTATTNACNTGCTANNACTTGNNNNGCNNTTCCNANNGAAGTTANTCCTGTTCCACCTTTTGCAACAGGAACAGTTGGCAATCTTGCATCAGCAATCGTACCAGATAAATTTGTAGCTGCTATTCCATCTGTAACTACTAGGCCTGTGCCTGTAGGTATAGTTATATTTGATCCAGAACTTTCTAGTTGATCTACAATTATTTTAGATGCCATATTTAAAATATCCTTTTTGTTATAATAAAGTGATTTTCTATATTTTTATTCATAAACATTTAGAGTACATCAAATCGTTGCAATCANATGACCATCACTATTTAAACTAAAAGTAAATCCAGATGCTGCAAACATCTTGTCATCAAAGGCAGCATAGACAGCAGCTGTAATATTGTCTTGTCCACCATTAGTTGTTGTTACTTGTAAGCTGTCTAGGATGTTATCAGAGTTTGTATCTATCATAGTAAATCCATAGATCTCTGCACTAGATGCATTACCCAACTCCCAGGCATTACCAGCATCATTAACTTTAAATACTTTACCAGCTGCAATACCGGATGTAGATAATTGAGCAGTACCTACTGTACCCTGGGATGGAGTAGCAATATTTAATGTATCACCTAGTTTTAAAATTTTNATTGTTTCNCCAGAACTNGGAGCNGCNGNAAAANTTANTTGATTTCCNNTNACAGTAAAANNNTCNCCCCAATGTTGNAGNACCCCAGANAGTATAACCATCAATACTCTTTCTGATGGAACACTCTCACTCATAGTAAAGGCTGTTCTACTACCATCAAAGCTCTCTGTTAATGTTATGAGCTTGTATTCGCCTGTTTGTAAATTCCTTCCAATATATGGCATTAGATTATTTTTAACTCCCCTGTACCAGCAACAGTAAATGTTNCATTGTTNTTNATTGTNATNGGCCCNNNTAAAAAATANTTTTTANNTGNTGCCATTGTTAAAGTTACNNNACTAGAAATNGTATNATAGTTTTTATAAGCATCACCTTCTGTACCNACATTACCACCTAGTACCAAGTTTGTTGCTGCTAAAGATCCTAACCTTGTTAATGCCATTATACTGTTACCAATAATTCACCATCGGCATTTACCGANAATGATAATCCTTTCTTACTAAAAAAACTTTCATCAAATAGATCTGTTTGGGATCCATCATTTGTAGCTACATCAATATTATCTGTGCCATTAGTAGTAGTTAAAATTAGATCTTCTTTTTGAGATCCTGTTCCATTAGTCTTTTTAAAACCATACAGATCTGCNTTACCTAAACCAGCTTGAGCTGCTGCTGATAGATCTGATATTTCTACTACACCAGCATCAATANTATCAGAGCTAGTTATAACTCCTGTAAATGTTGAATTACCTATNTATCCCATGTATCCTCCTATGTACTAATACTGTCAATAAAACTAACTACAGTTTTAAGTGAACTTGCTGTATCACTTTTTGCTTTTAACTTATCACCAGATTTTAAAATTATTTTACTACCACCATCAATAAGCTCCAAACTAGATCCTCCAGGGATCGGACAATTAACAATTAATTCAGTTGTATTAGAACTATTCTCTATTGCAGCAGTTACATTGATAGATGTACCGGTTACATTAACTAATCTAATTCCAACTACAGTATCAAAAGTATTAGCTTGAGCTAAAATATCTGTATAGCTAGTACCTATAGCTGTATGTGTTAATTGGTTTCTAAAATTTTGTGCCATGTTTTACTCCTTTCTATAATGCTACACTCATTGCAATACTAAATCCAGCCTGGGCAAATGAAGATGTATCTACAGCTGCATCTTTAAATTGTCCTCCAGANAAAATACGCAATTTGTTACTGTTACTATTANAATAAATATCGCCTTCTGTNAGNNNNTCGCCATCTAAATCNNNAGNTAGGTTCGTTTGCTTGTACTCCTAGGTACTGATCTTGAAAATTATCTAGACTTGCCTCTGCTGCTGCTTTAGCTGTTTCGGCTGCTGTCTTNGCTGCCTCTGCTGCATTNTTATAAGTAAGGGNATTNCTTTCAGAAGTAGATGCATTTGATGCTGATGTAGNTGCCTCACNNGCTTTTGTCGTTGCTATTGNTAGCCTGGGCAGTTGCAGTTTGACTNGCAGAAGTNGCNGTTGCNGNATCNACTAATAGATCCCANTTACCACTATCACTATTTGTAGTTAAGGGTTGAGATCCAGAAGATGAATGATCTGNGTTAGCTATAAAAATATTTCCGGTACTTGTATCTTTTACAATATCTCTTTGNAAGTAACTTGTACTAGCTGCCCAATTACCTTTNAAAGATCCAATCTCTGATGTCATTACTAATGATGTACCAGCTGCATCAACACTTAATAATTTATTAGCNGCTAACTCTGGAAAGAATACAGGGCCATTGGTTCCTGTTCCTGTTACTGTTCTAGCAGTAGAAGGTTTTAACTGAATAGATCTATCTATAATTTCTTTTAATTGTTGTTGTCTAATAACTACATTATCAAAATCAGTTTCAAGAGCTGCNGGTGTAATAACCTGGCCTGTACTATAAACTCCTGTTCTAGATAATGGTTGATCNCCAATAATAGTAATACGATCATTTTGTGCTGGAGTATAATTAGTACCTCCAGATCCAGANTTATCTATAAAAGTTATAGATCCTGTTCCATCTGTATTTAGAGTAGCAGAGTATTGAGTAGATAAAGTAAGCTCTGTATCATTTTGAAATACTAATAATTCAGATGTAGCATTAACCTGGAAGTTAAAAGTATAAGGCCCAGCCTGGTTACTAGATCCTACAATAGATTGTACTCTTCTTGCTGTTGCATTTACATTAAATGTTGCCATATATTATTCCTAATATTGTGTTATCGTTTTGTATAGTAGAACAAAAAAAAACCATTATTTTCTCTTTTTNCCTCTATGTTTTATTCTATCTTTNAGAGTTTCAACTCTAGAATTAAATCCATCATTTTCAGATAAGAATATTTTTTTAGCATTTTCTCTAGCCTCATTAACTATAGATCTTAATTTATTAATTTGTGCCTCCATATCTTTTGCTTGAAATGATGGTTTGTTAATTTCAGCTTGTACTTTTTCCAACATATCACTAAATCCACTTTGATCTTTATCTACATTCATTAACATAATAAAATCATAGTATTCATCTGATGTCATATTAATACCCTGGATAACACCTCTTGGCATAGGAATACCTAAACCTATTGATACTAAATAATCATCTACATCATTAAATTCTGATTGTTTAATTCTAATAGGGGATAACCAACTACCTTCTGGCCCTTTCATTTCTTGGCCCCATAAAGTTACTTTTGGTTTTAATTCTGGATTAAAAAATGGACTATTTAACATTTGTTTATTCATTGCTTTATAGAATGCTTGAATAGGAGCTGGTACATTACCATCATTTATAGGTTTAAATAAATTAGCAAAAAAACCATTTTCAAATTGATGATCTGTCATAGCAGTATCGTAAATAGTATTATCTGTATTTCTTTGTAAGTATGCACCAAAAGATCCTGTAGGATTAACAGCTAAACCAACTGTAGCATTTGTAAGTTTTTCAACTAAAACTGTTACTGTTCTTTTAGCAGCTCCTTCTGGATCACCATAACCAGGTTGAAATAATTTACCTAACTCTTGAATACCTTGTAAGAAAGGTTGCTGTGTCATGTATGGGTAAATAGATAATACAGCAGCTGTAGCCATATCTGTTAATTCTGATAAATTATTTTCATTTCCATATTGATCTGGTCTAGATGCCATCAAAGCAAAGTCAGCAGAGATAGCAAGTAAAGAAGATATAGGATCCATTCTTGAATAAGAGTAACTTGTATATTGTCCTGTTTCTTTATCTAGTACAGCAATAGAATATGGTTGATAACCTTTTCTATAAAATGCTTGTCTTTCAGCTTTATCCATTGGGGCCATACCGGTTATAACAACATCCCTATCAAAATCAGCTGTACCCCATGCCATGTTAGCCATTGTTACCATCATGCCTGTACCGGTTGCTAATTTAGCTAATGCAAGATTTTGAACTCTCTTACCATTCTTACCAGATAAATCTCTTCTAATTTTTGTACCTAAATCACCAGGTAATAAAGCTCCTATTGCCATCATACCTGGATTTCTTTTGTTACTTTCAAAAAAGATATTCATAATAGTTTTATAGAATGGTACAAATATTTTCATTGCTGGAACATTTAATACTCTTTGAGCATCTTTTAATACTCCAGGAGGTAAATCTTTTTGGAATGTAGTTTCTAACATACCTTCTTTAGCTAACTCTACAGTTTCTTTATCTGGATCTGCTAAAGTTTTTAATCTAATAACTTCTGCATCTGCCTCACTCACACCATCAGCAAGAGCTTTATTAAATTTTTGTGTAGCAAGTTGTTCTAGTTGCATGTGATATGCAATACCTTTCATAAATTCATCTTCTGCTACAAGAAATCTTCCAGGTATTCTAGCATAGGTTCCATAGTATTCTAACATTTTACCCATATAACCATCTTTAAAACCTTCTGGTAATAGATCTTTAGATACAGCTTTTGATTTTCTTAAATCTAATTTTGTTGTAACAACATCACCGGTTTTAAATGCCTCTGTTCCATTTGCCCATCCTAATTTTGATGCGTATGAAAAACTTGTTATCATATTCCATACTTCATTAAACTGTACACCATCAGCAGAACCAAAGCCTGGTATTTTATTAATACTTGCAGCAATACCATATTCAGCTACTCTTAATGTTTGGAAACCAACAGATGCTGTTATATTAACAACATGAGTTAAAGGTGAAGATAGTAAAGAATTAACATAAATCTCTGACCAAGCATCACCAAGTTTTGTCATAAAACTATCTTTTGCTGCTTTTGATTTTTGATGTGGTTTTAAAGTTAAGAATTGTGATGCAATCATTTGAGCTTGTTTAGGATCTAGATATTCTGTACCACCCATTTGTTTCATAATTGTTTCTAAATCTAATACACCTTCTAAAGATGGAGTATCCATTTTAGATATAACACCTAATGCTCTACCGGTTTCTGATACAGATCCAGCTACTTGAGAAAATAAACCTCCATATAGTTGAAGAGCTTGATAAAAATTTTGTATTTGTTTTTGTGTTGCGTTTCCTGTTTGTAAAACTTTAGCTAATCTATCTGTTTCCATTTTAGCATAACTAACCTCAAGTATAGCTCTGTAAGTTTCTTCTACATTAAAAGTATCGCCAGGTTTTCTTTTTAATATTTTAAGATAAATATCGTTTCTACCAATTTTAGCAGCCTCATTAGCAATATCTTCTATTTTCATTTTGCCTCTTTTGGCAAGATCAATATTGTCTTTAAATATGTTATAAACTACATCTTGGAAATCTGTAATCTTCATACCTTTTTCCATGTAGTTTGGTTTAAAGATAACTTTATCTTTAGTAAAATCTAACTTACCCATTTGTAGATTTTCCATTGTCTTACCAATAAATTCTATTTCAGTATCTTCCCACTCTCTAAATATTACATTGCCTGTACCTTCTTCAAAAACATAGGGTTTATCTTCTGGAACTTTAGTTGTTATTGCCTCTTGTTGTTTATCGTATATTTCTTTTTGATTTTCCCCATAAGGTTTTTCAGTTAAGGTATCCTTCTTTTTCATTTTAGGAATTTTTTTAGGAAATATAGATGCTAATAATACTTCTTCATTTTGATTTTCATCTTCTATTTTAGCATTAAGATCACTAACATTATTAGATGTTTCTTCTGGTATAATATTACTTTCAACAGAGTTAGAGATAGGCCCATCTGTTTTTTCTATAAAATCAGTATCAGTATTCTTTATGTTATTTTTTACATCTAACATTTCATCTATCTTTTTATCTGTAGGTAATGACATTATTTTTCAACCAATCCTTTCTTTATTTCTGGTGCAACATTTATTAAATCTTTATCTTTTGCTTTATTTTTAATTCCTACTTTTTTTTCATATTTTAATGTATCTCTATCTAATTTTTGATGTGATTTAATTAATTTTTTACTCAAGCCTAATTCTTCTATTTCTCTTTCTGTTGGAAAAGCTGAACCATCTAAATATGTTTCTTGAGCTGGTGGCATAGCATCATTAATCTCTTTCATAATTTGTTTATCAGATTTTGCTGACTTAAACATCTTGCTTAATATTTTAAACATTGGAACTATACCTTCACCTACAGGGCCTAATGCACTATCGGCTATAATAGCTTTCATTTTTTCTTCAAACACACTATCAGCATTGTAATCTGTTTCTGGTGTAGCAAGATAAATAAATATTTCTTTTGACATACTATCTGCTGTCTTTGTATCTACTCCAAAAATTTCTGACATAAAACTTAAAAAATTTGGATCTGTTGGAACTTGAGCTGTACCTACAGTAGCTGCCTCTGCTGCTAATGCTCTTGTAATAAATGGCAATACACCTTTTGCTTTTATAACTGTGTTAAATAATTTGTAGTAACCTAGACCTGGAGTTAAGTATTGAGCTATACCTTCTGCAAATCCTCCAGCTAAAGTTTCTGTTTCACCTATTCTTGGATAAACTTCATTTTTAAAGAACTCACCAAACTTTTGTACAGATCCATCAGATACTAAATTTAGTTTTTCTAATGTAGCTAGTCCTAACCCACCAACACTTTCTGTAAGTTTGGTAACACCTCTAGCAGTACCCACCCCAAGATCTTTTGCGTAAAAAAAACTTTTGTCAAAGATACTATCTTCTTCTACAACAACATAACCTTTATCAGTTAATGTATATTCACTATTGCCATTACTAAAATCTTGATAATTATTCCAATAACTTTCAAAATCATTTAGATCATTTAATTTTTTATTAGATGCAATATTATCTTCTGTAGTAATTTCATTATTCAATGCGTTACCAACAATGTTATCTTCTGTAGTAATATTATTATCTAACATTTCATCTGTTTTCATTATTGTGGAACCTCATTATTAATTGTTTTTAAATAATTTAATTCTTTAATAGCTGCGTCTAGTGTAGCATCTGTAAGATCTAATGGCCTTACAACATCTCTAACAAGCCAACCTTTTTTAACTTCTATGTTTTTTATTTCTTCTAATACAGATATAAAGTCATCTATATCCTCATCAGTAGAAAGCATAATATCATTAAAATTATATTTAGTTAATTCTTGTATCTTTGGTATTTTATCTACCGATACATTTTCTTTTAAGTAATTAATAAAAACTTGTTTTTTAAAACCAAATTTACCCTGGGTATTTGTTAATTTGTTTTTTGTTAAAAGCTCTTCATTTTTCTTTTCAGTATCTGTTGCAACATCTTCGGATAATTCTCTAGCTTTTTCCATAATATCTTTAGCTGTAAGCTCTGGATTGTCTAACATATAATCATAAAGATCTAATGATTTTTTTCTATATTTATTGTAAGCAACAGGGGCCTCTTCTGCAAAAGCTGCCATATCAAGATCTGGATAACCAAAAGACTTTCTCATGTAAGCATCAGCTGCTTTCCATTTATTATCTTTTTGAGTAATTACTTTTTCAATCAAAGCATATTTTGTTTTAGCACTTAATTTAAGATCTCTGTGTGCTTGTTTAATTTCAGATATAGTTAAAGTACCTTGTACTAAACTATCATTTAAAATTGCTACAGTATCTCTGTTATCAAATGTTGCATCATTTTCTGCTTGTCTAAAATCTTCTGATAACTCTTTATAAAGTTTGTCATAAATTTTTGCCTCTTCAACAAGAGATTTAGCTAATGTAAAATTACCTTCTCTTTTAGCTGTATAGTATTTTGTTTGTAAATCATCTTGATCATCTTTTGTATCAAACTCTAACATTTCTTCTTTTTCTGTTAGATCTTTATAAGCATCATCTTTCCATTCATCTAACTTATCATGGAATTCTTTTTTCTTATCTTCTGGCAAACTGTTATAGATTTTTTTTAATCTATCATTATTTTCAAAGTTTCCTTTATCTGCCTCTTCAAAGTATTTAGTAATTGTTGTTCCATCTACTTTATTCTCATCTTGATTAACATAATCATATAATACATTTTGTTTTGCTTTAATAACTTCATCATCCCATTTATTAGACCACTCTGCTATTTTTTCTGAACTTACATTTTGATTATTTAGCTCACCAATAACTTGTAATTTTCTTGCATCTAATATTTGATCTACTGTTCTTATTTCATAACTATCATCATCATCGTGATCTACACCAACATACAAATCACCACCTTTAACTATATCTGCAATTTCTTTTATTTTTTCTTGACCATAAATTAAAGCTACAGTTTTCTTTTGATTAACAAAATCTTTAATCTTTTTATCTGAATAAGCTGTAAAGTAACTATTTGCTGTAGATGCTAGTTTTGCTTTAGTAGCTATAGATGCATCTGCATCTACTGAAATTAAACTATCTGCATATCCTTCTGTAATTGCGTTAAGTTGTAATTGATATGTTTCTAAATCCATATCAGTTTTGTAAGCTATTTCTTTTAATGCAGCGAATTTACTTTGTGCATCTATTACCATATTAGTTGAAAGGGTAGCAACTTGAGCAGCCTTAATAGCTTTTCCTTTTGTAGTAACAGAGTTACCTTTAAACATTTTATTTTTTTCAGCTGGATTAGCATCAAGGAATTGTTCTAAACTTAATGGATTTTCTGCTCCATATTTTTTACCTTCCTCTAACATTGCTTTGTCTAATTCATTGGTAGCAAAACTACTTAAACGATCTAGTTTTCTATTCATATCATTTAGACCAGATGTTAAAGAACTGTATTGAGCAAACCTTATTCCAGGAATACTATATCCTTGTACTGAATTACCTCTATATCCAACTCTAGTTTTTGCCATTATGGAGCTACCTTCAATCCTTTATCTGGTGTTTTATCAAATGCTCCTGTGGTTCCGATTGTTCCTATATCAGTACCTAATCCTGTAATTGCATTTAAAATACCAAATTTTTTTGCATACTTACCAGCTTGTTTAAAGTTTTTAAATTCTAATAGTCCTAAATTTTTCATTAGCTCTTGGTTGATCAAAGCTATATTATAATCTTCTGTTCCTTCTCTTAATGTAACCATTTGAGCAGTAAGCATAGATCCTTCATTAGTCATTAAACCACCAGCTGCACCTTTAGCTATAATAGAACCTAATGCTTTATTAGTTTCTTCTAAAACTTTTACTCCATCTTCTTTTGCAGAAATTCTTTTTTCTTTGTATTGTAATAAAGCTACATCAGCCTGGGCATCATAGTAAGCCTTTTGTGCCATGCCTCCCATGTATGTGCCATAGGCTTTACCAACTGATGCTACTACTGCAATTATTGCCCAAGGATTTGCCATTATTGACCTACACTCACTTTATACTCTACCCCAAGTAATGTGAAGAATAGGGGAGCTGATTGACTAAATGTTAGTTGTCCTTCACGATCATAACCTAACATTGGTTTTCTTCTTTTCTTTCCTGTAAAAAAACTTGCTGCTGTAAATGGAAATTCTTTAGCATCTAAAGTTAAATTTTGTGAAAGGTATAATAAAGCTGATGCCTCTACTATTCTTTTCTTTTGCCCAACTGTATTACCACTTGGTAATTTTAATTCTACCGGCATTGTTTTAACAGTAGGTGTATAGTTTAATCCTACTTCAACATAAGTTGTTGGAACAGCATCTAAAGTTATTTGACCAGATCCATTAACAACTTTATCATTTTGCATTGCATCATCAGCAATTACTTTAACTGTCTTACCTTGTAAATGTGATAACCCACTTAATGTTGTAGTTGTTGGTTTTGTACCACCGGTAAATAATATTGAACTATCTGTAGTGTTATCATCATTCCAAGTTTCAACATAATAAACTGTATTAGAATTAACTGTTCTTTTAATTACAAAATAAATTGTATCTACATCTACAGCTACATTTATAAATTCACCATCAGTAGATGATAAAGATGGAGCTATAACATTTTGGCCTCTCAAGATTGAATAAGTTGCAAGAGATCCATCAGTATTAACAATTAATAATAAATCACCATCATCAGTAGATGTTGCTTTTCTTAATGCTAAATCTGTTGGAGTAACAAGTAAATGAGAAGATAATAAAGAAATATTATTTGATATGTAAGATAACTCTACATCACTAAATAAAAATTCTCTTAATGACTTACCAGATCTTTGTATAAACATTGTACCACTTTCTGCTCCCACAGGCTTGATACCTTCTTTAGATCCTCTTTTAGTTGCACCTTGTATTACAACATTGCTGGGTGTGATTGGATCTAGATCTGATTGTGGTAAAAAGAATTCACCACCTTTAGTAAATATTTGTAAATCTCTACCAGAGAATAATCCTGTAACAGCATTAACCTGGCCTGTGTTTAATGTAACTTCTATAGCATCATCATCTAATGCCTCACCTGGATTAAAATCAAAAAATCTTCCTACTCTAGATGCAAAGATTGTGTTTGGTCTAGATTTAGATCCACCAAAATATAATCTTCCTTCATGGAAAGTTACTGTTCTAGGATAACCATTAGTATTACTCCAGGCATCTACATAATCAACTTCTAATAACCAAGATCCATTTGCTATAGCAGATGTATTAAAAAATGGTATTTCAACAATAGCCTCAACAGATGTACCAGATACATGCCTAGTTATTCTTGCTCTACCAATTCCATCAACTGCCTCAACATAATCATCAACATTACTTGAAGAAAAAACTGATGAAGATGCTGTTATTGTAATGTTACCATCTACAGCAGAAGGAGTTATTGTTCCAGCTGGATTAGATGTAGATAATGAAAATGCAAATTTTGGAATATACTCAAATGTAATATCTGCAATAGTCCAAGCAGTATGACTAGCTCCTCTTTTAATTTGTTTAGGGGCCATGTCCTCCTGGACAACAATTAATGTATCTGCTGATTGAGCATAATCTATTGTACTAATCATTGCTGATGTAATAGTTGTAACCAAGTAATCATTACCGGTTCCATTAATATTTGTTTGTAAAACTTTATCTTTATAGATGTACATTCTATTATGTACAAATAACAACATATAACTTTGTGTAGTTGAAAATTCAAAAGGTACTAATCTGCATCCACTTTGAGGAGCAGCAGCAGAAGGTATAGTTGAAACATATTGTAATCCTGGCCTACGAGTAATTCCACCTTGAGGCTGTATAAC
>NHDJ01000020.1 GCA_002167265.1 Verrucomicrobia bacterium TMED56 | reverse complement strand
CATAATATATTTATTAGATTTTCTTGTAAGCCAATCAATGAAATCTAAAAAAAGAATTACCAAAGCATCTGTTGAGCAAGCAAATGGAATAAGAATATCTTACCATGAAAAAGTCTGCGCTGAGAGAATGAAAACTTTATTTAAAGCAATAGATGAAATGAGAAAAGATATAAAAGAATTAAAGACTAACATGGATCGAGGTAAGGGAGCTGCTGCAATATTAATTTTAATAGGTGGTTTAATTGGCTCGATCCTCTACTACTTCCAGAAATAGAAAAACCGCATCTGTTGGTTTATCAAACGAATTACTAGCAGCATCTAAGTTTGCTAAAGATCCAGACTTAGTTGTTTTTGTTCCAGTTGGCGGTACTGGTCCCATAGATATTTTGACTTTCAACACTAAGACTAAGGAGATCCAGACTTATGATGTTAAGACACAAAATTATAGAGCCAATGGTTGGAAGATTAACCGAGGCAGAACCGCTGAACAAAAGAGACTAGGTGTTAAAATACTTAATTTTGACCCAAAAAAAACTTGAGGAAATATGGCAGACTACACCGAGCTTAAAACAAAAATTAAAAAACATGAGGGGTACAGAGATCATATCTATCTCGATAGCTTATCCATTCGTACTTTTGGTTATGGTCATATGGTTTTGGATACCGATGATCTTACTGAGGGTGTTAATTATCCCATTGAGGTTGCAGAAGAATATTTTGAGAAAGATTTTAGTATTGCTGTATCGGATGCTGAAAAACTAATAGGCGATATAAAATTAAATCATGTTCAAAAGTGCTGCATAATTCAGATGGTTTATCAATTAGGATTGCCTCGAACTAGCAAATTCAAAAAAATGTGGAAAGCCTTAGAAGAGGGAGACGCATTAACTGCCTCCGCTGAAATTTTAGATAGTAGATGGCACACTCAAACACCTGGTCGATGTGAAGAAGTTGCCGAAGAAATGGCTGGTAGTACCTTATGATCCACCTTTTAAAAATATTTAATAATCCATTAACTAAAATGGTTATTAATAAAGCAACAGATCACTTTAAACATAAAGCAGAAAAGCAAAAAGTAATTAGAGCTGCTGAAATAGAGGCAGCTAAAGATGTAGATATAACTAGAATTAAAAGCCAGGATCAAAGTTATAAAGATGAAATTTTAATGCTCTGGCTAATTGGTATGCTGACTACTGGTTGGTTTCCATCTACTAGAGAGAACTTTAGAGAGTGGGTATCTATAATTAATGAGCTGCCAGACAGCGTATGGTACCTCGTAATTATCGTATTTTCTGCGAGTTTCGGAACTAGAATTACAAAGTCTGTACTTGATCGAAAGAAAAAGTAATGGCTGTCACTCATTCAGATTTTGATCCATTATTATTAGAAAGATATTTAGAGCCTCCAAAGCATTTACATTTTCAATGGGATGGCAAAAAAGCTGGAGACTTTGTTTATAAATATAAATTAATAGAAAAAATTGAACCACATAAAATAGATCCTAGATCTAAAAAATTAAAAGATGGCTCGGATTAAGTTTGATGTAAATAAGCTGCCACATGAAAGGATCCCAAAAAAGACTAGCATAGGCAGAAGACCCAAATTTTCAAGTATGAACAAACATAAAAAGAGATCCTGGAAAGCAAAGAACAGAGGTGGGATGTAATGAAGATAAATGAGAACACAAATATTTCTTTACCAGTTAGAAACCTTTTATTTTTATGCGCAGCCATCGCAGCTGGGATCTTTGCTTATACCGAAATTACAGCCAGGATTACTAGCTTAGAAACTTCAAGAGAATTACACCAGGCTGATCTACTTAAAAAATCTGAGCAGCTCCCAACAGATCAAGAGCAGTTTATGCTGCTTGAACACATAGCATCTCAAGTAGAAAACATCCAAGCAGAAATGGAAACAATGAGAAATAATAATGTCAATATTAATTATGCTATGAAAGATATAGAAAAAATTAAAGATAGTTTAGAAAATTTAAAAGATAAAGTTAGAGCTAACGGGAACCATCAATGACAGAGGTTGTGATAGCTCTTCTTATGCTTGTCAATAATGAGATTAAGGAGGCTCGTATTCAGCCAGATCTAAGCACTTGCTTGGCTGGTAAAAGAAAAGCTAATCGAGATGTTTCAGATAATGTCGAATATAGATGTATCAAGTCTATGGCTGAGCTTGAAACAAATATAGATGGATCTATTTCTATAAAAAAATTAATTTTAGATTGATGGCTGAAAAGCTCTAATTGTTTCTTTACTTTTTTGAGGGAGGGTGCTAACCTCCCCCTGTTTTTACTATCTTTTGTTTAACTCAAATCGTTCAGTTGTTATGTTCTGAACTATTTGATATTCTTGATTATCTTTATTCCATTTTTGTAGAATAAAATAATACAAGTCATCTTCTTTGTTGTAAGTTCCAACAAGTCTTAAATTGTGTGGTCTACTTTTTTTCATTCAACCTCCTTTCTATGAAATAATTTTTTCATAACCCATTATACCACATTGGGTTTTTCAAAATTTTTAAAAAAAAGTTTTTATTGAAAAGTAGAGCAACAAAATTTTAGGGTGTTAGCTGGTTGATGCGACAATAAAATCCTTTTTGGATTTTTTACAAAATTTTTATGACAAAAAAAACCTGGAAGAAACCAACACAAATAATCATGGATATAGGTTTGTGCCGCTATTGTAAAAAGTCGATGATTAATACTGAGAGCTTTGTAGCTTTTGCAGATAAGACTAAAGCTCATTATGAGTGTATGAAAAAGGATGATGAGCTGCGGGAAAGTATGCTTAATAAAATAGAGCAGCAGATAGATAATATTTTATAATGGTCTGGGTGGGAGGATTTGAACCTCCGATCCTCTGCTCCCAAAGCAGATGCGATACCAGGCTTCGCTACACCCAGACATTTATTAAAATTACGAGAGGATTATCAGAGGGTTAATGATATATCAATTAGATATATCCCTTACAGAATAACAGTTTTTTATAGGCATTTTTGACAATAAATCTTATTCAATTTGTAATAGAAGTGTTGTAAATACTAACGGGATGTAAGATTTGTTCGATAGGTTCGAATACTATCGACAACTGTTGTGGTTGTTAGCTTATTTAAGGTTCGGAGGGTTTTTCGGAGGGTCAATCAAACCCTCCCTTTTTTTTTGCGTGTTATAAAAATTAGATAAATATTCTTGATATTTTAATTGTACCCATAGATCTCTGCCAAAGGTACTCACATGAGCCATCTCCAAATTCAATTTGAATAGGAGATAGCTCATGGGTTGCGCCATCAATTAAGGAGCATCTTATCAATGGCTGCAAGCCTTTGATCCTTATTGGTATCAAGATCTCTATAATACCATTTGTTAGGAGTGTTCATATTAGACCAGCCAAATCTTTGCATAATTTGCTTATCAGTAAGAGCTTGCTGATCTCTTAAAAAACTAAAGCTAAATTTTCTAAAAGGAGACATTCCATTTTCCCAGGTAATGTTATTTCTTTTAGCAGCTCTTTTAATTCTTTTAGCAGCTGCTGCCTTAGTAATGCCAAACACCATTTTATATCTACCATGCTTTTTAGGCAGCTGTTGTTTTAAAAGATTTTGTAGCAACAAAGCTAAACTCTTAGAGATCTCTACTTTTCTTTTTGAGCTAGCAGTTTTTAAAAAGTTTTCTCTAAAGTTATTCCATTTATCTAAGCTATGATTAGTATAGATAAGAGCTGGATTAGATTTTAGATCCAGGTCAGAGTAAGTTAAACCTAGTAGCTCATTTAATCTCATACCAGTTTCTGCTGCTGTATGAAATAAAACTCTGTTAAATAAGTTATCTTCACTATTAACAATTTTTACAATGTCTTGATATTTAGGCATCCATTTTGCTTTAGTATTTTCATCCTGGAAAAAGTTTTTATTAAATTTAAAGTTTAAAATTGTAGGATCCAAGATCCATTTTCTGCTCAAACAATATTTAACAAAACATTTAAACTGAGCCACACTCTCTTTAATAACTTTCTTACCTAGCTTTTTGTTAGATCTTACAACTTCTGACTTACCACCAGGCAAATTCTTAACTCTCATGCCGTTAGAGCTTATAAGAGCTGGTATATAGCTATCGTTAAAATCATAGAGGGTATAGTCGGATAAGAGCTTTTTGTTAATGTGCGGGTGGATATGGTGGTTTATTATGCCACAAATTAGCAATCTACTCTCATAAGTCTTCAATTCATCCTTTAAGACATCTTCTTTAAAAGCAGCTATAGCATCATCAAAAGTTATCTTAGCTGGCATGGCTATATGGCTTTCCATATTTCTCAAGCTATCAGCAAAAATATTAGCTTGTCTTTTTTGGTTCATATCAAAAGAACCTTTGACTTGTTTTTTACCATTATCATCCTGGACAAAAACAATATATTTCTTACCGCCAGATCTTTGCTTTTTCTCAATCCAAACTTTCATTATAATTGCTCCATTGGTTTTGCAAAATAATCTCTGTAAGTTGTGTAGCTTAAAATCATGCTAAACAATGGATCAGTTTGCTTTTCTATTTTTACTTTTTTTACTTCTCCAGCAGCCTCTCCATAATCTTTAATAAATAAATTATGAGCTGCTGGTATAGTAGGAGCCATAACAGTTTTGGTTCTCCCTTTTAATTTGTAATGAAGAAGATACATTAAGCAGCTCCTTTCATCATTGGATTAGTTATGTGTTTATAGTCTCCATAATTAGAACACCAATTATAAAAATCATAATCATTATCACTAAGAACATCTGTAGCTCCTGGCGTTTCAGCCAGGAACTCTCTATACTTAGCTCTAACTTCTGTCTCAGTTAGTTGAGCCATTAAGCAGCCTCCTTTTCTTCGCAAGTCATTTTTGGGTTCATACCTTTTGATGGTGCTTTTCCAACAACAACATTTTTATATTTTTTTGGATTTTCATTTGTAGGTGTGAACATCACATCAAATCCATAGTAGCATTCCAAGTACCAATCATTAGGATTTTTACATGGATTAAAACTATTAGGATTAGATCCCATTGAATATTTAACTCCCCAATCATAGGGACCAGCCTCAAAATTTACACATATAACTTCATCTGATCCATAACCATATTTATCAGCTGTAGCCATATTAGTTTCCCAGTTTGGATCCATACCCATTTCTTTACAATTTTTGTCGATAGCATCTTTCAGCATTTTAGCAGCTGTAAGCATATCAACTTTTTTAGTTGTAAAGTCTGGAAGATTTGTCATTCCGCAACTCATTAAGCAGCCTCCTCATGGTAATTAGTATCTTTAGCCATACCAGTTAATTTAGTTGTTAAGATCTCAACATTAAAAACTTCTCCAGCAAAATTTTCNTTATTNAGTTTTTTNAAATTTTTAAAAAACTGAACAAGAACACCAGAGCTGTTGTTTAATCTAAAAGTAGTAGTCTTTAATTTGAAACCTAATTTTTTAAATTGATTATCAAACTTCCAAGCTCCGCTAAAAAACTTTTGAGCAAAAGCATTTAACCATTTACCTTTATCAGTTTTATTTGTGAGTTTAGGTACTTTGTAGAACAATGCTTTTCTATTCCAGTAAATAGGATAGGTGTTCATTCTTCTATCAACTTTATTGTATTGAACGATCAAGCAGCCTCCTTTGGTAAAGTTAAAGATTTCACATATTTTTTGTAGTCATCAAAGCTGACATCCAAAAGCAAATTGCCGTATTTGTCTCCAGCATAAAGCATCAATCTTTGTTCAACATCATTGTGAGCAAAAGTAAAAGAAACAATGGCAGCATACACACCATTTTTTTTCAGTTGTTGAATTGTAGAAACTGGGATGTTTTGATTTCTTCCCATTGAAATAGATTTATTGTTTAACTTCTCAAGATCTGAAAGATAAACAACCTCATAGGTTTGACCCATTAGCAGCTCCTTTGGTTAGGGTTTTTGTTTTATCCCAAACATAAAGCGTCTTACCGATAACTTTAGATCTGACATTTTTGAGTGGGAATATTTTTGTTTCAAAGAAATTTTCAAGAGATTGGAAAGTCTTGAATTTGTATTTTCTTAATTTCTTCATCTACAATATATATATAATAACCATTGACGGGGTGTCAAGACTTATTGACAATTATACATATAGCTTGCTTTTATGGTAATATTTATAAGGCGTAGGGGAGGCTAGCAGCTTAAAGCAGCTTTTTTAAATAACTATAAAAAGCTAGTAATTATGGTTGTAATTTAACTAGCTGGTCTTGCAGTTGGATCACATTAATTAATTTAGTGTGAGCCTTTTTAGAAAGCTCTGCAATTCCTGGCGGGTATATCCCGTCATTCTTTTTTTTAAGTCTCAATATTTTTGTGTTTAGAGACTTTCTTGCTTTCTCTTCCGCCTGGATCTTCTGTTCCAGGTGTTGGTAGTGTGTTTGCATCTTGGTTCTTTACCTCCTTTATGCGTTTAAAGTCATAGCTTAATGTTTTATTATCTATGACTATTTTGGCAGCCGTTGTAGGTACACTAACCGCAACAGCTTTATTTAGGTCATCAAATATTTCTGTAGCTGTAAAGCTGACAGATCCAACCCAAAGTTTTTCAAAATTTTTTTTATGGATGCTCATATAACAACTTGTTAGTCTCTTCTAATTGTTTGATTTTTAATTTAAGTTTTTTATTTTCTTCGTGTAAATATCTATAACTCTCGATAGCCTCTATAATATATCTGGAAAAATCTATACTTTCTTCAAGTGCGTTATGCAGCCAAAATACACAATCTCTAGGATTTCGCAACATTTTTTCTCGCATAGAAATACCAAACTTATCCAAACCCTCTTTGTCTCTATCCAGGATACGAGCTATCAACTCATTGGTATTTGGATCTGGAGACAGATCTATTGGTTTATCTGGATACTTCGGTTCTTGCCTGGTANTCTTTTGATCCATTTTCTTTCCTCTAATTGTTTAANNATATTNGATATNGCTGANTTAGTTTTATAACCAGTAGCCTCCATCATTTCTTGATANGACGGAGCTACTGGCTGNGTTTTCATATATGATTTAATAAAATCAAAAACTTTTTTNTGTCTTGGACTTAAACCATATTTCATATNGTTTTCCTAAAACTGCTGATCCCANGCATCNGCAGCTGGNGCTGNTTGAGCNNNGGGTTNAGCTGNTNNNNTNCTNGANGTTTTNTTNATNCTNATCTTNANAGATTTATCTTTTTGAAANTANNCNCTTGCCTCTACACCAANNNTCNNNACCATNNATNTTGATNGTAAAGTTTTTCTTAAATGGTTTGCCAGCNTTATTNANTTTNACATTNCCATTATCATCCANNCTATCNGGNTGTACCANNTCGGGGTGTTTTTCNNCTNNCTTATTNNNATTNNTNANAAGACTAAANGTACCAATCCGATTTGGATTTCCTTTGCTTGCATCGTATGTTCCAGCCATTGATCTATCCTCCTATTAATTGCTGTTTTNTATTNTNAAAAGCAAGTNTGATTTCNTNNGCTTTTNCNTTGTCGTCNTTAACGAGCTTGNTNGAGATANTCTNNATTNTCTNTTTCNAGCTCCGCTAAATTTGCTTGATGNGATNNNTTNTTNATNCNNTCTAAAATTANNTCTGNACGATCTTTAGGTATATTTTTTTTAACNCCAGTATTCTCGTATTTTTCANCTGGTGGCATTTCTACATCTGAATAGTATTTACCATGGATCCCAAGAGCTTTTAAAATAGATCTATCTACAGCTCTTTTTTCTGCCATAGATACTGGGTAGGAAAAGTTATTATTTAATGGAGATACTTCTCCAAAACTTTCAAATTTATTTTTATTATAAATAGATATTGCCTTAACTACTGCGCAGCTCTTTGGTAAATCACAATCTACTAATTCAATAGATGTTTCTACACCAAACTCTAACGCTAATTTTTCTACTTCTAAATGTTTGATTTGGTATTTACCTGGTTCAAACTCCCATAACCCCCCGCTGGATTTAAGACCAGCAAGGTACTGCTCCAGCGAGGGAAATTTTAGGATTTTACCCATAGAGATATTCTCCTAAGTTAAGAAAGCCAGGCGAGAGAGTATCGCTGCTGATAACTAAAACCTGGCTCTCAGCATTTGAAAAGAGTAGGGAGAAAAAGACGCAAATCAAAAATATACTTAACAAGATTTTAAAGGTATTTCTGATAGTTTTTTTTTCTTGTCTCTTTCCAAATTTTTCTTTCAGCACATACTGCTGATAATTAATCATATTTATTTTATCCATAATTCAATGATCTCCACGATTAAAACTCCAGCTAATAACAAAGCTAAAATTGTATGATAGATATGCCAAACAACATTTCTTTTTTCTTTATTTTGTGATCTTGGTAAATTTTTCTTTTCCATTATACTAACCCCCATAGTCTAGTTGCTTTTAGTTTGTGATCTCCCATACCATTCCAAAAGTTGTGGTCAAAGTTAGGGATTATGTCAT
>NHDJ01000019.1 GCA_002167265.1 Verrucomicrobia bacterium TMED56 | reverse complement strand
GGGGAGTGGCTTCTTCCAAATTTCCAGACCTTGATGATCGTAACAGATTAAGCCGTAGGAACCGAAGTATACATAGAGTCTTTTTCCGTCCACAAAAGGAGTGGGCGTCACCGGGCTGCTCGAAGGATGGAATTTTTCAATCTCGGTTTTGGGAGCCTTTTTTTTCCAAAGAATTTTCCCGGACTCCTTGTCGAGAGCAATGGTTAAAAGACTTTTATTCTCCATCCCGGTAAGGAAAATTTTATCTTCGGATAAAACCGGGCAGGACAGTCCAAAGGGGAGGGGAGTCTTCCACAGGAGGTCGTCTACGGAAGGAACTCCGATACTGGCATCCGCTCGAATGCCCGATCCGTTCGGTCCCCGGAATTGATTCCATGGATCGGGCCCCTGGCCCCACACGCAAAACCCACTTCCAAGTATCAGTATGAAGGGTAAGGAAAGGTAACTGAGCATTCCCTTTTTTGAATTTTTTTTTCGATACTTTCGAGTGCGAAAGTGAAGAATTAAAAAATTTCTTTTGACTGCATACTGAAAATAGTCCTCCAACGCCCATTGCCGATTGTCAATCAATCGTAAACTGGTAGGTTCAAGTATATGGTGCAATTTCTGCCAATATTCTATTTTTCGATTCGGCGTATTTTCCAACCCTTGGTTATTTGCATAATTTTTTCGTTGGCATCACGGGTCACCGGAAGTCCGGTGAGATTCAATCAGGAAGTTGTTTCTGGTTTTATCGAGAAGCATTGCATTGCCTGCCACGGTCCGGAAAAGCAGAAAGGCAAACTTCGTCTCGACGAGTTGCCAATCGAGTTGTCCAACGATTCGATCGCGGCCCATTGGCAGGATGTTCTCGACAACCTCAATGCGGGGGACATGCCCCCGGAAGAGGAACCACAACCGGGTAAAAAAGAACTGACCACCTTTCTGGCCGAGCTGACGGGTAAACTCAAGAATGCAAGGAGACAACTTTCAGATCAGGGTCGGGAAGTGGCGATGAGAAGGTTGAACCGTCGGGAGTATGTCAACAGTATCGAGAGTTTGTTCGGGTTTCAAGTGGGCACAGAGTTACTGCCCGAGGACGACCCCGCCGATCCCTTCGACACCATCGGTTCCCAGCAGTTCTTTTCCTCCTATCATTTTGAGAAATACCTCGAGATGGGTCGGGTGATTGTTACGGATGCCTTTGCTTTGGGAAACCAGGGTCGACAGCCCGTTAAGACTCAGGTGGAGGATCCGGAGGTCCGAGCAAACCAGAATATCCGTGATCGCTACCGTCAGCGAATGGAAAGATGGCGGGAAGTAGTGGCCGCTCTCGAAGCGGGCAAAACTTTCAAGGATACTGATTTCCCACTAAACTTCGATGCCAAGGACAGGCGCTTTGACGGTCGAGGGTTACACTTTTATCTGAATTTTCATGCGGAGCGATCTGCGGGTCCGGCGGCCTATTTGAAAAAGGAATTGATTAATAAAGGGCTTTATCTGACCCGGCGGTCAGGTGGTCGCTGGACGGCGGGCATAGTCAAGCACGGCTACGATCCGAGGGGATCTTACAAGATACGTCTTTTTGCGGGGATCAATGAGGAACCACCTGAGTCGCGTACTTTTGTCAGCGTGAACGACAAGGGCCGGGTGCTGGCTCCGCTGAAGATTTACGGAACGGCCCATGAGAACGAGATGATCGAACTGGAGTACCAACCCCAACACGGATCCGGTCACTTTGGTTTTCAGGTGGAGGAGAGAAGAAACGAGATGATCGACGGCAAGAGTTATGTCCGCAAAGTCGATCCCTTTGGAGACTGGTCGAGTATTTTCGTGGACCGGTTGGAAGTGGAAGGTCCTTTTTACGGAGAGCTGACTTTTTTTGAGAAAGTCGCTTTTCCCAACGGACCCTCAAAAAAGAGGAACCATCCGGTCGAACGTACTGATGAGGAAGCCAGGACTCTGATCGATTCCTTTGCCCACGAAGCCTTTCGCCGCCGTGAGATGGACCCGGTTTTTCGCAAGAAACTTCATGGTCTTTATGCACAGGGTCGGGCGAGCGGGTTGGAAGCAGAACAAGCTCTGGTGGATCCCCTTGCGGTGGTGCTGGCTTCTCCGGGCTTTCTTTATTTGAGCGAGGCGGAGGAAGCGGGCGCGAAGCGCAGACCCCTCACGCAACGCGAACTGGCGGTCCGGTTGTCCTATTTTCTTTGGAGTGCTCCGCCCGACGAAGCCCTCTACCAGGCAGCGGAGTCGGGAACCTTGAAGAACTCGGCTGAATTGAGAAGGCAGGTGGACCGGATGCTGGCCGACCCAAGTGCGGAAGCGTTCTATGATTCCTTTCTGAGCCAATGGTTCGAACTTCACCGCTTTGATGATATCGCGGTCAATCCGGATGAATACCTGATGTTCGACGAACAGGTCCGTTACTCCGCCCGTGAGGAACCCATTCGCTTGTTTGAGTATTTGGTGAAGGAAAACCTCTCTTTGTCGAAGCTGATCGATTCCGAGTTTGCCATGCTGGATCCTTTATTGGCTCACTTTTACGGGATTGAGGGAGTGGAAGGCCAGGGATTTCGCAAGGTGAGTCTGCCACCCGGATCGCCACGGGGGGGCCTGCTCGGAACCACCGCATTTATGATCATGGGTTCGACCGGTGACCGGACCTCTCCGATCATTCGAGGAACCTTGGTTCTCGATAAGTTTCTGCACGATCCGTCGGCGGATCCACCCCCCAATGTGCCGGAGTTGACCGATGCATCGAAGGAACCCCTGCCGGTTCGGGAAATGATCGAGCTTCACCAGTCCAAGGCTCAGTGTGCCTCCTGTCATGCCAAGATCGATCCGATCGGATACGGCCTGGAAACTTTTGACGCGGTGGGTTTGTGGCGCGAAGAGGCCATGGTGGGTAAGCGGGTGGAGAAGATCGAACAGGGTGGAACCCTGCCGGGAGGAAAGGCTTACAATGATTTTGGGCAATTCAAATCCCTTCTCATTCAAAATAAGGACAAGCTTGCCCGCTCGCTGGTGGAGGGAATCGCGAGCTATGGACTGGGTCGAACGGTGGAATTTTCTGATGGGGACGATCTCGATACCCTGACCGAACAGTTGATCAGCCAAGACTTACGATCCCGTGCTCTAATCCATAACTTTGTAACCAGTCCACTTTTTCAAACGAAATGAACCCATGAAAAAACCGTTAAATTCATCCATCACAAGACGAAACTTTCTGGCTTCCGGAAGTGCCCTACTTGCCTTGCCATGGCTCGAGAGCCTGAACCCACTGTCCGCGTCCCCGGCCTTGACCAAACCTCCCACCCGGATGATCTTTTGTGGAGTGGGTTACGGTTTCACCGAGAATACATTTTATCCCACCCAAGCGGGTGCCTTGGATGAGTTGACCGAGGGACTCTCCCCACTGGAGCGTCACAAGAAGGATTTCAGCATCATCAAGAACCTGACCAACGCCGGAGCGACCGACCCGCATGGAGGCAGTACCTCCTACCTGACTTGCGCCAATGTCACGGGCACGCCCGGAAAGCGTTTTCACAATTCAATCTCCTGCGACCTGCTGGCGGGTAAGCAACTGGGCAGGAACCAACGCTACGATTCCCTCGTGCTGGCCAGTAAGGAAGAAAATGCCGGTGGGCATGGGAAGGGCATGTCATTGGCCTGGAACGAAGCGGGTAAACCGGTCGCCGGTACCCGTGGCCCGGTTGAACTTTACGCGCGGCTTTTCGGACAGTCGGATGAAACTCCGGAAGAACGGGAGTCCAGGTTGAGTAAAAAGAAGAGTATCCTCGATGTGGTGCTCTCCGATGCGAAGGCCCTCAATGGAAAAGTCAGCCCGCTGGACCGGGATAAGCTGGACGAATATTTTCAATCCATTCGCGAAGTCGAATTGGGACTTGTGAAGGACGCCCAGTGGGCGGAAAAACCCAAACCCAAGACCGACCGCAAGGCACCGGAGGAAGGGATTGAGGGTGAGGCCGAGATTCTTCTCACTTATGAATTGATCGCTTTGGCCTTACAGGCACAACAGACCTCGGTGGTTTCCTACCGCCAGCCCGTTGCCTCGGTGATCAAGAGCATGGGGATGAATTACGACCCTCACGCACTCAGCCATTACGGCGGATCTCCGACCCGTACGGATGCCAACCGTTTGCGGGACAAGAAATGCACCGAGATGCTGGGCAAGTTCATCGACATTCTTAAGCGGACCAAGGAAGCCGATGGATCCAGCCTCTTTGATCATACCCTGCTAAGCTGGGGCACAAACCTGCGCCACGGGCACATGATCAAGGATGTGCCCGCGATCGTGGCAGGTGGAGGAGGCAGGCTGAAAATGGGGCACAGCATCGTGCTGCCGGAAGAGGACACCCCGTTGGGCAACCTCTGGGTAACCCTGCTTCAGCAGGCAGGGGTACAAGTTGATTCCCTGGGCAGTTCGACGGGCATTCTACCCGAATTGCTTGCCTGAGAATTCTCCGCCACTTTCATAAGTTTTCTTGAAACGGGATCTTTTTCCCGTTTTGGTGGGGAGCGTGAAAACCCTGCTTCTTACCATTCTGACTTGCGCATGTGAATGCCTGTGCGTCTCCGCCGAGTCAAAACTCAACATCTTATTCATTACCCTGGATGATATGAACCGCGACTCCGTTGGGATTTATGGTTCGAAGGTCAAGGGAACCACTCCGAATATTGACAAGCTCGCCGGTGAGGGACTGCGCTTTGAGCATGGTCATGTATCGATTGCAATTTGCATGCCCACCCGTGCGGTCTGGATGACCGGCCGGTATCCCCATAACAGCGGAGCCCTTGGTTTTACCAAGATCAAGCCCGATGTACCGACCCTACCCGAGACTTTGCGAAAGAATGGATTCATGACGGGTATACTTGGTAAGACCGAGCATGTGGTGCCTTCGCGCCAGAAAGCATTCGGGTATCGTCGGGNCCGTTCTGAGATGGATAATGGACGCAGTCAGGAANTGTACGGCAAATTNACCGCCGAATTTCTCGGCCTGGTCAAGAAGGCGAATAAACCTTTCTTCCTCATGGTCAATGCCCATGATCCCCACCGTCCATTCGACAACCGTAAGCCGGCNGANCNAGAGAAANNNNGCNGNNGANGCTNCCGANNNANCTTCNNGCAANANGAAAAAGAAGGGNANGCGGGTCGACTACCCGNCCCCGTCCCGCATCTATCAGCCCGATGAAATCGTCATNCCCGGGTTCCTGCCCGATTTGCCCCCCATCCGCGAGGAGATCGCCCAGTACTACAGTTCCGTAAGCCGGGCCGANGATGTGGTGGGCCGNGTCCTNGTTGAGCTTGAGNAAGCCGGCTTTGCCGAGAATACCCTGGTCATGCTCAAGTCGGATCACGGCATACCNGTTCCCTTTGCCAAGACCAATGTCTGGAGGCATTCCACACTTACCCCGTGGATCGTTCGCTGGCCGGGTACGGTCAAGCCGGGTATCCATGAGACCGAGCATCCGGTCGCGGGGGTCGATTTTGCTCCGACCATTCTTGATGTCCTCGGAATCGCTCCGATGAAGGACATGGACGGGCGCTCCTTCCTTCCCGTCTTGAAGGGAAAGAAACAAAGGGGCAGGGAATTTGTCTACACCCACATCAACACCATTGCCTCGGGCCGCTCCTATGCCATGCGTTCTTTGCAGGGTAAGCGTTACGGGTTGATCTGGAATGGTTGGCACGATGGTGAGACCACCTTTAAGAACGAATCGATGAGCGGGTTGACTTGGAAAGCCATGGTTAAAGCTGCGGAGAACGACCCGGTATTGGCCAGGCGGGTCAAACATTACCTGTATCGTAGACCTTTCGAATTTTATGATTACAAAAAGGATCCCGATGCCCTCAACAACCTCATCGATGACGAGGAACATGCCAAGTTGGTCGAGCGTTATGGCAAAGAACTGAATAAGATTATGAAAAAGACCGGGGATCCCGAAACCGCTCCTTACCAAAAAGCTCATAATAAAATCCAATGAGACACCAGAAAATTGGCTTTCTCATCATCCTGCTTTATTCGTGCCTCTCTTCCGCCGTTCTCGAGGCCAAGCCCAATGTGGTAATTTTCTTCACCGATGATCAGGGCACACTGGATGCCGGATGCTACGGATCAGATGACCTGAAGACTCCCAATATCGACAAGCTTGCCGGAACGGGGATACGCTTTACCCAGGCTTATGCCCACACCGTTTGCTGTCCGTCCCGTGCCGCTCTGATGACGGGGCGGCATCCCCAACGCAGCGGTGTGAACCATTGGACCCAGGGAGACATGAATTCGGCCAAGGGAATCAATATGGCTTTGGAGGAGGTCACCATGGCGGAGGTCTTGAAAAGGGCAGGATACCGGACCGCGCTCTTTGGCAAGTGGCACCTGGGAGCGCATCGCGACTACGGACCAAAGAAACAAGGCTTCGAGGAATTCTTCGGGATCCGGGACGGTTTTATTGACAACTACAACCACTACTTTCTTCACGGTACGGGTTTTCATGATCTGTATGAGGGGACCACCCCGGTGAAGGCACCGGGCAAGTACTTTCCCGAGCTTATGACCCAGCGTTCGCTCGCCTTCATCGAAGAGTGCAAGGACAAGTCCTTCTTTCTTTATTTNCCCTTGAATATCCCCCATTACCCGGAACAGGCTCCGGAGCAATTCGCCGAGCCGTTCAAGGACATCAAGGATCCGGCGAGGAAATCCTACGCCACCATCATGTATGCGACCGATCACTACATCGGACGGGTGGTCAACAAAATCGAGGAACTCGGGCTTCGCAAGAATACGGTAATGATTTTTATGAGCGACAACGGGCATTCCGAGGAAACCGGTAACCGAATTCGTGTTGAGAATCATAAAAGCGGGCATCCAAAGGGTCACTTCTACGGTGCCAGCGGAGGCGGGTATACCGGTAAGTGGGCCGGGCAAAAGGGCTCTTTCCTCGAGGGTGGAATCCGCGTTCCGGCAATCATCAGTTTTCCTGCCAGGCTTCCACAGGGCGAGACCCGCGACCAAATAGTCACCGCGATGGACTGGTTGCCGACCGTCATGGATCTTTGTGGCATTTCATCCGAGGTGGGGGACCCGAAAATTGACGGGTATAGTTTGACGCCAATCCTGGAAAATCCTCAAGCTGAGTCTGGTTACAAGGGAATATTATGTTTTCAATGGCACAGGAACTGGGCGGTTCGAATGGACGAATGGAAATTGATTGGTCGGGAGGGGAAGGACACTTATCAACTCTTCCGTATTTCGGATGGGGAACCAGAGCGAAAGGAATATGGAAAAGATTATAAAGATATCCTTTCCAAAATGTTAAGGATAAGAAAAGCATGGGTTGCCGATGTTTTTTTGTCGAATGGATGAATTCGGCCAAATCATTTTGCACCCTCATGGGTAATCAATAGTCTGAGACTTCATGAATCGCTTTCACAAGGTTGCCACGCTTACCTTCTGGGCCACGCTTGGTCTGGTGGTTGCGGGTGGACTGGTACGGGCGACCGGTGCCGGTCTGGGTTGTCCCGACTGGCCGACCTGCTGGGGGTGCTGGTTGCCACCCACGGAACTGTCGGACATTCCTTCCCAGTTGGATAAGTCGGGGGAGCCTTACTACCTGGACAGACTCGACCGTAAGCAGTATCTCAGCAAGTTTGACTCCACCAAGATGTGGATCGAATACATGAACCGTGTGCTCGGGGTACTGATTGGAATCTTTATTATTGCCACCTTTATCGCTTCTTTCCCCTTGCGTAAATCAAATCCCCGGCTGTTTTACGGATCCCTTGTGGCCTTACTTATGGTGATTTTTCAGGGTTGGCTGGGATCGATCGTGGTGCAGACCGAATTGATGCCGGGGATGATCACCCTGCACATGTTGCTGGCGATGATTCTGCTCTCGCTGCTGATCAGTTTACAGGCCTGGTCATCCCCTGAAGCGAAAGGTTCCATTCTTTCGGGTACCCGTATTTTGTACGGGCTGATTATACTGCAGGTCATTCTGGGCACCCAGGTACGCGAGAAAGTAGACGAGTTTACCAAAGAACCGGAGGGTGTTGCCCGGGAAAACTGGCTGGATCATGCCGGATGGGTCGATCACATCCATCGCCCGTTATCCTTACTGGTTCTAGGTCTGAGTGTATGGATTTTTTGGACCGCCCGGAAAAGATCAAAAAAGGATTTACTTCCAACCTGGATTCTCGGGTGCGTCCTGGGCCAGATTTTACTGGGAATTATATTGGCCTATGCCGGCTTACCCCCATGGTCCCAGACTGCCCACCTGGTTTTGGGGGCGGGCTTGCTCTGCCTGGTCTACCGGGCAGGTTGGCATCCGGTTGCTTCGACTTGATTACAGGTTACCTTTTTTGGTACCTTTTCTCATGCTCTCCAAGCCATTCTTTTTTTTAATTTCACTTTCATTCCTAAGCTCTTTATCCAGTGAGCCGGATCCCTTCTCCAACCCCTTTGACAATCCGGTGGATGATCTGGAATTGCCCCGGGTCTTACTTATCGGGGATTCGATTTCGATTGGATACACCCCCCGGGTACGAAAACTGTTGGAGGGTAAGGTCAATATTCATCGCCCTAAGACCAACTGCCGGTGGTCAGCCTTCGGAAATGAAAATGTATTGCAATGGATTGGCGATAAGAAATGGGACCTGATTCATTTTAACTTCGGACTTTGGGACTGGTATGGCTGGAAGCAAGAGAAGAAGGCAACACCTGAATCCTACGCTGAGAGTTTGGAGGGAATTGTCCAAAAGCTTAGACCTACCGGAGCTAAGCTCGTATTTGCAGTTACCACTCCTCCCTGTGTGGGTCAGGAAAGAAAGGTTCAGATTATGGTTACGAATGAACAGGCAGAGGCATTTAACCGGGCTGCCCTGGAGGTCATGAAAAAGCACGGGGTGGCAATCAATGATCTTTATTCCCTTATTGGCCAAGAGCGGGCAAAATACCAGCGTGGAGAAAATGATGTTCATTACAACGATGCCGGGCGCGATCTTCTGGCCACTCAAGTGGCCAAGGTAATCACGGAGGAATTACAAAAATGAGTACCCGAATTGTTGCCATGGGGGATGGACTCTGGGATTTGTTTCCCGAAGGCCCCCGCTTTGGGGGAGCCACTGCCAACTATGCCTGCCATGCTTCCATACTTGGAGCTGAAGTACATATGGTCAGCGGGGTGGGGGCGGATGAGCGGGGGGACGCCCTTTTAGAGGTCTACCGAAAACATGGAGTGAACACGGATCTTGTCCATGCTTTACAGGACTACCCCACCGGGGTCGTGCATGTGGAACTCAAGGAAAAGGGGCTTCCCACCTTTACGATTGGAGAAAATGCCGCCTGGGATCATTGGGAATGGAATCAAGGGATTGAAAGAACGGTGAGAAATGCCGATGCCCTTTATTTTGGGACCCTTGGCCAACGGGGACCGTCCGCCCGGGATGGGATTCGCCGGGCCCTGGAGATCGCAAGGGCGACGAAAATTCCCCGCATTCTCGATATCAACCTACGGGCTCCCTTTTTTGATGATTTGTTGATTTGCGATTCAATTGCCCTCTGCTCAGTTCTCAAACTGAGTGATGAGGAACTCAACCGGGTCTGCCAAGCCTGTGAAATAGATCTATCCCAAAGTGATGAAAGTGTACTCAGCGAATTACGAACTAAATTTGAATTGGATCTGGTGGTGATGACCCGGGGAGCGGAGGGTGCCGTGCTCAACCATGCAGGTGGAGTGGTTGAACAACCGGGAGTTCCTGCGAAAGTGGTCGACACCGTGGGGGCAGGGGATTCCTTTACCGCGTCCATGACGCTCGGTTTACTTGCAGGTAAAGATTACCCTCAAATCTTAAAGGATGCCTGCAGGGTAGCCGCCGGGGTCTGTTCCCATGCGGGGGCAGTACCTGAGTAATCTAGAACAAGTCTAGCCTGATGCTGGCCCTTCTTATATAACCTTGTCATCGCGAGGGCTGCAAGCCCGTGGCGATCCACTGGGAACCGGTAAGCGAAGAGACAAGTCGCTCGCGTTGTGCGAGACACGATGGATTGCCGCTTCGGTCACTACCTTCCCTCCTCGCAATGACAAGAGTGCGT
>NHDJ01000018.1 GCA_002167265.1 Verrucomicrobia bacterium TMED56 | reverse complement strand
GTGGGAACAGCCACGGTATCACCAGAAGAAATTCTTGGTTTGGTCAACTAGATGGCTGAAGGTAAGGCACTCTTTCTCGATCGTGATGGAACATTAATTCGAGATGCTCACTACCTAAAAGACCCTGAGGAAGTTGAGATTATTCAAGGGATTTCTAATGCACTTTACAGTGTTAGGCAGTCAGGATATTTACTCTTTATGCACACGAATCAATCTGGAATTGCCCGTGGATATTATGAATGGTCGGATGTTTATGCGTGTAATAAAAAAATGTTTCAAGACTTTGGTTGGCCAAAAGACTTTTTTACTGAAATTTGTATTGCCCCCGAGGAACCAACTGCCACCGACGGATACCGAAAGCCATCTCCAAAATTTGAATTTGAAATGATTGATAAATTTGATTTAGACCCTCAGCAATGCTGGGTCGTTGGGGATAAATGGATCGACCCTCAAACTGGCTTGAATGCATCAATGAGGGGAGCACTTGTTAAAACAGGAAAGCCGATCACTGCAGAATGGCAAAAGCAGGCGGAGTCCGAAGAAGTGCCTATTTATAAGGATGTCGCAGAATTTGCTGAAAAAGAGATTTTGTTGAATGTCTGATAACTCTCTAAGTCCATGGGATTTAAAAGAAAACCACTTACATTCCGATTGTCGGATTTTTGAAGTTTATAAACAGCGTCTTCGACGAAGATCTGATGGGGTAGAAGGAGAATTTTTTGTGTTGGATACAAATTCTTGGGTCAATGTATTGGCAATTACTCCAAAGCAGGAATTGGTTTTGGTCCGGCAGTTTCGCTATGGGACCAAAGAGTTTTCTTTGGAACCTCCTGGAGGCGTAATTGAAAAAGGTGAAGATCCCATCGAAGCAGGTTTGCGAGAATTGAAGGAAGAAACAGGCTATGTTGGTGAGAATGCAACCTTGATCGGGACTGCTCGGCCAAATGCTGCCATACTTTCCAATCAATGTTATTTTGTTGTGGTTGAAAATGTTATGAAGACTGCGGAACTAGAATTCGATCAGCACGAAGAACTTGTGACCGAACTACACTCTGTAAAGAATCTTAAGAGAATGGTAAAAGAGGAGCAAATAACACATTCTATTGGATTGAATGCAATCTTCCGATTACTCCTACATCTAGAAACCTAGGCTTTGCTTCTTTACCTTTCAGGCGTCTTAACTAGTATAGAACCTTTTCATTATGAGTGACTTACTCAAAATTCTTCAAGAAACTGCAGATCCTGATTCNTCCAAGCTCGCCAAAATACTCGGGCTTGCNGTAGAGGATGTTGAAAAACAACTGCATGAATTAAAAGAGAATGGATCATTATTGGGTTGGGTTCCNCTCCTNCATCCATCNAAANNTCCATCCGATTCTGTACGAGCAGTAATTGAGGTCAAAATAAGNCCNGAAAGAGAAGGAGGTTTTGATCGTTTAGCTCATAGGATTTCTAANTTCGATGAGGTAGAGGCCTGTCANNTAATGTCAGGTGCCTANGATCTNATGGTGATNGTTCAAGGTAAGAATTTACATGCNGTGGCNTCTTTTGTTTCCGAGCGACTTTCAACGATCGANGGTGTGCTTTCAACCGCCACTCATTTTTTACTCAGATCCTACAAGGAACACGGACATCTCTTGGCCAAAGNTGGGGAGGCCTACGAGAAGCCTCCGGTAAGTGCTTAAAGGTAAATGAACCCAAAGGATTNCATTGCTGAACATGTTCAAAACCTGCCCCGCTCGGGAATCAGGGATTTTTTTGCAATTGTTTCGGAGATGCCTCAGGCAATTTCTTTGGGAATTGGCGAACCTGATTTCATCACACCTTGGAAAATTCGGGAAGCTTCCATTTTTGCACTTGAGAAGGGAAAGACTTCTTACACCGACAACCGTGGACTGCTCAGTTTACGCAAAGAAATTTCNNCNTATGTCTCTTCCTTTTTTGGACCTGATTATGATCCTCAATCNGAGATTCTTGTTACAGTTGGAGTATCGGAAGCCATCGATATTGCTTTGCGAGCAATTCTTAACCCCGGAGACAAGGTACTCTACCATGAGCCTTGTTATGTTTCCTACGCTCCGAGTGTAAGCCTTGCTTTTGGTGAAGCCATTCCCGTTGGAACTATNCCCGAACAATCCTTTTCCTTAGATCCGGAAGCTTTCGAAAAAGCATGGCAGCCTGGTTGCAAAGTCCTTTTGCTAAATTTCCCCACCAATCCAACTGGAGGAACTGCCGATAAGCAGAAGCTGGAAAGGCTCGCAGAATTTGCAGTGGAAAAAAATCTTATCGTTATTAGCGACGAAATTTATGCGGAACTAACTTATGAGGGAGAGCATGTGAGTATCGTCGATCTTCCAGGAATGAAGGAAAGAACGATCTTACTACATGGCTTTTCCAAGGGCTTTGCCATGACTGGTTTCAGGGTTGGATTCGCATGTGGTCCCGATTGGTTAATCGAGGCCATGATGAAAATCCATCAGTATTGCATGATGTGTGCACCGATTTTGAGCCAGGAAGCTGCCATTGAAGCACTTCGTCATGGGGCTGACGATGTTAAGCGGATGCGTGAGCAATACCAAAAACGCCGAGATTTCATTGTCCGCCGTTTCAATCAAATGGGATTAAGTTGTCATTTGCCGAGGGGTTCCTTTTACGCATTTCCAAGTGTTCAGTCNNTGGGCCTAAATGAAGTGGATTTCTGTCATCGTCTTCTNCGTGAGCACGAAGTTGCAGTCGTTCCCGGTACTGCTTTNGGTCCTCATGGGAAAAACCATGTGAGGGCAAGNTTTTCCACATCCTATGACAAACTGNTCGANGCANCCGATCGCATCGAGAAATTTGTNGAATCTGTGCAGGCGGANAAGGAACATGCCTCNGCAGCGGTTTAAGATTTCCANTTAATTTATAATGAGTGGACAAGTGAGTGTAGCTATTGTGGGAAGGCCCAATGTAGGAAAAAGTCGTNTGTTCAATCGTTTGGCGGGTAAACGNATTTCNATTGTTCATGATCGACCAGGTGTAACGCGTGATGTCGTGGTTGCTGATTCCCCTGATGGCTTTGCCCTGATGGATACCGGAGGGATTGGAATGTTACCCGAAATGACCCCCAAAGAAATTCAGGATGCTACCGAGGATCAGGCAGAATTTGCCATTCAGGCAGCTAACCTTCTTTTNTTTGTAGTGGATGGTCGAGAAGGACTGCTTCCATTGGATGAAACTTTAGCGTCTAAATTNCGCAAAATGGGGAAATCACCTGTCCTCGTCGTNAATAAAATAGATGAACCTGAGAAAAATTANTCTTCTGCTGAATTTGGAAAACTNGGNTTTGAGCATGTGGTTTTAGTTTCAGCTGAGCACGATCATGGGATTGATTTACTTTCTCGATTATTACTGAAATTACTACCGGAGCTTCCTCCATTGAAGGAAGGTGACCGCGATTTACGTACCAGAATTGCCTTTATCGGGCGACCCAATGTGGGGAAATCATCTTTATGTAACCGATTGCTTAATATGGAGAGATTGATTGTAAGCGATGTTCCCGGTACCACGAGAGAAACCGTTGAGTTGGATCTTGATTATGATGTTGGAGAAGATCAAGAGCCCTGGAAATTTAGGCTTTTTGATACGGCTGGTCTTAAGAGAAGGAAACGCGTAGACAGTTCTTTAGATTATTTTTCCGCAGTTCGTACCAAACATGCAATTGAGGAAGTGGATATTGTTTTTCTTGTTCTCGATGCGAGAGAAGGAGTCACAAAGCAGGACAAAATTCTCGCTGGTCATGTGTTAGAGGAGGGAAGGGCACTCGCGATTCTTGTTAATAAATGGGATCTCGCATTGGAAGGCTTTAGGAAAGATCCGCTTCCTGGATATGAGGATGAAAAAGATTTCCGTAAAAGCTATCTAAAGTCTATTCGCAAAGAACTTTTCTTTTTACCTGATTCTCCAGTTTGTTTTGTCTCTGCTCAGACTGGCCATGCAATCAAAGATTTTCTGCAAATGGGACGTGATTTAAATACTAGATTGGACAAGTCGATTTCAACCTCAGCCCTTAATAAATTAATTGGCGAAATGTGGGAACATCGTCCACCGGCTAAAATCAAAGGGAAGAGATTTAAAGTATTTTATGCGGTACAGGTAGAGAATCGACCCTTTCGGATTAAACTTTTTTGCAATCGTGAACATAAGCTGGGAGATCCTTATCGTCGGTATTTAGAAAAGGGTATTCATAACAAGTTTGGTCTGGCTGGTTGTCCACTTAAGTTTTCACTTGCTGGTAAAGAAGCCCGGTATAAGGAAGAGAAAAAAAGCTAAAGATACCTTCAATTTTAATATTAGCCGCTTGTAAGCGGCTTTTTTTGTTCCTGAATTAAATTGAGTGAAAACTCTGAGCAATTCATGATAGGTTTGATTGAACTATTCCAACTTTAAAAAAATTATATTTTGTGGATCGGATGCAATCGCTTTGCCGATGCTTGATTATCTTAGCCGATTAAACGGAGTCTCTGTTTTAGGAGTTCTTTCGCAACCCGACCGTAGGAGTGGTCGAGGCAGGAAGTTGCAACCAAATCCTATTAAAGTATGGGCATTGGAATCAGGCTTGGAAGTGGAAACTCCGGTTAAGCCGAGTGCAGAAGAAAATAAGTGGATAAAAGAAAAAGATGTAGATTTGGTTTTGGTTATGGCTTACGGACATATTCTCAGCCAAGAATTTTTGGATTCTGCAAAACATGGTTGTTACAACCTGCATGCTTCCTTGTTACCTTCATATCGGGGTGCCTCGCCAATTGAAACATCTTTGGCCTGTGGGGAAAAGGAGACAGGAGTGACGCTAATGAGGATGGTAAGAAAAATGGATGCCGGACCGATCATTGATCAAGAACCAGTCCCCATTACTGAGAATGATACAGGTGCTTCTTTAAGGAATAAATTAGCAAAAGCCTGTGTTCCTGTGATTGATCGAAATCTAACTGAGCTACTTAACGGAGAGGCTAAAGAAAGGGAACAGGACCCAAGTAGAGTCAATTACTGCCGTAAATTGGGGAAAGAGGATTCATACTTTGATTTTTCTCTAACCGCAGAGGAATTGGAGTGGAGGAGTCGCGCATTTAGGGCATGGCCAGGTAGCGTTTTCTTTTACGAAGATATGCCTCTTCGTGTGGGAGAATGTAAAATCTCTGGTGCAAAACAATTGAGACCTGGTGAACTTATAGTTGAAAATTCGAAACTTATGCTTGGAACGGGGGAAGGCATTTTACAGATTCTTCAGTTACAAAAGCCAGGCGGTAAAATGCTAGTTGTCTCAGATTTTTTAAGAGGTTTTTCCTTCAAGCAACCCTGTCAAATAACTTTTTCCTCGAATTCGCCATTGGTATCAGAAAAGTTTCATTAATCTGCGAAAGATTTCTTGAATCCAATACAAACTACATTTACTTTCGTTAATGTGGTGGATTATGAAGAATATATTTTATAAATTAATTTTTGGGATTTTCCTTCTTTCTCCTTTTACTTCATGGGGCAATGTACAAGTAGCAAATCTTAAACAAGATTTGGAACTGATTTCTCGTGAACTAGCTGGATTGCGAAGTGAGGTTGAGCTCTTACGAAGAGAGAATGCTCAGTTGAGAGTGGTGGTCGATAGCTTTTCCAAGAAAGCTAATTCAGACCAAGGCATTTCTGCGGCCCAAGTGATTCAAATCAATAGCAGACTATCATCTCTCGAAAAAAGAGTACAGGCGAACACAGGATCACAAGCAACGATGCAAACCAGTGTTAACCAACAGATGCAGGAACTTATCAAGCAGATGAATGATGGGTTCGAAACTGTTTCCAAGAGCACGGCCACGCCAACACCTGCGAAGACTTTCTCAACGGATTATCCTCAGAAAGGCTTTGTTCATAAAGTGGAAAAAGGAGAGACGGTCAGCAGTATTGCCAAAAAATATGAATCAAAGGTAAAGTGGATAATTGATGCCAACCAGATTNNCGATCCTACCAAAGTGTTTGTTGGAAAAGAACTTTTTGTTCCGCAGAAATAACCATGGCAAAANCACCATCCAGATTGGGCNGGGGATTAGGTAGTCTNATNTCAGGAGGAACTGCCCCGGTTAATAANCCTTCNACTNCTGTCGANTNGGTACCATTACCAACTGAGACTGCCAATACGGAACTCGTTAATCANAGCACGGTTCCTTCGGGNCGTANTTCTGGTCAGNATGCTGAATTATTGGAGATTNGAACAGATCAGATTGTCCCCAATCCATATCAACCGAGGAAAACCATCGATCCGGAATCAATTAAAGAATTGGCTGCCAGTATAGAATCGGAAGGGTTACTTCAACCAGTGGTTGTTCGAAGAATTCACGATGATTATCAGTTGATTGCTGGAGAAAGGAGATGGCGTGCTCATCAATTTCTCAAACGTGGTAAAATTCTCGCTAGAGTAATGACCACTACTGAGATTTCTTCAGCGAGCCTTTCATTAATAGAAAACCTACAAAGAGAAGGGCTCAATCCTCTCGAGGAATCAATGGGTTATCATTCTTTGGTTGAAGAGTTTGGTTTGACGCAGGCTAAAGTCGCCGAAAGAGTGGGGAAGAGCCGATCATATATAACCAACACGATGCGTTTTCTTCAACTTGAGGAAGAACTTCGGACCTTATTGGCGGATGGGAAGATAAGCCCCGGGCATGCTAAAGTTCTCTTAGGCCTAAATAGCCCGCAACTTCGTGTTTCCTTGGCAGGTGAAATTGTCAAAAATGGGTGGTCTGTTCGCAGGTGCGAAGAAGAAATTCAAAGATTATCGGTTGAGTCAAATAAGGAACTCTCGAGTAGTAGTGCTCGAAATGCTGAATTTGCTCCTTTGGCTAAAAAAGCAACTTCAGTCCTTAACAGGAAAGTAAAAATTCAGGCAAACCCTGGCGGAAATGGAAAAATCACTTTTTCTTTCCAAGACGAAATTGATTTGAAAACTCTTCTAGATAGGCTAGGCGTTCGTTAAATCGAATTGCGTTGCTTAGATCTTTCATACATAAAAGGAGGAGTTATGACCATTATTTTGACTACCCTGCTTATTTTACTTTGCCTCGTCATCGTGCTTCTTATTCTTATTCAAAGAACATCCGGAGGCATGGGTTCTGCTCTCGGGGGCGGTGCTGCTGATCAAGTTTTGGGAGCTGGGTCTGCTGCCCAACTTACTAAGCTTACTGTTTGGGGAATACTGGGATTTTTTATTTTAGCAGTTCTCCTTTATGTAACTTACCAAGGCCAGGCTGGAGAGGTTGAAACCCTGCAACGCACTGGAGTGGAAATGACACCAGACCCAAATGTGGCCCCACCGAGCCCAACTGATATCGAAGTTCCGCCTACTGCTTCAGATTCCGTTCCCGTGGCCCCGGCTCCTGTTCCAGTGATTCCTGGAGAGAAAGCACCGGCTGAAGGTAACAAGTCAGAATAATTATTTCGGCCCTGTAAGGTGGGCAATTATTTCTTAGCCTTTCTCGTCTTAGCTACGACAGCATTTACACTCGAATCTTCTGTTCGTTTCCCAGTCCGTGGCTTTTCCAAGATTTTAAGCGTAGAATCAGCCCAGGAGCGCCTTTCGGATTATCGAAGTTTCCTTCTTAGTGAATCGAATGGTAGTCGATTTCACGAAGGCTACAGTTTGCAAATTCAACTTCGCCACATGCCCAGTCGGGGGAGTGAAACTGTCAAGACCGGTATTCTTTATGGTCCATTCCTCGGAAGTGGAGTGTCGCGTTTGTCCGTGGGGCATAACACGCAAAAGAATAATTTTACTAACTTTCTTTTTAAAAATGGCGAAGATCCTAAGTTTTGGAATTTTACCTCAAATGAACCTGGACCAACTTTAATTTCTCCCGAAGAATCCTTAGAACCGCTGGTTCAGGGTATGAACCAAACTCCTTTTGATTTGCTTATGCCCTTTGTCTTCTGGGACGGAAAATATAAAAATTCAGGTAAAGTGGCTGGTAGACCTGCCCATATCTTTGATTTTACCTGCCCTCCTTGGGTGACTAAGGTTAAACCTCACTGGCAAAAAATAACTTTGGCATTGGATGATGAATTTAGTGCTCCTCTGAGAGTTGAAGCTTTAGGAAAGGGACAGATTGCTGAGAGAACTTTAATTCTGCGTAGTTTTAAAAAAATGGGACACCGATGGATCGTTAAGGAAATTGACTGTCGTGATCGAAAATCCCGCTCAGTCACTCGAATGAAAGTTATATCCGCTGCTCTGAGTTTAGATTTAGATGAATCCCTTTTTCGTCCTGAAAATCTTGTCCAACCCATACAGGTCGACCCAAAACTTTATCGCTCCACCGATTAATCTAATCTTTCGACTTGCTTGGAATTTGGTTTCTTCTAGCTTCGTTTTGTTTCAATGAAAAATAATTATCTATCTCCTTGGGCTAAAAATGTATCCCCCTCTCCAACTCTTGCAGTTGATGCGAAAGCAAAAGCGTTAAAAGCAGCCGGTGAAGATGTCTGCGGCTTTGGTGCTGGTGAACCAGACTTTGATACACCTGCTTTCATTAAAGAAGCATGTGCAAAAGCGTTAGCGGAAGGGAAGACAAAATATGCCCCAGCCGCAGGAATACCTGATCTTCGTCAAGCACTAGCGGATCAGTATCACGAGAATGGAGTACTGACTGAGGCAAACTCTGCTCAAGTGGTTGTAAGCCCGGGCGGCAAATATTCATGTTACTTGGCTATCCTGGCCACATGCGGACCAGGAGACGAAGTAATCATCCCTGCTCCTTATTGGGTAAGTTATCCGGAGATGGTCAAACTCGCAGGAGCTCAGCCTAAAATTATTTTAGCTGGAGACGAACAAGGCTTTAAAGTCACTGCTGCTCAAATCGAAGAGGCCATTACCCCTGCTACGAAATTAATTATATTGAATAGCCCTTCCAACCCAACGGGTTGTCTTTACGAAAAATCGGAAATGGAAGAGATTGTTGAGTTGGCCTGTAAAAAAGATTTGTTGGTCATGTCTGACGAAATTTATGAATATCTTCTATACGATGGATCTACTCACTATCGACCTGCCAGTTTCTCTTCCGAGGCCGCTGAAAGGGTGATAACAGTCTCCGGTTTCAGCAAAACCTTTTCCATGACCGGATGGAGATTGGGAACCTTGGTTGCAAATCCTGAAATCGCCAAGGCCGTTGCTTCCCTGCAGAGTCAAACGACTTCGAATGCAACCACTTTTTCACAATATGGTGCTCTTGCAGCAGTTCAAAACTGGTCATCAGCGATGCAGGCGGTGAATGAGATGCTCGTTCATTTCGACCGGCGAAGACTCATGCTTCTGGATGGTTTGAATGCAATTAATGGGATCAGCTGTCTAAGGTCACAAGGTGCCTTCTATTTATTTCCCAATATATCCGAACTAGGAATGAGTTCAGAAGACTTTTCCAATCAATTGCTTGAGAAAGAAAAAGTGGCTGTGGTTTCAGGACATGCCTTTGGTTCGGATGGATATATCAGATTGAGCTATGCCACCTCAGACGAGATCATTGAAAAAGGCTTGTCGAGAATTACTAGCTTTTGTAAAGAAAGCACAAATTAGAATCCAAGTTTAGCCGCTTCCTGAGGATTTTTTGACATCGCGTCTTCGAATTCCTGGATATCAAAATCGGCAACCACGAAATCCCCGTTTTGTAAAGTAGGGGTCATGCTCTGCCCACTCACTTTCATAAGTTCATTCATTTGAGTAGGGTCTTTTCTTACATCAATAATATCAAGACTGATTGATTTTAATTTAAAATAATTGAGGGCGTCTACGCACCACGGACAACCCTCTTTTACAAATAGTTTTGGTTTAGACATTCTCTAATTCAATATCCAACCCTAAATCTACGCAAATTGATTTCCATTGGTATTGGCACTCGATAGGTTTTAATACATAAAATTTTCTATTCATGGTTGCGAAAAAAAAGGGAAATTCAGGTTTTGATGAGGGATGTATTTTTATCAAGCGAGCCCGTGAAAATAATTTAAAAAACCTAACTGTTGAGATTCCAAGAGGTAAACTAGTTGGAGTTACTGGAGTCAGTGGGTCCGGTAAGTCTTCATTGGTTTTCGATGTAATGGCTGCTGAAGGGCATAGGAAATATGTAGAAAGTCTCTCCACTCAGGCAAGGCAGGCTTTGGAAAAAGTGAGGCGCCCGGATGTAGATTTTGTGGAGGGTCTTTCTCCTGTACTTGCCATAGGCCAAGCTTTTGCCGGTTCATCCGGGCCAAGAAGCACTGTTGCCAGTGCCACGGAGATTGCAGATTATGCCAGGCTACTTTGGGCAACTATCGGTATACCTCATTGCCCAATCGATGGATCGAAGGTTTCTCAGCGTTCACTGGATGATTGTGTGAATGAAGTTATGCAGGTTGGGGAAGGTAACCGACTGATGCTCTTAGCTCCATTTATGACCGCGAAAGTGTCGGTTTTACGTGAAGAATTTGAATCATTGGAACGGAGAGGATATCAACGCGTCCGTATCGATGGTGAAATTAAAAGATTGGATGATTACGACCTACTCCCTGAAAAAAGTGCGGGCCGTGAATTAATAGTGGAGATTGTGATTGATCGATTTGTAATAAAAGAATCCAATCGCTCTCGTCTGGCAGATTCCCTGGAGTTGGCTTTTAAGGAAGGTGAAGAACGAGCGATTGCGTGGATAGATTCTGGAGAGCAAAAAAAAGAGATCCATTTATCCCAAACTCTTGCTTGTGAAAGTTGTGGAACGGTTTATCCAAAACTAACTCCCCGTCATTTCTCTTGGAATCATCCAAGTGGTGCCTGTGCAACTTGTGATGGGATAGGCGATGTTTTGTCCTTTAAAGAGGACTTGGTCATTCCCGACCCATCTCTTACACTTGGCAAAGGAGCAATAAAACCTTGGAGATTAGGCTCAAGAAAGATGATCAATTTAAGAAAGAATATTCTTAAAGCTTTAGCCGAACAGGTTCCTTTTGATAATCGTAAATCTTGGGAGAATTTTCCGGAGGAAGTAAAAGAGCTTTTGCTTTTTGGAGATCCCCAAAAAGAATTTGTTCTAAAGTTACAGGCAGGTCGGGGCAAAGCGAAGAAACAAGTTTTTCCAGGAATCTTAAAGGACCTGGAGAATACAATGAGAACTACTTCTAGTGAAACCTTACGGGCAAAACTTCTTGCGTATCAACAAGGAAAAACTTGTCCTGAATGCAAAGGGAAAAGACTTTCCTCTTTCGCTCGGTCGGTTTTGGTTAATAATTTATCCTTAGGTGATTTTCTCAACTTTTCTGCTAGGGAAGCCTGGGATTTTCTTAAGCCAAATGCAAAAAATCAAAAACTTTTTTCGAAGGTTTCAGATGCGTATAATGGTCTTGAACAAAGGCTCGGATTCATCAATGAAGTAGGACTTGGTTATCTGACTTTAGATCGTGCTTATAAGAGTCTCAGTGGTGGGGAAGCACAAAGATCAAGGCTTGCGACTCAGTTGGGCATGGGCTTGGTCGGTGTTACCTATGCATTGGATGAACCGAGCGTGGGTCTTCATCCGGCTGATCATGATCGTCTGCTTGGGGTTGTTCATGGGCTGCGAGATCGTGGAAACACCGTAGTGGTCGTCGAACACGATGCAGATACCCTGCTTGCCTGCGACCACTTGATTGAAGTGGGGCCAGGACCGGGAGTGAAAGGAGGGGAGTTGCTTTTTTCNGGTGATGTTAAGGCATGTATCGCAAGTGACAAAAGTGTCAGTGGAAATTTTCTCTCCGGNAAAGAATCGGTGCANAAAGATTTTCGTTCAAAGAAACCATCGAAGAATTTTCTTAAAGTCAAAAAAGCGAGAGCAAATAATTTAAAGCAAATCGATGTTGCATTTCCCATTGGTTTACTAACTGTGGTCTGCGGGGTATCAGGGTCGGGAAAGAGTACATTNGTCAATGAAGTGTTAGCNAAAACAGCTGCCCTTGAATTGCATCGTTCCAAACAATTACCCGGTGAAAGTTCAGGAATTGACGGGTTGCAGCACTTTGATCAAGTGGTTCGGGTGGATCAATCNCCAATCGGTAANAGTCCGAGATCGAACCCTGCTACTTTCGTAAAACTCTTTGATCAATTAAGAAAGCTTTATGCTCAATGTTCACTTAGCCGTGTTCGCGGATATACAGCTGGTCGTTTCAGTTTCAATCTGCCTGGAGGCAGATGTGAAAGGTGTAAGGGAGACGGTATGGTCAAGTTAGATATGCAATTNCTGGCCGATGTCTACATTCCTTGTGAAAGCTGTCATGGCATGCGCTATAATCGGGAAACTTTGGAGGTTNGGTTTCGAGGTCGAAATATTGCCGAGGTTTTGGATATGAGCGTCGAGGAGGCGAAGGAAGTGTTTGCAAAGCAACCTCCTATTCTTGGNAAACTGGAGACNTTGGANGCGGTTGGTTTAGGCTATTTAAAGCTTGGGCAACCCTCTAACACTCTTTCTGGGGGAGAAGCCCAACGTCTCAAANTATCTCTCGAGCTTAGCAGAAAGCAAGCCGGGAGNGCTTTATATTTGCTTGATGAGCCGACCACGGGTCTTCATTGGTTGGATGTGCAAAAACTAATGGATTTATTGTTCCGCTTGCGGGATGCAGGNAATACTTTGGTGGTGATCGAACATAATTTAGATGTCATTCGATTGGCGGATCATGTCGTGGAAATTGGACCCGAAGGTGGTCATAAAGGTGGGGAACTAGTCTTTAAGGGATCTCCAGATCAATTATCTGAGCAAAGAACAAATACCGGAATTTTTCTTCGACGTCATCAAGATCAACTTGCTGTTTCCAAGTCATGAGCGTTGATTCAAAAGATCATAGTGATTCAGAAAATGGCATGGATTTGCTTTCGTTGAAAAGAAATGCCTTTTGGCACCTATGGAAGAGACGAGGTCTTCTGCTTGTTGCCCTAATCTTTGTTCTAATTCCCCTGTGGGGTACTTTTAAGCCTTTGTTTGAATTTATCCTTTTTGCGATTTCCTTGGCTGCTCTAACCTATCCGGTCTTTTACCGACCAATCTATCGTTTAGTCCACAAAGTCGGATCGAAACTTCCGAGTAATCGTCTTTCAGAATTTTCCGCTATTCTGTCCACATTAACTTTAGTTTTTTTCATGCTCTCACCTATTCTTCTTTTATTGGTGGAGGCATCAAAGACTCCGCAAAGTTTTGGAAATATGGTTGTATCCTTNGCTCTAGGAGAGGATGAAGGGAGGCAGATTCTTTTAGAAAGTGTGGGTCAGAGGATTTCAGAGATGAGATCGATATATCCNAGGTTGCCTATNGATGAAGGTAAAGCGGTTCAGTTTGTGGAAAACCTTTTGGGAGATACTAGACAATTTTCTGGTTCTTTTTTGGAGTTCTTATTCAAGGGAACGAGGGGATTTGTAGCTGAACTTGCACTTGCTTTGATTGCACTTTCATTTCTCTATGCACACGGAGGAAGTTTTGTTCAACAAGCCATGAAATTTGGAGGTTTTGAAAAAAAAGAGGTCGAGACATGGTTTAAACTCCATCAGAAAATCACCCTACGCCTCTTAAGCGACACTCTCCTGACTTCAATTTTTAGAGGACTCTCTCTTGGATTAGTTGCCTATTTTGTTGGGGGTTTCTTTTTTCTCCCCGTTTTCTTTCTTGGATCTTTTGCTGGGCTGGTCCCGGTGGTGGGAAGTGCCATGATTTGGTTGCCCTTGGCATCCCTCGTATGGTCGAGGGGTGAACCCATTACGGCATTAATCCTCGCATCCCTAAGTTTGCTTTTGAACTATGGAATTAGCCGTTTCCGTGCAGGCATGGGAAAGAGATTACATGAACAAGGTGCATGGCTCAGTTTCATGCTTTTTCTTGGCATCATTGGAGGTCTGTTGTCTTACGGACCTCAAGGCTTTGTGATTGGACCAATGGCCGTTGTTCTGGCGTATGGATTNATTCGCTTTCTTTCAGGTCAATCCATATCAAATAATTAAAGCCTTAGTCTGCGTCGTAAATGACGACCCGTTCCCAAAAATCCTTACATTTATCAATGAAGTCTAGGTGAATGGGATCCACCTGATAGTCGTCNTGAGCNTCCATNTCTTTNANNACNACNGTGATNGCATAATCGTAACTATCNTCGATCACTGGNCTTTTNGGNGTGGGGGCTGGCGTTCCAANATGAAAACTTTCNACTGAAGATATTTCACCCAAAGTCTTAACCTCGTTGGTAAACACCACTTTTTGATCTTCCGAAAGCTTCTTTTTGAGCCAAAAAATTACTGTATGTACTAGCATAGAATCTTCCTATGAAAACGATTGGCTTGTAGCAATAGCCAAGATTATTTTAAGTTTGTCCAATAATGGTCTGACCGTTGTCTGGGAGTCCAATTTTCTCAAGTCGGCTAACTGCATGCTTCGCCCAATCTACTGGATTCTCATGCGAAGNAGCACCATCTCCAAAACAGGAACGAAGCATATCCGTATTGATAATTCCCGGGTTGAAGGCTACCGNCGCTAGTCCCNGNGGTAATTCCTGNGCNAGGGAGCGNGTNAGNCCTTCGACTCCCCATTTTGTTGCACAGTAAGGGCCAACTTCTGGGGCGGTCGATTGTCCCCAGTAGGAACTAAAATTAACGATTATACCATTTCCTCTTTTTTCCATTCGAGGAACGAAAGAACGAATCATATTGTGAATTCCCCCTAAGTTTATCGATAAAACCGATGCAAATTCTTCAGGAGAGATTTGAGTGAGAGGAGCGTTTTTATTGATGATTCCTGCGTTATTAACCAGAAGATTTGGCACCCCCAGATTCTCTTCAACGGATTGAGCAAAATTTTCCACTTCTTCTGATTTACTTACATCAAAAGCCTGAAAAAAACATGAACCTCCGATTTCTTCTTTAAGGTTTCCCAAGGCTTCCTCATTTCGGGCTCCTCCGGCAACTTTCCAGCCTCGTTTATGGAATTCGACCGCCATAGCACGACCCAATCCTTTTGAGCATCCGCTGATGCATACCAGCTTACTCATTGAGTAGAATTAGTTTCTAATTTTACGGGAATAGGAGTGGGGTCTTCATATCCCACGCTGCCAGGTCCCTTGTGATGGGGTGGTTGTCGCGAGAGGTTCCAATGAGCTAAAAGCCAAATTGCACCAAATAGAGTGGCAAGTCCAATAATGATAATCCATTCCACCTTACTTTTTTTTGTTTCAGTCATAAAAAAACTTAGTTCAAAGTGGTGGGAGATGGCAGATTCGAACTGCCGACCTCATGCGTGTCATGCATGCGCTCTAACCAACTGAGCTAATCCCCCTTATTTAAGAAATAATACAATCTATTGACACTCCATCTTCTGTCAACTTCTTGATTTTAAGAAAAAGAAACTGCTCTTTACGATTAACAACAAAGGGGGTATGATTCATTTGACTATGAAAAAAGCACTTGTAACTGGTATTACTGGTCANGATGGGTCTTATCTTGCAGAATTACTTTTGGATAAAGGATATGAAGTCCACGGCATTGTTCGAAGAGCTTCTACTTTTAATACTGATCGATTGGATCATCTTTATAAAGACCCGTTGGTCGATGATACCAACTTATATCTTCATTATGGTGACCTCGCAGACGCGGTACAATTGGTAAAACTCCTGTATCAATTACAACCAGATGAGATTTATAATTTGGGTGCTCAAAGCCATGTNCGGGTTTCATTTGATATTCCTGAATACACAGGGGATGTCTCTGGATTGGGTGCCGTTCGTATTCTTGAAGCCATTCGGGAAGCAGGTTTAGTTGGTAAAGTGAGATATTATCAAGCTTCTTCTTCCGAGATGTATGGAAAGGTGCAGGAAGTTCCACAGGTTGAAACTACACCGTTTTGGCCTCGTTCACCATACGCATGNGCAAAGGTTTATGCTCATTGGTTGACCGTTAATTACAGGGAGTCCTACAATATGCACGCAAGCAGTGGAATTTTGTTCAATCACGAATCACCCAGAAGAGGTGAAACTTTTGTAACCAGAAAAATTACTCGTGCAGCCACCCGTATCAAGCTTGGATTACAGAAGAAATTAATCTTAGGCAATTTGGATTCCAAGAGGGATTGGGGATATGCCAAGGAATATGTTGAGGCGATGTGGTTGATGCTCCAGCAGGATAGACCAGATGATTATGTGATTGCGACAAATGAAACACACACAGTCAGGGAGTTTTTAGAGGAAACTTTTGCTTGTCTAGACCTGGATTGGAATGAGTTTGTCGGGTTTGATAAAAAATATGAAAGACCGGCTGAAGTAGAGTTACTAATTGGGAATCCCGCAAAAGCTAAACAACAACTTGGGTGGGAGCCCAAAACCACATTTAAGAATTTGGTATCCTTAATGGTAGAAGAAGATATGAAGCTTGCTCAGCGAGAATTTGCGTTGGCCAAAGCTAATCTTTCCTGATGACCAAAGTTTTTATAACCGGCCATCGTGGAATGGTTGGCTCTGCCTTGGTAAGGGCTTTAAAAAAAGATCGTTCTGAGTTTAATTTAATTGTGAGGGGTAGAGAACAGTTGGATTTACTTGATCAGTCAAGGGTTGAGGAGTTTTTCTATTCTGAAAAACCAGATGTTGTAATTAACGCCGCTGCCCGAGTAGGAGGAATTTATGCAAATTCCACTTATCCTGCTGAATTTATTCATCAAAATCTGGTGCTTAACGCAAACTTGATTAACTCTGCATGGAAGAATGGCGTGTCTAGGTTTTTGAATCTGGGAAGTTCTTGTATTTATCCATGTGAATCGAAACAACCGATNAGGGAGGAATATCTTCTAACAGGTCCCCTTGAAAAGACTAATGAGGCCTATGCCTTAGCTAAAATTGCCGGACTTGAGATGTGCAGGCATTACAGGGAGCAATACGGTGTTCTTTTTCACAGTGCTATGCCAACAAATCTTTACGGCCCGGGTGATAATTATCACCCTCAAAACTCTCATGTCTTACCAGCACTTATTCGAAGGTTCCATGAGGCACAAGAAAGTAAATTGCAGGAAGTCACAATCTGGGGAACAGGCAATCCTAGACGTGAGCTGATGCATGTTGATGACTTGGCTTCTGGAGTGTTATTTTTATTAGAATTAGAAAACCCTCCAGATTGGGTGAATCTTGGAACTGGAAAAGATCATTCTATACAAGAGATTTCAGAACTAGTAAAAGAAGAGGTTGGGTTTGATGGAATGATATCAAACGATCTAAGCAAACCTGATGGGATGCCACAAAAAAAATTGGATATTTCCTTAGCTGAATCCTTAGGTTGGTCTGCCAAGATACCATTGATTGAAGGCTTAAGAAGTGCCTACAAAGACTTTCTTGACTCTTTGGAGAATAATTCGGCTAGATTATAAGAAGAGGTAAAACTTTATTCGAATTGTTTTCTAAAATTGCGGTATTCGTGAGAAAGATCTCTTAATTGATAACGAAGAGCTTCTACTTCCTCTTTCAAGTCTTTAAATTCTCCTAAGATTTCTTCAACTTTATCAAGTCTTTGGTCTGGTGCTGGAACATATACAGATGATCCATCATTCAGGTTTTCCAAAGCTGGAGGTGGTCCGAACTTATGAAACCACCTTCTTTCTTTCTGACCAGGTCGGGGATCCATTTGGCCAACCAAAGAAGGAGTTCTTTCCATCATGTCCTGTAAAGTTTCTTCAACATCTTCAAGACCGTCAAATTCAAACATTCTTGATGCTCTGCTATTTAATTCTCCGGATGTTTGAGGACCACGATTAAGTAACTCTGCAATAAGTGAACGCTCTGCTTTGATTAAATCCAATTCTTTTTCAGCATTATGCTGAAACTTGGGCACCCGTGACCCTACTAAATCGACTCGGTAAACCAATCTTTTAATTCTTAGATCTTCAATGGTTTTAGAGATCTGGTCATCTTCCAGACTTGATTTTGGTAAGCGATTATTCTTTTGATTACACGCGGACACAAGAGAGTTCAGCGTAAGAGGATAATATTCAGGAGTNGTTAGTTCCTTTTCAATTAATGAACCAAGTACTCTTGTTTCTTCAAAACTGAGGGTTACTAACTCCTCCGTTCCAAGAGATTCGCTCCTCGGTGGAACATTTGTTTTTTGATCTTGGTCTTCCATGGGTAAGGATAAACTTAGGAAACCAATCCTTTAAAAAAATAGGAGCTTAATCGCTGACTACGTTAACAAGGCGGTGGAGTTTATCAAACTGTACTTTTCCCGGAGAAAGAGCGAAAAGTGTAAAATCTCTGCCGCATCCTACATTTGTTCCTGGATGATATTTTGTACCGCGTTGGCGAAGAATAATGTTACCAGCCAGTACTTCTTCTCCACCAAATTTTTTTACACCCAGCCTTTTACTATTACTGTCGCGACCGTTTTTAGAAGTTCCTTGTCCTTTTTTATGAGCCATGTGAAATTATAGTTAGGAGTTTTATTTTAAATCAATGGATTCAATTTCCACTACNGATAAATGTTGGCGATGACCTCTTCTGCGTTTGTAGCCTTGCCTGCGCTTCTTTTTAAAAACAATAATTTTCTTATCTTTTTTATTTTCCAAAATTTTAGCAGTCACCGATGCCCCCTCAATTGTTGGAGCACCAAAAGTAGCCTTACCTTCATCGACGACCATAAGTACTTGANCGATCTTTACTTGATCACCTTCATTAGTGTCAGGAAAACGGTTAAGGGAGAGTTTGTCTCCTTTTTGAACCGTAAACTGACTTCCTTGTGTTTTTATGGTAGCTTTCATGGGTAGAAAAGCTAATAAACAAAACAATTTTCAGGGAAATTTGCAAGCGCCATCTTGTAATTTTACGACAATTGATTNACTCCAACTTATCTAGTTTAAAACATCCATGAATAAAGTGTCCTCAGGAATTGTAAGAGACTATTTTTCAAGACCTAAAGTTTTAGACCATTATGAAGATGCAGCTAATAGGGTGGGATTATGGAATTCGGAGAAAATTGTTTTTACTAAGACTTTTCCGGCTAAGAACTTGAAAATTTTAGAACTTGGATGCGGGGCAGGTCGTATTGCTTTTGGTCTCAATAAACTTGGGTATTCCAACCTTCTTGCAACAGATTTTTCCAGGGAAATGATCAAACGGGCTATTCGAATGAGAAAATCTTCACAAAAAGAAATTATTTTTTCAGTCGAGGATGCCTTGTCACTGAGTTTCCCAGAAGCTTCCTTTGATGGTATCATCTTTGGATTCAATGGNTTGATGCAGATTCCTGGGCGAGAAAAAAGAAAGCAGGTTATGAAGGAAGCATACCGGGTTTTAAGAAAAAATGGATATTTCGTTTTTACTACTCATGATCGTACGATGCAAAAGTGGAAAAAATTTTGGNTATCGGAAAAAAAGAGATGGAAAAAAGGAGAGCAAAACCAGGAACTTTTGGAATTTGGTGATCGTTTTGAAGAGACGGATAAAGGAATGCTTTACATTCATGTCCCAGAAGTTGCTGATGTCCGATTGGATTTGAGCAACACGGGTTTTTCTGTTGAGCGTGATCTTCTTAAATCCAAGATCTGTGAAGAGTCGAAATTAGTGCATAAATATTCAGATGACTGCAGGTTTTGGATAGCCCGCAGGAAGTAATTCAAGCCTTCAGGCATTCTTCATAAAGATGCATTGTCGCGACACGAGTTGCCGGACCTGTCATCTGCACATTATAACTGTCGTCAATAACAAGGTTAATTTCACCTCCTGGCATTTCAACAGTAATTTCCTGATCACAAGCACCCATTTTTCGGGCGACCGCACCAGCTGCTGAGCTACTACTGCCTGAGGCAAGAGTGTATCCTGCACCACGCTCCCAAATTTCAATTCTTATTCTATTTCGATCAATTATCTTAAGGAGTTGGACATTGGTACGATTTGGGAAAATTGGATGATTTTCCAACTCAGGTCCAAGTTGAAGTGCGAGAGATTCAGAAATTTCAGGAAGAGGAACCACGCAGTGAGGATTACCTATCGTTGCAGCATAAAACTGATAGGTTTGTCCGCCAACGGAGATATTTTCTTGAATTACTTCGCGCGGATGGCCCTCTACTGAAACAGGAACCAGATCACTATGAAAGCTGACTTGACCCATTTCTACGGCGATTGAATTCAGTTTGGAGGAAACTTCACAAGTTACCACACCTCCTAAGGTGTCTACAGTAAAAGGGATAGTGTTTACAATTTCACAGTCGTGTAGATATCTTGCAAAAATTCGTAAACCGTTTCCACTTTTTTCAGCCTCACTTCCATCTGGATTGAGAATCCTAAGTCCAAAATCTGCTATATCTGATCTAAGAGGCCCCATTAATATACCGTCGGAACCAAGACCAAAGTTTCTGTGGCAAATACGAATTATTTCATCATTGGTAAAAGTTTTTTCTTCACCCTGAGGATCGAACACAAGGTAATCGTTTCCTAATGCATGGTATTTTTCAAATTTCATAAAATAAATAATTGTGGATTAAATTCTTTTTGCCCGTTGAACGACCCAGTCGATAATTTTTTGATTATCTGCCTTGGCTCGTCGAATAAGTGCTAGAAATTCGGAAGGATGTATTCTGTTTTGATGAAAGAAATTCCGGTCTCCCCCGCAACAAAACATGGTTTCCCGTGGTAGTTCTCCTTTTAGTTTTGCCCTGGCTTTAGGAATAATCCTTGGCAACCAACGGATCCCACCGATCTCTGCATCTTTAGCTGGCAGAGTACCGGTATCCAAAATATTTGTAGATGGAACTTTGTTTTGTACTTCCCAAAAGTAGTCCCTTCTCTGATCGTGGATGAGGACAAATGTGGCCAGATCAGGTTCACCTTCACAAATCCAATCCTCAGCGAAGTCGAACACATCGATCTTTTTCATCCCCATATCGGTAAGGAATGGAAGATCATCATCAATGGGAAAGCTATCGACCTTGCAGTTTCCAGATTTGTAGAGATTCACTGCTTTTTGCCATATTGTAACGAGTTTTTGCTGATAAAAGTCTTTCATTGAGCAAATCAACTTGTATGAGGCAATGATGATGGCAAGCTTGTTTAAGCCATTCTAAAATCCAACTGTTTATCGGAAGGGAAAACCTTATCGATTACTACATTAATTTCCTGTCCAAGCTTAAGTTGATTCCTCGGATTTTTCCCTATCAAAGAAGTTCCGCTTTGTGACACTCGGAATCTTAGATCTCTTGGCAGTGTGCGGATTGGAACAAAACCCCGAGCTAGAGTATTTCTAAGTTCCACAAAGAATCCTCTCCGCCCGATTTCAGTAATGATAGCCTTATGTCGAACAGGTGGATTTCTACCGATTTCTTTTTTATACATAAGTAAAAGTTTATCTTTAACTGATTCTCTCTCTGCATCTACACTATTTCTTTCGGTTGTAGAGAGATGCTTGGCAAGGCTCTCAAAGCGGTCAACAGCATGCTTTTTTGTCTTAATCTTGCGGAGATATTCTTCAATAATACGGTGTACTACAAGATCAGAGTATCTACGTATGGGAGAAGTGAAATGCAAATAATCTGTTTTAGCTAAACCATAATGTCCATCGGGACTATGTCGATAGCATGCCTGTTTGAGACTACGAAGAAATTTTATTCGGAGTACCTGACTGATTGGATGTTTATTTATTCCGTCTAATGCTTTGGTAACCTCTTTTCGGGAAGAGAGTTCCCCACATGAGATTCCAAATAGATGCAAGAAATGTCTTAGTTCCTCAAGGTTTTCTTCATCAGGATCTGGATGCACCCGGAAAATTCCGGGTAAGCTTTTTTTCCTAAATTCTTTGGCAATCGTTTCATTTGCCAAAAGCATTAGTTCTTCAACCAGTTGATGACTTTCATCATTTTCAGAATGCAAAATTTCCTCGGGTTCTCCGTTTGCATCAACCAGAATTTTAATATCCCCTGAATCCAGTTTCAGAGCTCCCTGTTGAAAGCGTTTCTTGCGTAAGGATGCAGCAAAGCTCCAAAGCCGTTGTATAGCATTTTCGATTTTAGTAAGAAACTGATCATCTAATTCCTGAAGTGATTTTCCCGGATTTCCAGAGTATCTACTTGGAGGTGGCTTGGCAGATTTGATTTGTACGAGTGAATTAGACTGCAGAAACAGTATCGCCTGTTCATAAGTCAGTCTTTTGTCGCTTTTGATTACACTTTCAACAATTTCTGATTTTAAAATTTCACCTTTTGGACCAAAGCGAAAGAGCACACATTTAGTTAAGCGTTCTTCTCCCTCTATCAAACTGCATATTCCGCTTGATAAACTATGGGGAAGCATTGGAACCACCTCATCGACCAGGTAAGTTGAGTTACCCCGCTTCTTGGCCTCCCTGTCAATTGATGAGTTTTCCCTCACATAGTGAGAAACATCAGCAATATGAACGCCAACTTCCCATATGTCGTCATTAATACTTTTTAACGATAAAGCGTCGTCAAAATCTCTGGCATCAAGAGGATCGATTGTAATTGTAAAAATATTACGGTAATCGACCCTGTGTTTCAGGTCTGCTTTGGTCAAAGAATTTGCCACCGCTTTGGCTTCTTCTTCAACCTTGTGAGGAAATTTAGCAGATAAACCAAATTTAGCCAGAATCCCTAAGTGGTCCGTTTGAGCTTCACCTCCAGGGCCTAGAACTCGGAGGATTTTACAGGTTGGAATTTTTGCGGGAGGGTCCCATCTGGAGAACTGAGCAACTACTTTGTCACCAGGGTTTCCCTTTCTGGCATCTCCCAATATTTTAAAGGGTATAAATAGCCTCGAATTCTCTGCCTCAACTAAAAATCTACCGCCGTCCTTTTTAAGGTAACCGAGAAAATCTTTTGTATTTCTTCGAATTATCTTCCGTACTTCATATCTAGCTTTCTGTTCGCTAAATTTTTTTTTCCTCCGGTCAAATTTCTTCTTTTTCGGCGGAAGAATACGTAATTCCACAAAATCTCCATGTAAAGCAGTTGAAGTCAGGCCTTTTGCTAAAGAAATAGGTTCTCCGTTAAAAGATTCAACATGAACTTTCGCTCTACCTTGCTTGCCAAATAACAAGGTACCTTTAGGAGATTTTATGCTAATTGAATAACCTGTATAGCTGGATTAGTCTGAAATATCCAAGACAATCCAATCTTCAGGAAGTGCTTGTTCAGGATCGGCAGTTTTTTCAATTTGAGCTTCGTCGTCGTCATCCTCCTTGGAAGCAACATTAAAGACTCCTTCTTCATCAGAACCTGTAGTATCCTCAAAAAACTCAACTTTACCATTTGAAAATAAGACATGACCTCCATCTCCACTCCATGGTGAGTCAGGATTCCAAGTTCCGTCATCACCCTCATGCCCACGGGTCCACATAACCGGAAAAGGTCCACTGCGAAGATTTTGCTCCAGCTTTGGATTAGAATCTTCACCCGGTATGGCTATACTCCATGCCATGGCTTCTTTTTGTTCATCATCAAGATCTCCAATATCGGTTGGAATTGCTGTTGGCAGACCAGGGCCCTCTTCATCCTCCATCAATAAAAGTGCCTTATCATCTTCGTCGATATACCAAAAACCAGCCTCTGGGTTACGAGTTCTTTGTCTAAACCATATTGCAAATCCAGCAGGACTTTCTTCATCCAGAACATCTGATTTTGGGAACTTGATTTGACCTTTGTATTTCTGTGCAAGTCCTTTATGGATCGATAAGAGAGAATCTTGTGCTGCCAGTTGCCCAGCAGATCCAAAGATACCCCCAAAAGATGAAATGGCTATTCCTGCTAGAATACCAATGATGGTGATAACCACAAGGAGTTCAATTAGAGTAAACCCTTTTTTTCGATCAGTAGATTTTTTCATATGCAAATAATTTAAAGTAAGAATGTTGCCTAATAGGGTAGAGGAAACTTGGCACACAGGGCAAGTGCCTTCTGTTTTGCATCTGATAAAACTGAATCATTTTCGGGATCTGAAAGAACATCAGAAATTATCGAGGCTATTTCAATCATGTCATTTTCATTCATTCCCCTTGAAGTTACCGCGGGCGTCCCGATTCGAAGACCACTTGTTTGAAAAGGACTACGGGTTTCGCCTGGAACCGTGTTTCGATTTAAGGTAACATTTGCTTTCTCTAAGGCGAGTTGGCCTTGCTTGCCTGTCAACTCCGGGTGAGATGGACGCAGATCCATTAGCATAAGATGGTTATCACTTCCTCCGCTGACTAAATGAAATCCTTTCGAAGTTAAAGATTCAGCCAAGCAATGTGAGTTTAGTTTAACTTGGGTCTGATAATTTTTGAAGCTAGGTTTTGCAGCTTCAAGAAAGCAAACCGCCTTAGCAGCAATAACATGCATGAGCGGCCCCCCTTGATTTCCAGGGAAAACAGCGGAGTCTATTGCTTTACCATATTCTTCTTTACACAGAATGAGTCCTCCCCTAGGACCACGAAGGGTTTTGTGAGTTGTTGTGGTTACAAAGTCTGCATGTGGAACGGGCGAGGGATGAAGTCCAGCGGCCACCAATCCCGCGATATGAGCTATGTCCGCAAGGAGGAGAGAACCGTTGGATTTTGCGATCTCTCCCATTCTTTCAAAGTCGATAGTACGAGGGTAGGCTGAGGCTCCAACGGTGATTAACTTTGGCTTTTCGGATTGTGCCAGGCGTTCAATTTCATCGTAGTCAATAAAACCGCTCTCGGGGTTGACTCCATAATTTACCACCTCGTAAAGCATGCCACTGCAATTCTTAGGATGACCATGTGTCAGATGTCCTCCATCCTGAAGGCTCATGGTGAGAATTTTGTCACCTGGCTTCAACATTGCAAAATATACTGCTGTGTTTGCCTGGCTTCCCGAGTGAGGTTGTACATTTGCGTATTCCGCTCCAAAAAGAGATTTGGCCCGTTCAATTGCCAAACTTTCAGCAATATCAACATATTCGCAACCGCCATAGTAGCGCTTGGAAGGGTATCCCTCGGCATATTTATTAGTCAGTACACTTCCGGTGGTTTCTATGATTGCGGGTAGAGTAAAGTTTTCAGAAGCGATCAGCTCTATATGAGTATTTTGGCGTTTTTTCTCATCTTCAAGGACCGCATGAATAGAAGGGTCGATCTCAGCAAGTGATCGGGGGTCCAAGGCTTTTATATCTACTGTTTCAACTAGTTCGGTGGCACTCATAAAATTAATTTAAGAAATTACAGATTTTTCTCAACCCAGTTCAGTAATGAAGGAATTGATTCAGACATATTTTCTCTGCATGCCCGATAGACATCCAGATTTTGCCCAAATGGATCGGGTAGTTCATTCTTCCCATCTTCCATAAATTCACGCATGAGGAAAACTTGTGTTTTTTCAGGCAATTCGAAATACATTTGCAAAAGGGCACGATGAGATTCAGTCATACAGAAAATAACGGATGCATTTTCAGCGGTTGCACGGGTGAGAGCAGCACTGCGGTGGTCCTTTAGATCCAAACCAATTTCTTTACAGACGGAAATCGAATTTTCGGATGCTTGATCTCCGTCCATAGCCGAGATGCCGGCAGAAAAAACCTTAATATTTTTCTTAGATTTAGTTTTTTCTAAAGCATCAACAAATAATTTCTCCGCCATGGGACTTCTACAGACATTGGCAGTGCATACAAAAACAACCAATTTTTCCTGTTTCCTTTCCTTTTTCTCTCTGCTTTTGCGTCCCATTTTTATTAATCTTTTCCGACTGGATTGAGGAAAAGGCAAGGGCTAATCGATTTAGGATCTAGAAAATTCACGATGCCCGATGTCAGCACGGTAATATTTACTTTCAAAATTAACCTCTTTTACAAGTTTATAGGCTTTTTGTTTGGCTTCCTCAAGGTTTTTGCCCACCCCGACAGCACCAAGTACCCTTCCTCCTGAAGTAACAATTTGTCCTTGTTGCTCTTTCGTGCCTGCATGAATAAGAAAGCTTCCATCCACAGGATTTTTGGGTTCCGTAACCGGCTCGCCCTTTGGATAAGACTCTGGATAACCTTTACTTGCTAGAACTACGACCATAGCTGATTCATTTTTGAAAGTTATGCTGTCGGGCATCTTTTCACCCCTCGCAGATTTCAATAACAGAATAACCAGATCATCCTCTAAAAGTGGAAGAATTACTTGAGTTTCTGGATCTCCAAATCGCACATTAAATTCTAAAACCTTGGGTCCATTTGTAGTTAGCATTAATCCAATGTAAAGAGTTCCACGAAAATTCACACCCTCAGACCGCAAACCTGCGAGGGTTGGCTTAACGATCTTCTCCTCGTATTGTCTAAGCATCACAGGGGTGACCAGCGAGGTGGGAGCATAAGCACCCATTCCTCCTGTATTAAGCCCTGTGTCACCTTCTCCCACTTTTTTATGATCCTGGCTCATGGGTAGAGCGAGATAACTTTCTCCTGAGCAAATTAAATGAAGTGATGTCTCTTCTCCGGATAAGAATTCCTCAATGACTACTTCTTTGCCACTATCTCCAAAGCTATCTCCACTTAGCATTTCTCCAACTGCTGTTTTTGCTTCCTCCATGCTTTCGCAAATTAAAACTCCTTTTCCTGCTGCTAGACCGCTTGCTTTGACCACCACCGGCAATTGGCAGGTTTCGAGATAATCCAAGGCATTTGATAAATCTGAAAAATTGCCATACGAGGCGGTTGGAATGTTATATTTTGATAAAAAGTCTTTGGTGTAAGCTTTACTACCCTCAAGTTTTGCACCTTTTTCATCTGGTCCATAGGCAAGAATACCCACTTTTTGAAGATCATCCACCAATCCATTGCAAAGAGGGATTTCAGGGCCGACTACCACTAAATCAACATTCTGATCTTGAGCCAGGTTTACGATTCCAGCGTTATCCTCCACCCCCAATGTGAAGGATTTGAATTCACGGGAGATTCCTCCATTACCCGGAGTTACAAGTACTTGGTTAACCAAAGGACTCTTGGCACATTCTTTCGCAATCGTATGTTCACGTCCACCGCTTCCAACCACTAAAACCTTCAAGTTTTCATCTTTCATCATTTTCGATTTCCAAAAAAAAGCGAAGGAAGTCGAGGCAAATCACTTTTTGTCTTTTGTTTGTCCAAGGAATTTTTCAGTATTTAAAGATGCGGGTATTTTTTATTGGGGTTTGTGGAACAGCTATGGGCAATGCGGCTGTCCTGTTAAAAAAGATGGGCCATGAAGTGGCAGGCTCCGATAATGGGGTTTATCCTCCGATGTCAGATGTTCTAAAATCTGCAGGGGTAGATCTCTTCGAAGGCTATGCCGAGAATGAAATGCTCAATTGGCAACCCGACCGGGTAGTCGTTGGCAATGCGGTTTCCCGTGGGAATTCACAGGTTGAATATCTCTTACGCAGTCGCAAAATTCCCTTCGTCTCACTTCCACAGTTGATCGGCGAGGATCTCATTGCAAATCGTCCTGCTGTCGTAGTTGCTGGCACCCATGGCAAGACTACTACCACTTCACTCACTTCTTTTGCTCTTGCTCAAGCAGGAGTCACCCCGGGTTATCTTATTGGAGGAGTTCCTCTCGACTTGCCTTCTGGCAATGAATTGGGGACGGATTCATCGCCATTTGTTATAGAAGGCGATGAATATGATTCCGCATTCTTTGATAAAAGAAGTAAATTTATTCATTATCGGCCCAAGATTCTAATCCTTAATAATTTGGAATTTGATCATGGGGATATTTTCAGGGATTTGCTCGACATTTCACGAAGTTTTTCTCACTTATTGCGGATAGTTCCTTCTGATGGATATGTTTTGATAAATGGTGACGATCCTAATCTTAAAGAATTATCAGATGCACCTTGGACATCCACCATAAATGTTGGTTTAAGTGAAGGTAATGGTTTACAGATTACGGAGTTTTCTGAAGATTCTAAGGGAAGCCGTTTTGGGTTGGTATGGAAAGGTAATAAAGTCATGCAAATAGATTGGCAAATGCATGGTCTTTTCAATGCCAGAAACTTGGCTATGGCAACCTTGGCTTCTGTGCTGATGCAAAATATCGAATCAGGTGAGCGAATGAACAATCCCGATTTTAATCCATTTGCTTTTGCAACCTTACCGGATTTTTCCTCTTGTACCGGCGTCAAACGCCGACAGGAAATTTTGCACGAAAGTGAAAAATTGATCATTCTTTCTGATTTTGCCCATCACCCCACTGCCATTACCGGGGCAATTGAATCCCTTCGGGCACGCTGGCCAGACCGTGAAATTATTGCCTGTTTTGAACCTCGCAGTAATACTGCAGTAACCAATATTTTTGAATCCCGATTTGTTGAAGCTCTTGCTCTAGCTGATGTTGCCTTGCTTGGTGCTATTTATAGAGCGGAAAAAATCCCTCCGGAAAATAGGATCGATCCACAAAATATGATTATTCGTATTAATGAACTCGGCAAGAAAGGTCATGCTTTTGAATCGAATCAAAACCTTGAAAGATTTCTTATGAGTTCAGAATTTTCCAATCCTTCCTTGGTAGTATTTTTTTCCAATGGATCATTTGACGGTGTGATTGACAGATTTACTGATTCTTTTGAAAGGAGGAAGTAATTATTTTGGAACCTTCCACAACTCAGTAATCCATTTTCTGTGGGGACCTGATAATGTAACATTTTCTAGCTTCTGTCGAGAAATCCAGCGGTAATTTTCTCCAAGGTTAAGGTTAGTTTCATTAAAATTCGAAATTCGAAAGATTTTTTCATTATAGTCCACATTGCCAATAGTTCTTTTTTTCGTGGCTAATAATTGGTGCCTATCGAATGCAATATTCACAGAAGTTGGTAAGTGATCAGGAAGTTCAAAAATTCCCATTAGTTTATTTTTTGAATTCATACCCATACACAGGAGCAGTCCTTTTGTAGATTCCACCCAATATCGTTGGATATTTTTTTTCTTTTTTTTCTTTTTTTGTATCCTGGGGAAATCTTCAGCATCACCTGTTTTACCACTTCTACAAAAATTTAGAACTGGACAAGACATGCAAAGAGGAGAATGACGGTGACAGACGGTGGCACCAAGCTCCATCATCCCTTGGTTGTAATCTCCCGGTCGATCTTGATCGATGATAGACTGTGCAAGGGGTTGAAGTTTTTTCTGGGCAGTGGCTCCATCTTTGTACTCTTCGTCGATCCCAAATAATCGGGAGAGCACACGGACGAGGTTGCCATCACATACAGCTTCGGCTTTACCTAAAGAGATACTGGTGACAGCTGCCGCGATATATGGACCAACACCTGGAAGTTTCTTCCATTCTTTTATTGTATCGGGTGGCGTTTCCCAGGTTGTTGCGATTTTTGCTAGTTTGTGGATGTTGCGGGCACGAGAATAGTATCCCAATCCTTCCCATGCTTTTATAACCTGTTCTTCGGATGCATTTGCCAATTCATCAAAGTCAGGAAATTTTTTTATCCAATTATCAAAATAAGGCAGTACAGTTGATACTCGGGTCTGTTGTAGCATAAATTCCGAAAGAACAGTTTTGTAAAGTGTCGGCTCGCTTCTCCAAGGGAGGATTCGATGATTGTGATCGTACCAATTAAGCAACTCATCACGGAAACTTGAACTGTCATTAAGTTTTGGAAGGGATGGATGTGGTTTGATTTTTTTCATGCTTGGCAGTTGCGTTTTCCTAATCTCTTTTTCATGGATAATTCGATGATGGCAAGTTTGGCTACAAATAAAGATGGTGGAGAGGCAAAGAAAAAGTCGATGTACAACCTCAAGTTGTCGTCTATTCAAGTTGATAAACTTGGTGAGGTACTGCGAACCCGTGGATGGTCAACTCGGAAGGTGCAGTACGCAACGCACGCGTTTGAAGGGGACTCAGTCAAAGTGACTGCCTATGAAAGTGGGAAATTGGTGGTGCAGGGAAAAGGGACTGAGGATTTTGTGACAAATATTTTAGAACCCGAGATAACAGGTGAGTTCATTATGGGGTACGAGGAGGTCAACCATCCAGAATGGTTTGAACCGCACGCGGGTCTCGATGAGAGCGGGAAGGGTGATTTATTTGGTCCAGTTGTCTGTGCTTGTGTAATTGCGGATGGAGAGATGGTAAGTGCATGGATGAAACTGGGGATAAGAGATAGTAAGACGATTACAGATGGAGCGATTATGAAGATGGCTAAGTCCATTGCTTCGACCAGAGGAGTGGTCGTGAAAACTGCATTTACAGGGATGGAGAAGTACAATGAGTTGTACCTGAAGTTTGGAGAGAATTTAAATAAATTGCTTGCTTGGCTACACGGGAAGGCCCTAAATGATGCTTTGGAATTAAGAAAACCAAAGTGGGGATTACTTGATCAATTTTCAAAACAGCCCTTAGTCCAAAAATATGTGGAGGATTTGGATTTTGAACTGCAAATGAGAACCAAAGCAGAAGAGGATCCGGTGGTCGCAGCTGCCTCAATTATTGCCCGAGCCACTTGGCTTCAACAGATGCAGAAGTTGGAGGACTTGGCTGGTTGTAAGATTCCAAAGGGGTCGGGTTCGCAGGCAAAGGAGGTGGCTGCCAAACTATTTACTAAGTTTGGAGAGTCCAAAATGCAGGATTTTTGCAAGATGCACTTCAAGACCGCTTATGAAGCTATGGGCAAAAAGCCTCCAATGAAAAAGGTTTGGAATCCGAAATGGAAAAAATAAATTTCATCATTTGATGCCTAATCCTCGTTGGACACATGATCGAAAATTGACCCAAAGCCTAATCGGGATTGTTGGGGTAGATGAGGCAGGGCGAGGTTGCCTAGCTGGTCCTGTGGTGGCGGGAGCCGTCATTTTACCAGCCATCTTTTTTACTTGTGCCAAGAATCGAAAATTAACCGAGGAGATGAATGATTCAAAACATTTTGATGAGATCAAACGGGAAGAACTTTTCGCTCAAATTCTAGAGTTGGCTGACAAAAAGGTCCTGTACGGGTCCACGGGTATTGCTTCGGTGGAGGAAATCGAAGAACATAACATTGTGGGAGCAACTTGTATAGCTATGCAAAGGGCAATGGATCAGGTGTCCGCCAAAAGCGATTGGCTGTGGAAACCGGTAAAAAAAATATCTCTCGAACTTTTTGATAAGACACAGGATCCGGCGAAAGACTGGGAAGTGATGGTGGATGGTCGGCCGATGAAAAAGTTACCTTACAAGCACGAGGGTCTAGTCAGGGGAGATACGAAATCATTAGCAATCGCCATGGCTTCGATGCTGGCAAAAGTAAACCGGGACCGTTTGATGCGTGAGCTTCACCAGCAATTTCCCTCTTTTGGGTTTGATTCAAATAAAGGATACGGAACCCCTGTGCATCTGCACGCTCTCAAGGAAAAGGGTCCCACCGAGCATCACCGTCCCCGCTTTTTACGTAATCTGATATCCGAGTCTAGGGTCACATCTGTCGAGAATGAACAAAGTCAATTGAGTTTCCTGTAAAACCCGCTTATCCTAAATTTTCAATGATTTTACTCGGAGTCAATGTCGATCATGTCGCTACCTTACGACAAGCACGCTATCGGGATGAACCTAATACTCACGGTGGGTTTGTAGAGCCTGATCCTGCCAAGTCTGCATGGTTAGCTGAGGATGCCGGAGCGGATGGCATCACTATGCATGTACGGGAAGATCGTCGGCATGTACAGGTAGAGGATGTAATACGCTATCAGGAAAAGATGCGTACACGACTCAATCTAGAAGTATCCTTGGCTCCTCAAATGGTGGAGTTGGCCCTTTCTTTAAAACCTGAAAGTGTCTGCCTAGTTCCGGAGAACCGTAAAGAGGTCACCACGGAGGGTGGTCTGGATATTCTTTCTCATATTGAAAGGTCAAGGGATGCGGTGAAAGCATTTATCGATGCGGGCATTCCAACAAGTATGTTCATAGATCCCGATGAAAAACAACTGGAAGCATCTGCGGAGATTGGTTCCCCATGGGTCGAGTTACATACTGGCAGTTTTGCACGTTCATGGTATGATGCGACCCGGAGGGCAACTGAACTGGCCACCTTAAGAAAAGGAATGGAGTTTGGAATCTCTCTGGGATTGCGTGTCAATGCAGGTCATGGAATTAATTACGACAATGTAGAGGGGGCCAAGCAATTGGATCAGGTATATGAATTCAATATTGGGCACAGTATTATTTCGCGTTCGATTACGCATGGCCTTCAGGAAGCAGTGCAAAAAATGCGTGCCGGGCTAAACGATTGATGAACCTTCCAGAAATTCCGGACGGGACAAATGTCATGGGCGTGGGTATCGATCAGATTGAGGTAACCAGAATTCGAGAATCTCTCGATAAACATGGCGATCATTTTCTTAAAAAAATTTTTTCTCCAAAAGAACAATCCTACTGCATGGACAAGTCAGACCCAGCCCCTTATCTGGCTGCACGCTTTGCTGCTAAAGAGGCTGCTGCCAAGGCATTTGGCACAGGTTTCGGACCTTCGTTTGGATGGCTTGATTCTGAGATCAATCATGGGAAATTTGGTGAGCCGATTATCCGCTTTAACAAGAGAGCACAGGGTCTTCTTGATAGAAAAAGTGCAAATCATGCCTTGGTCAGCCTTACGCACTTGGAGTCTATTGCCAGTGCAATTGTACTTTTAATTTCGAAATGAATTCCATCCCCACGGACCCAGTTCTCAGTTGTGAGAGCAGTATTAGTTTTGAAAAACATTTTTTTGGCGGTGATGAAATTAAGGAATGGCAAATAATGACACGGGCTGGCCAAGCAATAGGGGATGCTTTACTTAGGGATATGCGAGAACTTAGGACGATTTCACATCGCCCAAACTTACTCGTGTTAGTTGGTAAAGGGCACAACGGGGGGGATGCTCTCATTGCTGCAAGAAGATTTCTCAGAACCATTCCGACCGCTCGGGCAGTTGTTTTTCCAATATGTAAGTGGGAGGATTGTCGCCCTTTAACGCAAAGAGCCTGGAAAGAACTTGAGGATTTGGCGGAGAAAAGGATTCAACTTATTGACCCTTCTAAAGATTCACTCGATCAACTAAAACAAGTAGTCCTGAATAATGACTTCAATGCACAAGTGGACGGCTTTCTTGGAATGCAAGCCAAACTTCCGCTTCGTGATCCATTGCCTTCAATTATTCAATTTCTCAATCAATCTGATAAGATATCTGTCCGAATTGCCGTGGATATGCCAACCGGGGTGACTGGAGATGGCACAGAGAATCCATTACGGGCTGATTTCACTTATTGCACAGGAATTGTTAAGGAACCTGTCCTTTTATCGTCCAATGCAGATTCTGTGGGTCGAATTCGTTATCTTGATCTCGATTTTTTTGCGGAGTCTGAGCATGATGAGTGCAAATTACGCGTCCTTCGTCCAGATACACTGCGAAAACTGCGCCGCTTGCGTCAGGTTGATCGGGACAAGCGAACACATGGTCATCTCTTTTTATTAGGAGGCTCTCGTGATCTAGGGGGTGCAGTGATGATGGCAGCACAGGCGGCCCTCAAGGCTGGGGTAGGCTTACTGACTGTTGGGGTTCCAGAATCCTTACATTCATCTTTTGTGGCTCGCTTACCGGAAGCCATGTGGGTTCCACTCCCAGAAACACCGGATGGATTTCTTGCCCTGGAAGGTCTTGGCAGAGTTCGTCATTCCTTAGACAAGGCGACTTCTCTTGCCATTGGTCCCGGCATTGGAAAAGGTATAGAAACTCAATCCTTGGTCAGAGAAACATGTAATTTTTTTGATGGCTCAACATTATTGGATGCTGATGCCCTGCAACCTGAAATCTTTCAGAAACTTAAGAATAAGCAAAATCTTGTCATCACTCCTCATTCAGGCGAATTCGATCGGCTTTCTGGAGGACAGAAATCGGTGGAATGGATAAAGAACTATTCTTGTACTTTGGTTTTAAAAGGGAGTCATTCAAAAATATTTACTTCCGAACTCCAAATTATCTCGCTTGGTGGAAGTTCGGTGCTTGCCCGTGGGGGCAGTGGTGATCTTCTTTCAGGTATTCTTGGAGCTTTGCTTGCAAAGAAAACATTTTCTCACCTTGAAGCAGCATGTCTTGCAGTTCAGTGGCATGGGCGGGCAGCGGAAGCTCTTGCCAGACAGCACGGGCAAGAATCCGTACTGACCACTGAAATTTTAAATTATTTATCCACCGCCATTCGTAATGATATCTAAATCTCAAAATTCACCGATTTTACTTGTCCTTGCGGCTGGNCTTGGTTCGCGTTACGGAGGTCTAAAACAGCTCGAGAAAATTGGACCCCATGGAGAAACCTTAATGGATTACTCCATCTATGACGCCCATAAGGCCGGATTTAGAAAGATTGTTTTCTTGATCCGCAAGGAGATGCATGAACAGTTTCAGTCTCAGGTAGGAGAAAAATATACTGGGATTGTAGAAGTTGATTACGCTTTTCAGGATAAACATGATTTACCTGCTGGATATACATGTCCAATCGAGCGCGAGCGCCCTTGGGGCACTGGGCATGCAGTTTGGGCAGCCAGAAAAAGCCTCGAAAATAATCCATTCGCAGTCATCAATGCAGATGATTATTACGGATATGAGACTTTTCAGACTCTTTATAACTCAATTACACAAACTGAGGATGTGGAAGTAGTAGAGGAATTGTTCTCAATGGTAGGTTTTCTTTTATCTGAAACCTTATCTGATCATGGTTTAGTATCAAGGGGGATTTGTAGGGCAACTGAGGGGTATCTCGAATCGGTGGAAGAATGGACCAAGATTGGAGGTTCACCTGTTTCCGGGTTTGATTCAAATGGTGGAGAAGGTCTTTTGAATGGATCTGAAATCGTGTCTATGAATGTTTGGGGCTTTCCATCATCGGTACTAAAGATGTTGGAGAATGAATTCGTAAAATTTCTATCTTCTATTGATGAAGGAGATTTGAATTCTGAATTTTATTTGCCATCCGCAGTCGATGCTTCCATTAGATCTGGATTTGCAAAAGTTAAAGTCAACATGTCACCATGTTCATGGATAGGCGTGACTTACAAAGAAGACAAACCGCTGGTTATGTCTTCTATTTCAAATATGGTGCAAAAAGGAACTTACTCTTCACCTCTTTGGAGTGACTAAAATTCTGGAGTCACTTCAAGTTTATCACCTGGTTTTACCTCGAATTTTCCTCTCTTGTCAGGATCCTCATCATTTCGATAAATTTGAATGGTAAGCGATGCATTTTTTCTTGGAGGAGACCAAGCCCACTTTCCTATCTCAACAAAATTCATGGCAACTCCTTCTTCCCAATTAAGTCCGGGTCCTTCCCCACGAACATAGGGTTTATTCCCGATGCCAATCATCACATTAGCAACTATTGAAGTAATCTCGCCGGTTTTTTTGACTGTTTTGGTGTTCTCAGGCTTACTTGATTCTTCACTGCGGATAGTAGTACTTTCTCCTGCAAGTAAAGCATCAACCTTCCTGAGAGTTTCTTCAGGATCTGGCAGTCCAAGGTCTAATTCCTCAGGATTTTCGGTTAGCGATAGATCCTCATCATAGTCAATCGATTTTGGTTCGATTTGTTCGATCTCCAAGGTGTCGGGATCTGATATATCGGATTCAACCTGAAGAGAACTTTCCAATTTATTATCTAATTCACTTGTTGACGGGTCTTCAAAAGATTTATTTTCAACCTCGGTAACCTCCTCATTAATTTCGTTTTCGTCCGGCTCTTCGTTTTCCTCTACCATATTTGGATGCAAAGTTTCCTGATCCGGAAATTCCGTAGGAAACGCATCTTCGTCTAGAATTCCTTTAATTTCTCTTTCTCTCTCCAAATCTTTAGATTCTTCGGAGTCGGCAATATCAACTTCCGAAATGATTTCTTCTTCAAAATCAATTCCTGCTGGGTTTGTTGATACTTCATGAACTACAGGGGAAGGAAATTCCGTAGGTAATTTATCAATGCGGTTACTTATTTCTTTAATTTGGGTGCATATCTGCTCATGTGAAATGGAAATTGTGGAAACTGATTCTTTAATCTGGGCAATTGCCGGATCTGGATCTTGTGGAATAGGGTCCTGATTGGTCAGTTCTTCAATTCGACCGATCTTAAGTGCTAAGACCTCTTTGGCTTCGTTTAACTCACTAGAAATCTGTTCAATATTACTTTTGTCCTTTCCTGAATCGGAGACAATCCTGTCGACCAGAGTAGGGACTTTGTCAATCTTGACAGCAAGGGCTTCAAGATCGTTTCTGACTTCTTTTAGATCGAAGTAGACTTTTCGAAAAAGTTCATCGTCCTTTCGGTTGGCAGTGAGAAGGCAGAGTTGTAGAGAACGTTCTAGAAGGAAGGGTAAAAAAGTTAGTAGGGAAGCGGTTCCTGAGGCAATAATACATACAAGGAGCTGCCAAACATCTAGCTTTCCAGAAGAATAATAATGGAAATAGGCAAAGCCTCCCGCACTAAAGAAAATAAATAAGGCAGAAGCTAGGAATGGCCATTTCGGCAATCCTTCCTGTTCGTCTTCTCGGTCTTCAAAATCCATCACAAATATTATATCCGCCAAGAAATTAAATGATCAATTTTGCCCAAAGAACCAAGCGAAAAATTATGAATATCTAAGACTTAACCTTTTGTCCTATCAGGAAAGCCCACTTTTCGATAAACCTTGGAAAGTATCTTGTATGCTCTTTTTTGGGCAGCTCCAGCCCCTTGTGCAAGAACGGACTGAAGATAAGTTTTGTCGTTAATCAATTCTTTATAACGAGAACGAACGGGAGCCAATGTATCTGAAATGATCTCTGTAAGCTCTGTTTTTAGGTCCCCGTATCCTTTGGATGAGAAATGATCCTCCAATTCTGAAACTGAATGTCCAGAGAGAGCTGAGTGGATTGAAAGAAGATTGGAAATCCCGGGTTTGTCGGCAGAAGCTTTTATTTCCGAGCCGGAGTCGGTAACTGCAGACGCAAGTTTTTTTCTTATTCGGTCAGGTTCGTCAAGAATGTAAAGAGTCGCCTTTTCATTGTTGTCAGACTTCGACATTTTCTTACCTGGCTCAGCCAAAGACATAACTCTGGCTCCAGTCTTTGGAACATAGGGATTTGGAATGGTAAAAGTTTCTGAATATTGGTGATTGAACCTTTGAGCAAGATCCCTGCAAAGTTCCAAGTGCTGTCTTTGATCTTCCCCTACCGGTACCAGGTCAGCATTGTAAAGGAGGATGTCTGCAGCCATTAAAACGGGGTAGCATAGCAATCCAGCGTTTATCGAGGCTTGTGCACGCGCTCCTTGGTGTTCAAATTTTACGTCCTCTCCCACATCATTTTCTGAAATCTTAAAACCGAGTTTGGCTGCTTTGTCTTTAAATTGTGTCATTCTTTGGAGTTCTCCGATCGGAGTGATGCATGTAAGAACCCAGGCAAGTTCGGTGTGCCCAATGACATGAGACTGCACGAACTGATGGCACTTGTCCGCCTCAAGTCCGCAAGCAATGTACTGTGCGACACATTGAAAAATATTTTGACGAAGTACGGAGGGTTCGGTTGGAGAGGTTATTGCATGNAGGTCAACAATTCCAAAGTAGCAATCATGGTTAACCAACATTTCCGACCAGTTACGGATTGCTCCCAGGTAGTTTCCAAGAGTTAGAGCACCTGTGGGTTGAGCACAAGTTAAGATAACAGGTTTTGGTTTGCTTGAACTAGCTTTTTCCATCAGTATGATATTATCTTCATCTTAGACTTGTCATACCCCAACATCTTACAAGTCTCCACAAAAAAACTTATCTCCAATACCAAATGACCACAGAATCAGAATCCTCGGTCGAAGAAGACTTAAAGGAACTCTTAAAGAGATGTCCTCCTGGCACCTATGAGTCCGCTTTACTTTTTCGTAAGAACAAAGATATCAATCAGGTCGAAAAAATCGTGATGGGTATCATTGATCGGCATTTGGAACCAGAGCAACGAGAAATATTGTCGAAAAGCGATGATACTTTGAGAATGTACGAGGATTTGGGAATGGATTCTCTGACCATGTTGGAAATTGTTATGTTGGTCGAACAAACTTTGGAAGTTAGCATAGACAACGAGGAATTACGGGATTTACGAACTATTGGTGATGTAAAAGCATATCTCAGTGCAAAGGCAAAAGGAGAAGACCCCCCCAAAAGATCCAAGACCTACAGGATTGAGGAAATTGCCTCTTTAATGCCCCACCGTGAACCATTTTTGTTTCTGGAATCTGTTTCAATCAGTGGGGACAAAGCAACTGCGTCTTATAAGATTTCTGGAAACGAATACTTTCTTGAAGGTCATTTTAAAGAGAATCCAGTTTTTCCTGCCTCTATCATGATTGAAGCACTCGGACAGTTGTGTGTATTTTTTCTCCTCAAGGGGGAAAATGAAGCACTTACTGAAAAAGTAGACCCAAATACAATATTTTTTACCTCTTGCGACGGGGTTAAATGTCGCAGGATTTGCAAACCTGGAGATTTGTTGGAAATGCAGGTAAAAGTTAATCGAGTGCGTCATCCCCTTGCAAGTTTTCAAGGTGAAATTTCGGTGGAAGGTCAGAAAACTGCAACTGCTGAAGAAATTAAATTGGCCTTTGATTATTTCCCTGTAATTGATGGACAGGTAAGGGTTGAGAGCTCAGAATCTGGTACGGGTGCTCAAAATGGAAATGGTTCTCACAGCAACGGATCGGATGAAGATGGTAATAAAGGTCTGCCGGCCAGATTTTTAAAATACAGTTCCGAGAGTTGAAGATTACCTACTGTTAAGTTTGGAGAACTTTGAGTTTTGCCAAAGTTAGCATTTTTCTACGCAACTTTTCCCCGACCAACGGAAACATTTGTCAGGCGAGAATTGCGGGCGATTAATCAACTGGATTTGTCACCAAGAATTTATTCAATCTGGGGTGGTGCCAAGCATTGGGAAGGAATTCAGGTTTACAGATTTTCATGCTGGAAGCTTTACTCTGTCCTTTTTTGGTTACCATACTGGGCATGGAGGAAACCATCCGCATTTTGCGATGTCTTGAAAACTTTATGGCACCGTCCCTGTCCTAATATTCAGAATTGGAATGAAACTTTTTTGGGGTTGGGCTTTGCGTTGGTCGAGGCTCGCCGAGTTGAAAGTGAAGGATTTGAAGCCTTACATGCTGTATGGGCGACGATGCCTGCTACTGCAGCCTATGCTTTGAGCAGACTAATTGATGTGCCATTCAGTATGGGAGCACATGCTTATGATCTTTTTCGCAGGGGAGGGGACTGGATGCTTCCAGAGAAACTTAACCATGCGTCGATGATTCGAACTTCATCTAAATCCTCATCCCGAAGGTTGTATGCTATGGGTATGAATAAGGAGAAGGTGCAAGTGATTAGGCGTGGTCTCTGTCATTGGCCGAAAAGAAGCTCCTTTGAACTTATTAAGCCGTTACACCTTGAATTAATCAGTGTGGGAAGGTTGGTGGAGAAAAAGGGATATTTTCTTCTTTTGAGAATTCTTTTTGAGCTGATGAAACGCGGGAAATGTGATTTTCGAATGAATATTGTTGGAGGGGGACCGCTTGCTAATAAATTGGATGCGGAAATTCACAGGTACGGACTGGTTGAAAAAGTTAATCTGCTTGGATCAAAATCAGAAGAAGAAGTTCGGGATCTTTTCCTGCGTGCAGACGCAAAACTATTTACAGGAATTATTGGTTCGAATGGCGATCGTGATGGCATTCCCAATGTTATTCCTGAAGCGATGTCTGCCGGATGTTTGATTTTGGCTTCTCATCATGCGGGTGCATCTGAGGCTTTTACAGATGGCTCATCAGGCTACAGTCTTAATCCAGTCAACTTTCATGAATGGGTCGAAATTCTGGAGAGTTTCGCAAACTATCCTACGAGCTTTAGAAAAATTAGAAAGAATGCTCAGTTGCATGCCCGCGAGCGGTTTGATGTCAGAAACACTGCCCGTTTGCTTGTATCTAACTTTGAAGAGATGTTTATTGAAAATGACTCTGCCTAAAGTAAGCATATTGATTTCAGTTTTTGAACAATTGGCATATACAAAGCGTTGTTTAAGAGCCTTAGAAGATACTTTGCCAGAGAACCTAGAATATGAGGTTTTGATTGTCGATGATTGCAGTAAGGATGGAACGGTTGAATTTCTTAAAGGACTAGAAGAACCCTGCCTATGTTTTTTTAACACCGAGAAAAAGGGTTTTGCAAAAAATAATAATTTTGCAGCATCAAAAGCCAAAGGAGAATTTCTCTGCTTTCTTAATAATGATGTATTTGTGGATGGGGACTGGTTGCTTCCAATGATTGAGGTATTCAGAGAAAAACCTGATGCTGGAGTTGTCGGAAATGTACAAAAGTTGGCATCTTCGAAAAAATTTGATCACATGGGAGTGGTTTTTGGTCCGCAAGGAAATCCCCGACACTTTGGACAGTGGTTTAAAAACTCTCGGTTTCAAGGTGAAGTAAGAAAGTGGAGTGCCGTTACCGCAGCATGTTGTCTTGTAAAAAAGGAAAAGTTTCTTGAACTTAATGGCTTTGATGAGTCCTATCTAAATGGTTGCGAAGATGTGGATTTGTGTTTACGTTTCAATCGGCATGGAACAAGCAACTATGTTGTCCATGATAGCATAGTCATTCATGTTAAAGGTGCTACGGAAGGAAGAAAGCGATTTAATCTGAGAAATTCCCAGATTTTAATGGAGCGGTGGGGGGAACAGATTAAATCTAATGAATCGGTAACCGATCAACGATTACACGCAGTAAATTATATCTACAGAGGGATGATAAGACCTTTTTCAGTTAACCTCTGGAAATGGTTGGAAGCGGTGGCAATCTATCTTAAAATTAAAAAATTATTTTAGTTTCAAATCTTGGATTTTGCGAAATGCATGGCCTCCTCAATACGATCCAAATCTTCATCAGTGTGTGCAGCGGAAATGGCAGTACGGATAAGATCTTTGCCTGGAGGCACTCCTGGTGCGATTGAAATAATGGTGTAAATTCCTTTTTCGAGAAGGGCTTTCCAAAAGTAGTAAACCTTCTCCTTTTCTCCGAGAACGATTGGAATAGCCGGGGTCTCGCTTTCCCAAGTATCAAGTTCCAGTTCTTTGAGAATGGAGCGGTAGCGGTTAAGGTTTCTGAATAATTGTTCTCTGTGCTGTGGTTCCTCTTTCATAATCTTTAGCGCGGCTCGGGAGCATGCACTGGCAGAGGGTGAGAGGGCAGCGGAAAAAATAGTTTGCTTGGAATGGCTTCGCATATAATCGATCGCCTCTTTACTTGACGCTACAAATCCTCCTGATCCAGCTAATGACTTTGAGAAGCTTGAGCAAATTACATCTACTTCATCAGTGAGACCAAAGTGGTCACAAACACCGCGACCATCTTTTCCAAGAACTCCAAAACCATGTGCATCATCGAGAATTACAAAAGCACTAAACTCTTTTGCCAAATTGATAAACTCTGGAAGTTTTGCGATATGTCCTTCCATTGAGTACACACCCTCCAAAACAAAAATCTTAGCAGTTTTTTCCTCCTCATATCCAACTAACTCTTTCAAGTGAACTGGGTGGTTGTGGGAAAATCTTTCACAGCGGGCACCACTCAGCTTGATTCCACTCCAAAGGGAAGAATGCAAGTTTTTATCAGCAAATAAAACATCTTTCCGGTCTGCAAAGCCAGTTACTGCAGATGCACATGCGAGGTATCCTGCGGAAAAAACATGGCAGGCTTCTTTTCCAACAAATTCTGCTAAATCCTCTTCGAGTTCACGATGAAAAATTCTTCCTCCATTTGCCAAACGGGCACCAGTCGTGCTAGCCCCCCATTTTTCGAGTGCTTGCACTCCCGCTTCTTTGATTTTTGGGTGGTGGGTTAAACCAAGATAATCATTACTGGAAAGCATGATAAATTCTTTTCCATCTTTCCACACTCTAGTGCCTGCCTGCTTTTCAAAAATATGATAATAGGTGTCATATTTAAGGCGTAGGCGAGTAGCATCATCTCGACTTATCCGGGAGTGAATCGGTGATTTTACCCTTTGAAGGAATGATAATGCCATTTTTTATTTCTATAGAAGTATCGAATACCGTGAAAGAAAAAAGCCTCCCTTTCAATGGAAAGGGAGGCTTTGCAAGAAAAACAAGGTAGTCTTTACTCTGTACGTTTGATGATGTGAAAACCAAAACCGGTTTCCACAACATCTGAGATATCACCAACTCCAAGTGCGAATGCTGCTTCTGAGAAGGGCTTGGCCATGACTTCAAATTTAAACCTGCCAAGATCTCCACCTTTCGAGCTGCTCGGTCCGTTTGAATGTTCCCTGGCCATTTCAGCAAAGTCTTTACCATCCTCAACGATTAATTTACGGATTCTTTCGGCCTCTGCATTTGCCTCGTCTTTACTACGGGCAACTCCAGCGTCTGCACGCTCAGCACCCTTGAAGGAAATGAGAATATGGGAGGCTTTGACCTCATCGGGTTTTTCACTCTCCTCCTTTTCCTTAGCCTTAACGAAATCACCTCTGTCCAATCTAATTTTCTTATAGACATCATTTGGAATTACATAATACCAATCTGCCAAATTTTCATTTAATTCCTTCACTCGTGCCTGAGCTTTTGTGATTTTATCTTGAAACTCATTTTGCTTTTGTGAATTGGATGCTTTGATTTTAGCAATTTCAGCATCTCGATCCGCTTTCATTTTGGCCAGGGAATCCACTTTTTCAGACCGAGAAGAGTTTGAATCGGCTGATTCTGATTTCTCGGTTGGAGAGGGCGGGGGAGGGGGAGTTATGCTTGGTGGAGCGGAGGGAGGTGTGAAATTTGGTGGTGGTCCAGGCGGAGTTGAGGGAGGAGACGAAGGTGTCCCTCCGGCTCCTTTTTCTCCGTCTGCACCTTTGGATCCATTCACATCCTGTTCAGTAATTTGTTGTTTTGCGGGAACTTGTTGAGATGCGTTATTATCTGGTTTTGGTTCCATAATTGGAGAAGGAACTGCCTCGAGCTCAGGTTGCTCGAGCAGGTTTGGATTCACTCGGGCATAAGCGTAGATATATCGACTGTCTCCGGTTGAGTTTTCGTCGTCTTCAGGACCGCGGTAAGTCTCTCCGAATCGTAAGACATATTCCACTCCATCCTTCATTCCCACAATCACTTCTCCCTTTTGGGATACTACCTTTAACTTGGGTTTACCATTTGGGTAAGATAAAGGTTTTCCGTCCTGACCAAGTTCATTGACTGGACGAAACCCCTTCTGAATCAAAGAATTTGCACTGTTTTGAAGTGCTTGAATATTATTAGCATCCACAAACTCACTTCCTTTCCTTAAACTTGATGCAAGAATGTCGGGTTTCTTTTCGACATCAATAATTTCGAGATCGTCGAAGGCATCCTTCATTTCATCTAGCTTTTCCTTGTTTAGTTCTTCTTTCTCAGAAAGTGCTGAGCCTGAAAGTTTCCATTCTGAATCATCGTAACTTAAGACCTGTTTTACAGAAGGAGCAATCTGCTCATTTTTAATTTCGTAGTTGTCAAAAGTGACTTGTTTGATGTTCCACTTGTCGAGGTCCAAAAAATCTTTTTTCACCCAGTCAACAAATTTCGTGGTCACATCATTGACATTTTCAAGCTCGACTCTGTAGACCGCATCTTCTTCTGGTTTTCTAACAAACCTAGTATTACTCAAACCCTCGACTTCATTCCCGATAATTAGCTGAGCCAAATTGGCCCCGGAGTCATTCTTTAGAGAGATTGATTTGCCGATACCCGAATCACTGGGATTGGCTTTTGTAGGATCAAGAACTCCAAACTTGGCATGTTCACCGGAACCTTCCGCAGCTTGATCAATAATAGTCAAGTCAAACAGAATTGAGGAAACATTTTTCACTTGGTTATCTGCATTTGCTGGATAGTCAGCCTTTCCGGGACGCTTGATCAACCAACCTTGTTCTGTCTGGGCGACTTCGATGGACTTGGATTCGATATCTTCCTCGTCTACTTCGACAATTTCAATGCCAGTTGCGGAACGGGGATCAAAACTCTCGAATAAAGCTTGTCCCATCTTGTTACTTTGTTCGCTAGAATCCCGCGCTGAAGGGGCAGAGAAATAAGCCAACGATATCGATGCGATCGCGGCAATTGTAAAAGTAATGGTCTTAATGTTTTCGTTCATGATTAACGGATCAAAGGTTTAAAGTTGCTTTAATTGCTTAAGATTAGGCTCAGGATCTTACGCGGGTTGAATTGGCTCCTTGAATTTCAGCTTTTCTTTTTCTGTAAAATACAAAGAGAGCAATTAGAAGAAGAGGGAGTGGAGGAAAAAACACTGAAAGCTTTTGCATATTCTCCTGTTTCTCTTTGATCTCACGGTCACGATTTCTTTCAGCTTCCTTAATTTTCTTGCTGCTTTCTTTTCTAAGTTCTCTTTCCTTTCTCGCCAGATTCTTTTGCAATTTGGCAATTTCAGTTTGTACCACCTGCATCAATTGACCTGGCATCATCTTCTTTTCATTTTTATTCACTTTAGCCATTGCTTCGTTTAGCTTCCGATTCTCGTCATCAAGGACCTTTTGGATGGATTGTTCCGCTTCATTAATGGTTCGGGTTGCGACTTCCCGAGCTGCCTCGATACTTTTTTCGAACTCCTCAAGCGTGCGATGAAGTCTCCGACGGTTACGGATTTCGAGTAGACTATTTTCTCCACTTAGCTTATCAATCAAATTTAAGCAAAGTGTGACATTATCGACATCAAGGGGAAAATCTGAATCAGGTCCTCGACTGCGAATATTAAAGAAAGGATCAGCCAGGACATCGGAGTCTGCAACGAGGATGACATTCATTTGATTGGACTGATTCCCATCTAGAACAGTACCGGTAATCGAAGCTGCAATCACTTCTGAACTGCCATCACCGGGATATACGGTGCGGTTTTTATTGAATCTTCGGGGCTGACCCATGAAGCCGCCAGTCCAAAAATTATCAATCGAAGTGGTTCCTGCAAGATTTCCACCTCGGGTGGAAAGCAGTGGTTTGAAAGTTAATGAGGAATCGCCTTTTGAGTAAATGGAACCGGGACAGGTGAAAAGGCAATACTGTAACGCTGAAGTTTCCGCTCCATCCCCGAAAGAATTATTGAGTCCTCCAACATAGACAAACTCAGGGGGAAAGTTTTCAGATCTGGGGATTTTGGGGAAAGGATTGTATGGATCACGTATCACCCGTTTTCCCATGCCATTCAACCGGGTTTCAACTTTTGATAAAAGTCTTTCTTCAAGAATGTTTCGGATTGATCGATCCAAACCATCCAGTGTTTTTCTAAGTTCGTCCAATTTAAGACTGTCCCATTCATTACTCGTAAGGGAAGAACCTGCATTGAGGCGGGCATCATATTCGGATGCCTGTTTAACAAGATTTTCAAGTTTTGATAAAAATTGTGACCCTTGTGGAAATCTCCTGATGCCAGCTCGCTCCGAATTAATTTGAAGAGCATTTAACTCTTTGATGATTGAGGATAATCTTTCCTTGGGATTAACATTAAAATGCACACCCAAAAGATCCCAAAGTTTATTTAAATCACCCTTTTCCGGTGCAGGCGGAGGGGGTTGTCCGGGACCGCCGCCTCCCTGATTGTTTCTGCGTGGGTCGAAAGTGCCTGTCAGTCCGCCCTGGATGAGTGGAAGAGGATCTTCAAAAATGGCGGTGGGAATTCCTGATTTAATTGCACTTATTAAGTCATCCATTTTTGCATTATCCAAATTGTTTGGTTGTACAACCAGAAGGGCGTCATAATCTCCTTTATTAATTTCTCCGCCGGTTACTTCCTGGACATCATACTGTTTGCGCAGTTCGCTTATTACCTCCCATGCTGGAGATCCTCCCCCCATATTGAATCCCATGATTCCCATTCCGCCGGACCCCATCAGAGGGGCATCAGTAGCAAAGACTCCCAATTTCTTTTTGGAGGCCCGACCGCCGCTAACCGAACTTAAGGTTCTCATTATTTCATACTCTACGGGAAGCCCTTTGTAGAGGAATGGGATGGTCTGCTGGGAACCGTTTCCTTTAAAAACAAGACCCAGGTACAAATCTTTTTGCCAGGGCATAAAACGACCATCTTCCTGAACAAACAGCGGTGGATTTATACCGTTTTGATTATTAACTCCATACTTTTCAGCAGTGATGGAAGCATTGTCTTCAGGGGTAATTTCATGAATCTTGATCAGAACATTTTTACTTTCCCGGTCGATTTCTTTGAGTGCTGTCAATAGGTTGATTCGAGTTTGCACATACTGTTCAGGCATAGCATCTGAAGGGGAGATGAATGCATCGATTTCAACCTTAGAGTTTAAGTTTTTTAATATACTGACTGAACCGGAAGATAAACTGCTTAATTGTTCTTCAGTTGTGTCGATCCGGATAAAGTCATTGAAGCGAAAAAACTGGGTCAGACTAAGTGCAATGAGCAATGCACCCACCACCCGAACCGTAAAGTGTGATATTTTGGAAGTTCCCTTTGAGCTTCCTACCCAGTGCCTTCTACCAATAAGAATCGAGCAGAGGTAGAGCATGGATAGGGAGAGTCCTAAAAAGAAGGCAATGCCGGATATACTAATAGTACCGCGGCTGAAATCTAGAAAGTTGTAGGCAATTCCCCATTCCGAATCCGCAAGCAATGCAATAGGAGCGTTGAATGCAACGCCCAGCACAAAGGCAACAGTAAGATTGGCGGTTATGAAGGAGGCTACCATTCCGATGGCAAGCATGCTCAGACCAACAAACCAATACCCCATGTAGGTGGCGAAGAGTAGCCCAAAGTCAGGATTTCCCAATTGGCTCAACACTATGTAGTTGGCAATGAGAGAAATAACGATTGAAGAAGTAAAAATCGCTACCACTCCGAAGTATTTGCCCAATACGACATCGAAGTCGCTTCCAGGCAAGGTGAGTAGAAGTTCATCGGTTCCTTGTCTACGCTCTTCTGCCCAGACGCTCATGGTGATCGCGGGAATAAATCCAAGTAGAATATGCGGTAGAAACTTATTCAGCTGATCTAGATTTGCGAGATTGGAATCGAAAAATTCTTGCGGCCAAAATGCGGCAAGTCCGCTGGCAAGCAGAAATGCGCAGATGAATACATATCCGCTTGGGCTTCCAAAGTAGGAGGCGAGGTTTCTTTTAAAAACTGCAGTTATGGCATTTTTATTCATGAATCCGAAAATAATAGTTTAATTTTAATTTGTGAGTACCGATCTATGCGGCGGTCATAGTCTTGCTATTGAACCAAGTGTCGAGGGATGGCTCGCTCTTCAATTCTTCCGGTGTACCCTCGAAAATCAAGCGGCCGTGATTGATCAAAATGATTCGATCCGCCACTTCCGGTACTTCCTGTAGAATATGTGTGGAGAGAAGAATGGTTTTACCTAAGCCTTTGATTGTTTTTCTAACTTCCAGTACCTGATTTGGGTCTAATCCTGCAGTTGGTTCATCCATGATCAGAACATCCGGTTCGTGTAAAAGTACATTTGCCATTCCAACCCTTTGCCTGAATCCTCGGGATAATTTTCCAATGGGTTTATTGAGTACGGTTTTCAAGGCACACTGGGCGATGACCGTTTGAATTCTATGTTCTTTCTTGTCTGCAGGGATGCTTCTGGCATCACCAAAGAAATTAAGGAGGGAAAGTGGAGTCATTTCCTCATACAGTGGACCGTTTTCTGGAAGATATCCAATTCGGTTGGCAACCTCATCACGGTTTTCTGCCACTTCCATCCCACAGACTTTCGCCGTACCAGCAGAAGGGGCAAGGAATCCAGTCAGCATTTTCATGGTCGTGCTTTTTCCTGCCCCATTGGGTCCGAGGAATGCAACGACCTCTCCGCGTTTGATAGAGAAGCTCAGGTCTTCAACGGCGATGAAATCACCGTAGTATTTACTGAGACCATCAGTTTCGATCATGATGTCCGAGTGTGAATCTTCAGTCATAGGTTTTAATTAGAGGTTAAGGGTTTGGTTCGAATCAATCTCTGGATGCGATACCGAAAGGCGGGATTGTTCAAGAAATATTAAAAAATCTTATAACGCTATTTCTTCAAGCAGAAAAGCTTTGCAATTCCAACATAATTCCACCTAATTAAATAATCAATGGAACGAGGCCCTATTAGATTTCTTCCATACTTTTTACCTTTGCTTTTGAGCGTAGGCTATCTTTCGGCGGGCACGATAAATGAGCAATCCAATAGACTTTCTAATTTGGAACAACCCCTAAGATTGGAGCA
>NHDJ01000148.1 GCA_002167265.1 Verrucomicrobia bacterium TMED56 | reverse complement strand
TACTATACAATGGATTAATCCGTGTAGCGGTGGGTAATTTTACATATTAACTTATGTTAACAGGTAGAACATTTAGCGAATACGTGCTATTGTTGTGTTATGACTACTTCTGATTTTGATCCTGCTTTAATAGAACATAAAAACAAACCAAAGTTTTTATTACATTTTCAATGGGGTTTATCACCAACTGTATACAGATATGCTTTAGTTGAAACAATAAAACCTAACGAAATAAATCCTAGAACCAAACAAAAAGCAGATGAAAAAGATCTAACTCAAAAAGAAATTTGGGAAAAAAAATATAATGGGCGATAAAGCATGGAAAAAAAGAGAACGAAATGTTGCAAAATATTTCAATGGTGAACGTAATGCATTGTCTGGTGGTAATAGTAAAATAACTAGGGCAGATGTAATACATCCTAGATTATTTATTGAATGTAAGTTAAGAAAGGTACATAGTGTTATTAATTTATGGGAGGACACAAATGAATTGGCTAAAAAAGAAAATAAGATACCTGTGGTTACGCTTTGTCAAAGCAATAGAAAAGGTAGCTGGGTTGTAATACATAGTGAAGATTTGGATAAAATTATAGATGAACGAAGTCTTGCAAAGAGCAGTAGAGATAGCTAAAGAATTAGAACGCCGTAAGGCAACTAATAGAATGGTTGATTATGAACCTTATGTATATCAAAAAAAGTTTCATAATAATAAATCATCACAACGATTGTTGATGGCTGGAAACCGTGTCGGCAAGTCATTTTGTGGGGCTATGGAAATGGCGTACCATGTGTCGGGAAAATACCCAACGTGGTGGGAAGGCAGAAGATTTACTAGACCAATACGTGCTTGGGCTGGGGGAGTTTCTAACGAAACGACTAGGGATGTCTGCCAAAAAGAACTTGTCGGCCAACCAGACGATCCGTCAGCAAAAGGTACAGGTACAATACCATTAAATTTAATAGTAGATACTGTAAGAAAAGCAGGTGTACCTAATGCATTAAATAGTGTTGTAGTAAAACACGCTTCTGGTGGTAATTCTAGAATAGGATTTAAAGCATATGAGATGGGTAAAGAAAAATGGATGGGTGAAAGTATAGATGTTATATGGTTAGATGAAGAACCACCACCAAGTATATATTCACAAGCATTAACGAGAACAGCAGACAAAGGTGGTATTGTATATATGACGTTTACACCAGAAAGCGGTATGACAGAAACAGTAGCACAATTTGTAAATAAATTAAAAGATGGACAAGCATTGTTTACAGCAACTTGGGATGATGCACCCCATATGACAAAAGAAGTTAGAGATCAAATATTACAAGCGTTACCACCACATGAAAGAAAAATGCGTGAAAAAGGTATACCACAATTAGGATCTGGTTTAGTGTTTCCTATAAACGAAGATGATATAATTTGTGATCCTATAGATATACCAATACATTGGCCTAGATTATGTGGTTTAGATTTTGGGTGGGATCACCCTACAGCATCAGTATGGACAGCATGGGATAGAGATAGTGATATTGTTTATATTTATGATAGTTATTCGTTACGTCAAGAAACTGTACCAGTACACGCATCAGCAATAAAATCTAGAGGTAAATGGATACCTGTAATATGGCCTATGGATGGTAGACAAGCTGATAAAGGTTCTGGTAAAAATCTTACAGAACAATACAGACAAGAAGGTGTTAATATGACTAGAGAACATTTTAGCAATCCACCAAGTCAAGGCCAAAAAGAAGGTAGTGGTGGTAACAGCGTAGAAGCTGGTGTTATGGAAATACTAACCCGTATGCAGACAAAGAGATTGAAAATATTTAGAAATCAAGGTAAACTGTTAGAAGAACTACGTATGTATCATAGAAAAGATGGTAAGATTGTTCCTGCTAATGATGACGTAATATCTGCTATGAGATATTGTGTNATGTCATTNAGAAAAGCTAGAATAAAAAATACTGAACCTTTACAGATACNTTCTGATAGTGAGTTTAANATTTTTAAATANGNAAGGTAATATATGGGCGGATTTGTAAGAGCAATAAGACGAGTTTTNANNAGACCNNNACNNGTTGTNNTNCAACAACCTGCNCCTCAACCTGCANNNNCTGCACNANNNACANCNNCANCNCNNNCAAAAACTTCTAGCGGCTATGGCGGCTANTAATGCTGGNGCNTATGGTGGTNNAACAATTATGACAGGTNCTANCTGGTGTNGAGGATGAAGCTAANGTGNNNAAAACTATTCTTGGNGGCGGNACTACTAAANAGAAAAAGNCAAGGCATAGTTTTATATGGTNGAAGTCGTNACAAACGACAAATGGCGNTTANCTATNGGTGATTANCTNAAAGAAAGATGTTACATATCTGCTGATATTGGTGATAAATTTTCTTATATTGGATTTATAGAAGATGAAAAAATTTTAGGTGGTTTTCTTTTTACAGANTATGATGGCCATAATGTNTATGTTCATCTAGCNTTAGAAACACCTAGATTATTTAGTAGAAAACATATAAAATANGTTTTTGACTATGGTTTTAACCAGTTAAAATGTGGCCGNATGACGGCNGTNTGTAGAAATGGCTNTGAACGTAATGAACGCATTTTATCGGGTACAGGATGGANAAAAGAAGGTATAGTAAGAAAAGTTATGAAAATAAAAAATGAATTTGTTGATGCGGCAGTTTANGGAATGCTNAAAGACGAATGTAAATGGATAAGGAAATAATATGGGCGGAAAATCACAACCACAAATGCCACCACCAGTAGANCNANNAGTATATGATANAACTNCCGAAGCAGAAGCACAAGCNGNNGCAGAAAAANAAAAAATGTTAGGTTCTAAAAAGAANGGTATGTANGGTACAATTCTTACAAGTGGTGAAGGTNTNGAAGATGANGCAGAANNTNNTNAAACNNTNNTAGGCGGCGGTGTTAAAAAAAATAAAAAATAATGGCTAATTACGAATATATAAAAAAAAGATTAGATAGACTTGGCCAAGAAAGAGGCACNTGGGAAGTCAACTGGCAAGAAATATTAGATTATGTAATGCCAAGAAAAGCAGANNTTGTTACNTTAAGAACACGTGGTGAAAAAAGAACAGAAGTTTTATTTGATAGTACAGCTATTACAGCAAACAATTTATTAGCGGCAAGTTTACAAGGTACACTTACATCACCATCATTACCTTGGTTTAGNATNAAATTAAGAGATGAAGAATTAAATGAAAACCGTGATGTACANTTATGGTTAGAAGATACAGCACGTAGAATGTATGACACATTTAATGAAACTAATTTTAATACAGAAGTNCATGAGATGTATCTTGATTTATGTTCTATTGGTACAGCCGCATTATTTGTNGAAGAAGGTANNAANGGTTTTGATACAGATGGTATNCATTTTAATTGTTTACANATTGCAGAATATTATNTTCAAGAAANTATNNATGGNAAAGTAGATACACTTTANAGAAAATATAAANTNACNGCTAGACAAGCAGTACAAGAATTTGGTTNTGATAANNTAGGTGAAAAAATACAAACAGCATCTAAAGAAANACCAGATCATAAATTTAATTTTATACACGCNGTAGAACCNACANNAGATTATNAAAGAGCANNAGGTAANNCNGNNACTAAATTANNATTTCATTCNTGTCATGTATGCGAAGAAGATAAGATGGTNGTTAGAACAGGTGGTTACAATGAGTTTCCATATTTAGTACCNNGNTGGTCNAAAGCAACAGGTGAAATATTTGGTAGATCACCAAGTTTTAATGCGTTACCAGATATTAAAACATTAAACAAAGCTGTAGANATTGGATTAAAAGCATGGGCAAAAGCTATTGATCCACCATTACTTGTACAAGATGATGGTGTTATAGGTAGAGTAAGAATGACACCTGCTGGTATTACAGTTATTAGAAATGATGGTGCTGTNAAACCTTTACAAATAGGAACAAACTGGCAGATTACAGATTTAAAAGAAAANCAATTACGTACTGCAATAAGACAAGCATATTATTCAGATCAATTACAATTACAAGAAGGCCCACAAATGACGGCAACAGAAGTGCAAGTTAGATATGAATTGATGCAAAGACTTCTTGGCCCAACATTAGGTAGATTTCAAAGTGANTTTTTAAATCCATTAATAGAACGTGTNTTTGGTATTATGTATCGTGCAGGTGCATTAATGNAAGAACCAGANNTTATANAAGGNACAAAAATAGATGTAGAATATTTAGGNCCNTTAGCACGTTCACAAAGAATGGAAGAAAGTGTAGCTATAGAAAGATTATATAGTTTAGCTATGAATATTGCACAAATAGATCCTGCTATTATGGATAATATAGACCATGANGAAGCAGTTAGATTACGTGGTAANTTATTAGGTGTACCTAAAACNGTANTACGTGGTAAAGATGATGTAGANNGTTTAAGAGCAATGAGAGCAGAACAAGCACAAATGGCACAAATGGCACAAGAACAACAAGCATTAGGCAAAGCACAAAAAGATCAAGCACAAGCGGCAAAAATACTTGCAGATCCAAATGTATCTAGTGGATTAGAAGATACAGTACAGGAAATGGGTATGGAAAATTTACAAAATGAATATGGACAAGGATCTTAAAAAGATCAAACAAGATTATANTATTACTTTTGATACNCCAGAAGGTAAAAGAGTGTTAGCTGATTTAACGTCAGCTTACTATCATAGATCATCACATACAAAAGGTGATCCACATGAAACAGCATTTCGTGAAGGACAACGAAGTGTATTAATCAGAATAATNAACTTACTAAAGGAGGATAAAGATGTCTGATGAACAAATGACCACAAACGACAATCCAGTACAAGAAGAAAGTAATACGGTACTTGGATCGGGAAGTGATAATCAAGATTGGAAATCAACACTACCCGAAGATTTAAAAAATGATGCTACATTGCAAAATTTTAAGAACGTAGAAGATCTTGCAAAAACTGTAGTACATCAACAAAAAAGATTAGGTAATACAATTACTATGCCTAAAANTGATGATGAGATGGAACAAGTATATACNAAACTTGGTAGACCAGAAGATCCAAGTAAATATAATGTAACTATTCCAGAAGATTATCAACCATTTTTTGAGGAAAAAAACCTTGATGAATTCAAGAATGTTGCTCATAAAATAGGTCTTAATGATAAACAAGTAGGTGCATTGTTAGAGTATCAAATGAATACTATNAAACATGAAGAAGAAAACGAACCTGCTGAAATATCTAGGCAAAAATCAGAAACAGAAAGTGTACTAAAGCAAGAATGGGGTTACGACTATGATAAAAAAGTTGCCGCCGCAGATAGAGCATTAAAAGTATACGGTGATGATGAATTACGTGATTTAATTACTAATTCTTCTGCTGGTAATAATCCTGCTGTTATAAGATTTTTTGCAAGATTAGGNCAAGANGTNACNGAAGATATGGCACAAAATACACAAAANAATAGATTAAGTGTATCNCCATTAGATGCTAAAGATGAAATTGCTAAAATTATGTCAGACGNTANTCANNCTTACCATAANGGTGATGAAACTGCTGTAGAAAAAGTTAGGCAATTACATGAAAAAGCATATGGTAATTAATCTAAAAGTGTTGTATAATTATCACAACTGATTTCGCCCATTTATGGATAACGGANAGTTAGCCGATATGGCTTAAAAATTAGGTTTCCCAGTAGGACAAAAACCGATTAAATTGGAATACGGTATGATGCAATAGTGCATTATGCTCTCTATTCTGTAACTTTTAATGGAGGAACGACTATGTCAGTTCAAATAACAACTGCTTTTGTAGAACAATACAAAAGTAATGTTTTTCATTTGGCGCAACAAAAAGGTTCAAAATTAAGAGATGCGGTTAGAACCGAGAGTATTGTCGGGAAATCACATTTCTTTGAAAGAATTGGATCAACTGCGGCTGTGAAAAGAACGTCTAGACACGCTGATACACCAAGAGTGGATACGCCACATTCTAGACGAAAAGTAACAATGGATGACTATGATTGGGCAGATCTTATTGACGATAGCGATAAAGTAAGATTGCTTATTTCACCACAATCCGAGTATGCAAAAGCTGGTGCATACGCTATGGGCAGAACAATGGATGACGTAATTATTGCGGCGGCTACTGGTAATGCTTTTGGCGGTGTTTCTGGGGGTTCAACTATTGGACTACCTGCGGGACAAAAAATTGCACATGGATCAACTGGATTAACTATAGCTAAACTAATTTCTGCAAAAGAAAAATTAGATGCGGCTAACGTAGATCCAGACGAAGCAAGAACGCTTGTATGTTCAGCAAAACAGATTTCTGATTTGTTAGGTACAACGCAAATAACTTCGTCAGATTTCAACAGCGTAAAAGCGTTAGTACAAGGTGATATTGACACATTTATGGGTTTTAGGTTTATCAGAAGTGAAAGACTTGGAACAGATAGTAATGGCAATAGACAAGTACTAGCATTCACTAACACATCTATGGGCCTTGCGCTTGGTAAAGATATTCAAACAAAAATATCTGAAAGAGCAGACAAGAACTATAGTACACAAGTATATCTATGTATGACTATCGGTGCTACGAGAGTAGAAGATGAAAAAGTACTAGAGATTGCTTGTACAGAATAATAGGGAAGGAGTAATATTATGGCTAGTGTAAAAGGAAGTAATTTTACCAAGAGAACGGCTGAACCTGTTGAAAAGGTTATAGCAAGTCAAAATCATGGTAGATTAAGAGTACAATATGACAGTTATGAAGCATCTTCTCTAGGGGCTGGTTCAGATATATCTGTTGCTAAATTACCTGCGGGTGCAATCGTATACGATATTATCGTATATTTTGATGCTCTAGGTTCTGCAACTATATCTGTCGGTGATAGTGCTGATGCAGATAGATACATAGCGGCAACTTCGGTTTCTTCGGCTGGACAAATGTCTATGTCGCAAGAAGGTGCGATTGCTGGTTTTGGTTATGAAAATACTGCTGAAACAGATATCTTATTAACTACTGCTAGTGCGGCGATTTCTGGTACAGTTAAAAGTGCTGTTATCTATAGTATAGACTAATACTAATAACTAACTTTAAAAGGGGCGATATATATTGAATTATAGTCGCCCCTTTGATATATTCATATTATGGCTACAGAAGTATCAATTTGTTCAAATGCATTAAGAAGATTAGGTGATGATCCTATTACATCATTGACAGATGATAGTGAAAGAGCAAGATTATGTAATTCATTTTATTCAGACGCAAGAGATAGCGTATTAAGATCTCACCCATTTAATTTTTCAATAACAAGAACAACTTTAGCACAATTATCAACTGCACCTACCTATGGTTTTGCATATCAATATGCATTACCTACAAATCCTTACTGTTTACGTGTTTTAGAAATGGAAGAAAAAGATTATAAATTTAAAATAGAAAATTTTGGAACACAAGGTAGAGTGTTACTTACAGATCAAGGTACTGCTAATATTTTATATATAGCAAGAATTACAGACACAAATTTATTTGACGCTATGTTTGTTGATGTTTTAACTGCAAAATTATCTGTTGATTTAGCATACCCTGTAACAAGTAGTATGCAAGTACAAACACAAATGCAGAAATTATATCAATTAAAACTTTCTGAAGCCCGTAGTATTGATGGACAAGAAGGATTTATGGATGATCTTGTTTCTGATACTTTTACGGACTTTAGAAAATAATGGCAAGAGTACACCCTTTTCAAACTAATTTTACTGCTGGTGAATTAACACCAAAACTTGCAGGTCAAGTAGATTTTAAAAAATACAATAATGGTGTTGAGGAAATGCAAAATATGACAGTATTTCCACAAGGCGGTGCAACAAGAAGATATGGTAGTAGATTTGTTGCAGAAGTAAAAGATAGTAGTAAATCTACAAGAATAATACCTTTTGAATTTAATATTACACAATCATATATTTTAGAACTTGGCGATCAATATATTAGATTTTACAAAGATAATGGACAAATAACAAATACACCTAAAACTATTACAGGTATAACACAAGCAAATCCTGCTGTAGTTACAGTATCATCTCATGGTTATTCTAATGGTGATGATGTATGGATTAATAGTGTTGTAGGAATGACACAAGTAAATGGTAGAAGATTTAGAATAGCAAATGTAACAACAAATACTTTTGAATTACAAGGTGTAAATAGTACAGGATATACTGCATATGCTTCTGCTGGTACTGCGGCAGATGTTTTTGAAATAGCATCACCATTTACAGAAAGTCAATTATACGAAATAGCATTTACACAATCAGCAGATGTTATGTATTTAGTACATGAAGATGTAGCACCTAGAAAATTATCTAGAACAGGTCATACAAGTTGGACTATGACAGAAGTAGATTTTAAACGTGGCCCATATTTAGATCAAAATACTACAAGCACAACAATGACACCTAGTGGTACTTCTGGTAGTGTTACTATAACTGCATCTTCTAGTACATTTGTGGCTACAGACGTTGGAAGATTAATTAAGTTTAATAGTGGTCATGCTAAAATTACAAACTTTTCTTCTGCAACACAAGTTACAGCAACTACAACAGATAATTTTAGTGGTACAGGAGGAACAGCAGATTGGTCATTAGGTACATTTACAAGCACAAAAGGTTTTCCAAAATCTGTATCTTTTTTTGAACAAAGATTAATTTTTGCAGGTACAACAACTTTTCCACAAACTATAAAAGCAGCAGGTTATGCTGATAATAGTAATGGGACTAGAGTTATGTCATTAGCTTTTTCTAGTCCTAATCCAAATCTT
>NHDJ01000147.1 GCA_002167265.1 Verrucomicrobia bacterium TMED56 | reverse complement strand
GAGTCCCCACATCTCAAAATNATTCANGACGNNTNGAAAATAGAATTCCTGGNGCNGATACAAATCCNTACCTTGCTATTGCTGCATCGTTGGCATGNGGCTTACTCGGCCTTAAAGAAAAAATAGAACCAGAAAAACCTATTGCAGGGGATGCNTTTGAAAGAAGACACAATATACCAAAATATCTTCCTGATGCACTAAAGAGGCTTAAAGTAAGCAACGAATTGTCTGAAAGCTTGGGTAAAGAGTTTGTAACTCTATATACAGAAATTAAGCAAACTGAACATGACGCTTACCAAAATGTAATAAGTGCCTGGGAAAGAGAACATCTCCTTTTAAATGTATGATATTTACAAAATTGATTTATTGAGATGGTAACCTTTTTTTTCCTCAAAAATAATTAGATCTTTAATCATAAGTTTTTCTTCAATTTTTCTTCTTAACGCATAAACATGCGTTTCCAATGTGTGGGTATCAATCCCTTCCCCATAACTCCATACTTTTTTTAAAAGATCTTTCTTTGAGACATACGAATTAGTATTTTCAAGGAGAAAAATAAAAATTTGACTTTCTTTTTCAGTAAATCTTAGCGAGACAGATTTACCTGATAGTTTTCTTGTAGAGGGATCGTATGTAAATTTTTTATATCTTATCAACCTATTTCTATTATTATTCTCTTGAACAAGGTCGTTTTCTATTCTTTGGCAGATGTCATTTATTTTAAATGGCACATTAAATTTAATAACCTCCGCATCGACTTTGAAAATACCAATATCTAAATTTGTATCATCAATTAAGAATATTTTTTTTGTTATTACCTTTTCACTCAACATTATTTTGAACGCAGAATTATCTGCTATAATAATTTTAAAAGTATTAGTTTTTAATTCTTCAAAATCTNTTTTCTCNAAACTAAACACTCTAGATATATTCTTACTNCCTACTGCTTCTAAAAAAATATTANACAGGTTGGGGTTTTCTAAAATAAAAGGAATAATACTTTTGCCCATAAGAATACTATTTATAATACCATCAATGAATCTTTTGGTAAAAAATAATCATTTATTTGTAAAAAATATGAAATTACGCTGTGCTATAGGACGTAATGGACTGATAGAGGATAAAAAAGAAGGAGATTCATGTACACCCATTGGAATATTCAAATTCAATAAAATTTATTATAGGGGTGATAAGTTNGGAAAAATAAATTTTAAAATTGACTCATCTATTATACAAAAGAATGATGGCTGGTGTGACGATGTAGAAAGTAATTTATATAACCAGTACATTCAGTTTCCATTTAAAAATAGTGCAGAGCACTTGTACAGAGATGATGACATTTACGATATTGTATGCGTCTTAAGCTATAATACTTCTCCCATTAAGCGGGGATTAGGAAGTGCTATTTTTCTTCACATAGCTAAACCTAATTTTGTTGGAACAGAAGGCTGTGTAGCCATAGATAAAAAATTTTTATTTGAAATCTCTCAAAATTTAACAAGTGATTCAAGTATTATAATTGAAAATTAATTTCGTTCTCCAAAAATTTTGGTGCCAATACGTATGTGAGTAGCACCACATTTTAATGCTGTTTCAAAATCATTAGACATGCCCATGCTAAGNGATGACAAATTAAAATTCTCAGCAATATTGGCTAGTGTCAGAAAATGCCTCTGTGGATCTTCATTAAGCGGAGGAATACACATTAAGCCTACAATATTAAGATTAAAATTTTCAATGCAAGATGAAATAAATTCATCGGCGTTAGCTATCAAAACACCTGACTTTTGTGACTCNTCTCCAGTATTAATTTGAATAAAATACTCTTTAGGTAAACCCTCTAAAGATTCTAATTCGCTGAATAGTTTTGCAACCTTCATGCGATCTAATGAATGAATAACATCACAATGATGATATATAGACTTTACCTTTCTACTTTGAATGCCTCCAATAAAGTGAAGTTTTATTTTGGAGTCATTAGTTTTCAGATCAATCCATTTATTTTCAACTTCTTGTATTTGGTTTTCACCAAAGGATAGATGACCTAAATCAATAACTTTTTTAATTTCTGTTGATGGTTTTTTTTTACTAACTGCAATAAGATCAATATCATTAATATCTCTGTCTGCTGTATCAACAGCAGCTTTGAAGTAATCATAAAATTTTTGATATAGGCTCATAAAATAAAAAAAAGCACCTCACAAATTAATGCGAGATGCTTTTTTAAAGAAGTTGTAGATAGTTGTAAATTAGAATCCAACTACATACGTAACTTGCCATGCGTCAGCATCGTCAGCATTGCATCAGCAGCATCAGTTTCAGTATAATCTATACCGAAAGAAGCAGCGCCCATACCTTTAGATATTGACATCAATGTGTAATCAGTGTCTGCAGTTGCGTCATGTTCCATGAAAGTTACTCCAACATCCATGCCCATTAAAGACGTTCCTACACCCATTTGAGTTTCTTCACCACCGTTGTCACCGTCATACATAGCATAACCTAAGCTTAGGCCAGCTAGTGAATAACCAACAGTTAAGAATGAAGGATCAACATCGGCAGTTGCACCTTTGTTATCAATCTGAGATACACCTGCTTTTACAGTTGCGCCCATAATTGAAGTACTTGCAGCGTAAGACATTACAGCCTCATTATCAGTACTTTCCATACCTCTAGTTACTTTGAAAGATACTCCACCCATAGAGTTTGAGTATGCAATAGAGTTACCAGATGCGGTATCACCGTCATTGTATAGTCCTGCGCCACCATTTTTACCGCTCCATGCTGAACCACAAAGGTTAAGCGAGAAGCAAGCTGGTGAACCATCAAAACCGTCAACAGCTGAGTCTTGACCAGTACCTAAACCGATTGTACCCATACCTGTATCAAAGTTGATGTCAGTAGTTATTGAAGTCCCAGTAACAGACATAGAAGCAGAAACGCCCATGCCGTTATCCATAGAGTCACTATAACTTACGTAGATAGAGTTTGTAGATACGCCTTGAGAGAGTCCTCCACCGTCGTTGTCTACCAATTTACCTACGAATAAACCGCTGATTGACATTTCAGCATGAGCCGCACCAGCAGCCATAACTGAAGCCAAAGCAGTTGCTCCGATTAATTTTGATCTATTCATAATAATTTCCTTTCATATTAGAGTTGATCATAGTTAAATTTAACTGTTAGTCTTTTATCAAAGATATCGCCGCAAATGGAGAGTAAATTTCATAAATGCCACATTTTTTGTTAATGTGTTACATNTTTANCACATNNAGAAATTATTGAAAAATTGGGAAAAATGANGTAATTANNTTCCTAATTTNTCAACAANTANNTATANTATNNAAATANCATGNAATTTNCATCNAATTTAATAAAACTNNTAATTNCCTTATTTTTAGNNTNTTTTNTCATTTCNTGTGCNCAATTNCAAANTNCCNCTGANAAACAAGANAAAACNAAGACNNCNAAACAAGAANNNTTAGANAAANAGGTNGANAAAAGAGACATNAANNTNCCNNNNGGNAGTACGATTTTAGANGATGGTTCGGGNATGACTTTAAGCAANNTATTTGGATTAGACNGANTTNANNNNACAANNTANNTNGGAGCNGNTTCNATCACTTTNGANGTAGCNCTNGATCAAGTNGATTTTATGCCNCTNNTATCAGTNGATTCNATNTCNGGNGTAATTGTNACTGATTGGTACAGTCTTGATNATGGNAANACCAGAATGAAAATNAATATTCGAGTTATNAATCAAGAAATNACNGATCAAAGNTTAANTGTTTCGTTGTTTACNCAAACNTTNANNNAAGANCGCTGGGTTGATAANGGTATNAATNCTGAGCAAAGTNANAAAATNAAAGANAGTATTTTNTCNTCAGCANGNGCATTAAAANTNGCTTCTGAANTATAAGTCTTAAATTCATTATTTATGTCTGAGAAATACAATCCAAGAGTAGTTGAGAAAAAATGGCAGTCTTACTGGACAGAGCAAAAGCTTTTTGAGAGCAAAATCATAAAAGACAAAAAAAAATATTACGTACTAGAAATGTTTCCATACCCATCTGGTAGAATTCATATGGGCCATGTCCGTAATTATACTTTAGGTGATGTCATTGCAAGATTTAAAAGAGCACAAGGTTATAATGTTATGCACCCTATGGGTTGGGATGCATTTGGTTTGCCTGCTGAGAATGCAGCAATTGAAAATAAAACCTCTCCTAAAACATGGACATATGAAAATATATCCACCATGAAAAGTCAGCTGAAGCAGATGGGACTATCACTTGATTGGTCAAGAGAGATTGCGACATGTGATGAGCTTTATTACCAGCAACAACAAAAACTATTTTTAAAGTTTTACAATGATAACTTGATCTACAAAAAAGAGTCTCTTGTGAATTGGGATCCAGTCGAAAATACGGTGCTTGCAAATGAACAAGTCATTGATGGTAAAGGATGGCGGTCGGGAGCAGATGTTGAACAGAAAAAACTTTCACAATGGTTTTTTAACATCACAGAATACGCTGATGATCTCTTGAGTAGTTTAGAAAGTATGAAAAATTGGCCTGATAAAGTCAAAACTATGCAAAAAAATTGGATTGGCAAATCGCTTGGTTGTGAAATAGATTTTGAGATATCTTCGAGTATCCCATCATTAAATAATGAAAAAATTAAAATTTTTACAACTCGACCAGATACAATTTTTGGTGCTACTTTTTGTGCACTATCTCCTTTTCACCCACTTGTTGACAAATTGATTGAGCAGAACAAGGAAGTTGAACAAGAAGTTAAGGAGTTAAGAGCTCAAAAAATAAGTGAAGAGTCAATCGCTAAAAATGAAAAAATAGGAATTGATACTCAATTATTTATAAAACATCCTTTTGTTAAAGATAAATTATTACCTGTTTACATAGCAAATTTTATTCTCATGGATTATGGATCGGGCGCTATTTATGGTTGTCCAGCGCATGACCAAAGAGACTTGGATTTTGCTAATAAGTATAATATTGAAGTCATTCAGGTTATAGAACCTTCAGACAGTAGTGAATTTGACAAAGTAACTGCCTTTACCGGAGAAGGTAAACTTATAAATTCAGATTTTTTGGACGGGCAAACAATCGAAGATGCAAAAAAAGAAGTTATTAAAAGAGTTGAAGCACTTAAGTTAGGAAAAAAAACAATTAATTTTAGATTGAGAGATTGGGGAATTTCTCGACAGAGATATTGGGGATGCCCTATTCCAATAATGTATAGAGAAGATGGTAAAGTTGTCAAAGTTCCTGAAGATCAATTGCCACTTAAACTTCCAGAAGATATTGATCTAGGTATGCCTGGGAATCCTCTTGATAATCATCCAACATGGAAATACACAATATGCCCTGAAACCGGCATGAAAGCTGTAAGAGAAACAGATACTCTCGATACATTTGTTGACTCAGCATGGTATTTTCTTCGTTTTTGTTCTCCTACTAATGAGAGCAAGCCATTCGATAACGATGAGATAGACTATTGGATGCCTGTTGATCAGTATGTTGGTGGGGTAGAGCACGCAATTCTTCATTTACTCTACTCACGTTTCTTTACAAAAGCTCTTAATATGAAACAAATTCAGGAGCCATTTAAAAGTCTTTTTACGCAAGGTATGGTCTGTCATAATACTTATCAAAATGATGAAAAGGCTTGGGTTTTTCCCGATGATGTTGAGAAAAAAGATGACAGTTTCGTTCAAATTTCGACAGGCAAAAAGGTCATTGAAGGACAAATCGAGTCAATGTCTAAGTCTAAGAAAAATGTAATTGATCCTGAGACAATTATTAAGACGTACGGGGCAGATTCAGCTCGATGGTTTATGCTTTCTGATAGTCCACCTGAAAAAGATATTAATTGGTCTGAGTCAGGTATCAATGGGGCATGGAAAATCTGTCAAAAAATATGGTCGATTGTTGATCTCAATAAGAATCACTTAAAAACAAATGCAGATCAGCCTGCCAATAAGTATACTGGCAGTGCACTAGACTTAATAAAGCTTACTCATAAAAACCTTAATTCAATAACTCAAAGTATTGAAAAGTTTCAAATGAATGTATCGATAGCAAAAGTCTTTGAAATGGTTAATGCAATCTCTAAATTTAAGATTGAGAATGAAGAAGATGAAAGAGCAATCTCAGAATCCTTGTATATTCTTATTCGCGTGATCGAACCAATGATTCCCCATTTAGCTGAAGAGTGTTGGCATTCTGTGGGAGGGAAGGGTTCACTGTCAAAAAAACCTTGGCCTATTTTTAATGTGAAATATTTAGAAAGTGATGAAGTCACAGTAGTTATTCAAATTAATGGCAAAAGAAGGGGTGAGGTCATTGTGCCAAAAGATTCTGATGAGGACACAGTACATGCTGAAATTCAAAATATTAAAAATATTAAAGATGCATTAACTGAAAAAAATATACTAAAATCTATTTATGTTCCAAATAGGATACTCAACATTGTTATTGAAACATGAACAGACACGAGCGTAGAAAGCAAAAAAAGAATAATAAGCTAAATCAAACAGTAAATAATGACCTTCTAGAAGGAATCAAATACCACACTAATAAAGATTATGTGTCAGCCTCAAGACTATATAATAAGGTTCTACAAAAAGAACCAGCGAACTATGAAGCAATAAGACATTTAGGTATTCTATATCAAGACCAAGAAAAGTATGAGGAGGCTTACAACCTTTATCTTCAGGCTGTAAAGATCAATCCTCTTGGCTTTGAAGCTATAAATAATTTGGCGACCGTTCATCTTGTAAATAGAAATTATGATCTTGCATTAAAATGTTTAAATAGATCCATAGAAATTAATGAAAACTATGTGGCTGCAATTAACAATCTTGCTGGTTATTATCGTAAGATTCATGAACCAAAAAAATCACTAGAATTTTCATCTAGATCTCTCAGTCTTCAGCCAAATAATCCGCATGCTAAAAATCAACACGCTAAAGCACTTATGTATAATAATCAACCAGATGAAGCGATTAAAATGCTTGAGAGATTAACTTTAGATTATCCAGATAATGACGATTTTAAAATTGATTTATCTACAGCATACCGAGAAATGGGCGAGATTGAAAAGTCTAATCTTATATCATCTGCAGGATTTAAAAAAAATTTTAGGAAAATTTCATATTTATTAGGTTATACAAGAAATAAAGAAAGTAGACTAAATAATGAGCAAGTAGATTATTATGATTCCCTATTAGAAGGTAAAGATCTCAATTTCCATGACAAAACTGTAATTTGTCATTCTTTTTTTGAATATTACAAAAACCAAAAAGATTTTAAAAAAGCTGGTGATTATTTGGTTAGAGGTAATAAAGCGCAATACTCAGTGCTAGAATTTGATATTGAAAGGGAAAAGCTTTTTTTTAATAAGCTTCAAAAATTATTTTCAAAGAAAATTGACTTTGAATGCAAGGACATGCTTGACAAGAAAGTACCTATTTTTGTTTGTGGTATGCCCCGATCAGGCACAACACTCTGTGAACAAATTCTTTCGTCACATTCAAAAATTACTGGAGCTGGCGAACTCAATTACCTAGCCGAGGTGTCAGGCATAGATCGTATAATCTCACCTAATGATGAACAAATAAATAATTTTGAAGAAACATTGAATAGTGAACAGAGACTGATGGATGCAAGAAGAAACTATATAGATCAATTAATCTTACATGATAAAAGCAATTCTTCATATATTTGTGATAAGATGCCCCACAATTTTATTCTAATTGGCTTAATAAAACTTATCTTGCCAGAAGCTAAAATTATTTACTGCAAGAGAGCTCCAATAGACAACTGTTTTTCCCTTTATTCGCATAAATTTGTCGAACTATCTCATCAATACTCATATGATCAAAATATGTTGGCCCATTATTACAAGATGCATACAAAGCTTATGGATTTTTGGCTTAAGAAGTATAAGAATGATATTTTTATTTTAGATAATGAGGAATTGGTCAATAATCAAGAAAAGATATCAAGACAACTTATCCAATTTTGTGATTTGAAATGGGAAAAAGGATGTCTTGATTTTCATAAGACAAAGAGGCAAGTGAGAACAGCAAGTATTGAACAGGTAAGAAAGCCGATGAATAATAAATCTATCGGCGCATGGAAAAAATATGAGGGATACCTCCAAGAGTTGATATTTAATTTATCATGAAGAATAAAATTACAATATTCATATTTTTAATTTTTTTTACAAGCAGTTGTGGCTTTAAGCCTATGTATAAATTGTCTGAAAGCAGCATTGATTTTAGAAGTTATTCAGTAATATTAATGAATGAAATAAATACCTCTAGGGAAATTAAAGAGGAAATAAAAAAGTCATTCCCTAAAAATAGTTCAGAAAATAATTATATTATCGAGATTAATGCAATAGAGAACTTAGATCCTCTCATCACTAATACCGATGGTACTGTTGCAAAATATAGAATTGAAATTGTAATGAACTTTAAAGTAAAAGGTGAGAATAGTGACTTTTATCTAATAGAAGATATGGTAAGAGGTTTTGCTCAATACACCGTTGAGACATCTGAAATTGAAAGCAATAAAAAGAAGCAAGCAATGTTACGAACAGCATCAAACAATGCAATACAAATGATGATGTCTAAAATTCAAAGTGAAATTTCAGTCGCGAATGATAATTAAAGATTTTCAAGTTGAAAAAATAGTAAATGAAAATAAAGGTTTTATACCAATTCTAATATACGGACCGAATGAGGGATTAATTAGAAATCACATAAAGCAAATTAAGCTTGATTATTTAAGTAGTATAGATTTTGAGGAGGTTTCCATAACTGGAAAAAGCCTAGAATTAGATCCGGATATTATTGAAACTTCAGCAAATTCAATTTCAATGTTTAATAGCTATAAAGTTATTATTATAGAAACATTAAAAGACAAACATATTTCAAAAGTTGAGAGTGTTATACAATCTGCACCAACACAAACAATGCTGATTATTAAAGCTGATAATATAAAAAAAACATCAAAACTTAGAAAATTGTTTGAAAGTAATGCAAGTTGTTACGCTTTAGCATGTTATGAAGATGATGCTAGATCAATGATGAAGTTGATTGATAGTTTCATTAAAGAAAATAATATTTCCTTTGATCGAGATATAAAAAATTATCTCGTTCAAACATTAAGTACAGATCGCCTGGTAAGTTTCAACGAACTTCAAAAATTAAGTTTGTTTTACACAAATTCTGAATCTGCCCCAAATCTTGAGGAGATAAAAAATTTACTTAATGATGCTAGCTCAAACAATCTTCAAAAAATGAACGAGTCAGTAATGCTTGGAAACACAATAAAAAGCTCTAACATTATTAACAAACTTTTGTCTGAAGGAAATAATCCAATCTCTATCTTACGCAGTCTCATCAATTACCTCAAAAGATTACAAAAAGTAAAAGTGGAAATGAAGAAAGGGAGCAATTTTGAATCTGCAATAAAATTTTTAAGACCTCCCTTATTTTGGAAAGATAAAGACAATTTTCAACAACATTGCCTTCGTTGGCCTTT
>NHDJ01000146.1 GCA_002167265.1 Verrucomicrobia bacterium TMED56 | reverse complement strand
AGAAAAAAAAGCGTTAAAATTTATCTAAAGCTTTTGAAATTAGATAAATATGAAAATTTTTCTAGTTCTTCAAAAACACTTAATTGTTTGGTAAACAAAGGTTCAAATTCATCCACTGAAGCGATAAATTTTCTGAAACAATTTAAAAAAGAAAGTAAAAATTGTCTAAATTTTGAGAATATTATTCTTCATGAAATTGACTAAATGATAATAAAAATAGTAACCTATAATAATTCAACTAACTATGGTGCATTACTTCAGTGTTTGTGTCTTAAAGACTTTATTGAAGATAATTTTGATTGTTCAGTAAAACTTAATAGGTATCATCCATCTAAATTAATTTTTGCAGAAAAATATCGACCACTAATTACAAAAAATTTTCGTAAATTTTTTGGCACTATTAAAAAAAACCTTAATATTTATTATTGGAAAAAACATGCATTTAAAGATCAATTTTTTGAGAATAATAATGATCTCAAAGAAAGTGTTCTAAGCATATATGGTAGCGATGAAATTTGGAACTTCAGGAATGCTTATCACGGGTATGACCCATACTTTTTTGGTGCAAACGATCAAGAAAAGAAAATATCTTATGCAGCCAGTATAGGAAGATCTACTTATTCTTTGTTACCAGCAAATATAAAAAGTGAAATATTTAATTATTTTGAAAAATTTCAAAATATTTCTGTACGTGATAAAAATACAGCAGAATTTGTTCATAAATTGATAAATAAAGAACCTCAAATAGTCTTAGATCCCACATTAATTTATACACCTAAGATATTAGAAGATCAAAAGTTTATAAGTAGATATGTGGAAAACGATTATGCAATAATTTACGGCACAGTTTTTTCACAACAACAACAAACCATAATCAAAGATTATTGCAATAAAAGAAAATTAAAGATGATATCTGTTGGTTATAATAATCTTTGGCTAGAGCATAATCATTTAGATCTTAATCCCACTACATTTTACAATTATATTAAAAATTCTAAAGTTGTCTTCACTTCGATGTTTCATGGTGTAATGCTCTCTACAAAATTAGCTAAGCAATTTTATTTTACAATGGACCCTATTAGAAAAAATAAAGTTCAAACTTTTTTAGATAATTTTGATTTATATGACAGAGAAATTAAAAATGAAATTAATGATAAAGATATTGATTTTGAAGATTTAAATAAAAACTTAAAGAAGCATATATTTAATAGTAGAGAATTTTTAATTCAAAATATTGATAACTGCATAAAAAATGAAACTTTATAACCTAATTTTTTCTGCAATAAACCAAATAAAATTTCTCATTTTCGAAACAGTTTTTTTACTATTTCAAAGAGTAAAAAAAAGAGATATGCCAACTGATGATAATCCAATTATTGATATAATATTGCCAACTTATAACAGATCTGAAATGCTTAAATCAAGATCTGTACCTTCTGTTTTAAATCAAAGTTATAAAAATTTTAGATTAATTATCATTGGTGATTGCTGTAATGATGACACAGAGAAAGTAGTAAATTCATTTAAGGATGATAGAGTTATTTTTTTTAATATCAAAAACAGATCAAAAAGATACCCAGAAACAGTCGAAAACCATTGGTTTGCTGGTCCTGTCGTCGCAATAAACACGGGTTTAAAGATGGTGAAAGGTGATTGGATAGCAAGAATTGATGATGATGATATATGGGAACAGAGTCATTTAGAAGATTTACTAAACTTTGCTTTGAGCAAAAAAGCGGAATTTGTATCTAGCTCTTATAAAACAATTGTTGATGGAACAGAGATGTTAAAAGACTTTTCACAAGAAATACCACCAATTGGAGGAGTTCAAACATGGCTTTACAGATCTTACCTTAAATTTTTTAAAGCAAATATTAACTGTTGGAGAAAAAATATAAATAGAGTAAATGATTTAGACTTACAGGATAGGATGTTTAAAGCAGGAGTAAAAATGGCTTATCTTAAAAAATCGACATGTATTATTAAACCCAGACCTAATGAGCAAGAAATAGGGTTAAAAGCTTACAAACATAATAAACAAAAATTTTTAGAAAAATATAAATTTAATGATTAAAAAGGAAACAAAAATTTATAATAATAAAATTATAAAAGATCGGAAATTTAATCAAACTAATCTTGACGATTTGATTTTTAAATGGGGCAAAATAGATCTTTCAAACTTTCAAAACTCATCTTTGTCAAATTCAGATGTTGGAGAAGGTCTGATTGAAAATTCAAATTTTATTAATTCTAACCTAAAAAAAGTAAGAAACTTTCATGGTAAATTTTCAAAATGTAATTTTAAAAATCTAATTTTAAATGAGTATGATGGTAGAGATAATATTTTTAATGAGTGTATATTTAGTGATATTTTTTTTAAAAAATCAACCTTAAGAGGATCTAGGTTTACAAGCTGTATTTTTAGAAACTGTAATTTTGAAAACTCTGATTTGAAAAAAGTAAATTTTGATAATTCTAATTTAGAGTCAATAAAATTTTTCGATTGCGATTTATTTATGGCAAATTATAAAGATGCTTCTGCAAATAATGTAAAAATTACTAACTCAAATACTTTTTTAATAAAGCTTAAAAGTGACAATAAAGATATAGAGATAATTTAATCTTTTTCATTTGTATTTGCATAAAAAAAAGATATAAGTCGCCTATTATGAGACCGCTATCCGAAATGACAATAATTCAAATTGAAGTTACGAATGCTTGTTGGTTAAAATGCTCTAATTGTACCCGTCATGTTGGACATCATAAAAATCCATTTTTTATGGATTTAGATTTTATAGAAAAAGCAATCGACTCTCTTGAAGGTTTCGAGGGGAACATAGGAATAATGGGCGGTGAGCCAACTTTGCATCCAAAGTTTGATGAAATATGTGCGATAGTAAGAAAAAAAATACCAAGACGAAAAAGAGAATTTTGGACTAGCGGTTTTCAGTGGGCAAAAAAAAAAGATGTAATTTTAGAAACATGGGATAAAGATAGAATTGCTTACAATGAACATTCGACACCCGGAGGAAAACATACTCCACTTTTAGTATCTATAGATGAAGTTGTTGAAGATAAAAAGCTTATGTGGCAAATGATTGATAATTGCTGGATACAAAGTCAGTGGTCAGCCTCAATAACTCCCAAAGGAGGTTTTTTTTGTGAAGTTGCCGCTTCTTTAGATTATTTATTAGAGGGACCAGGTGGGTATAAAATTGAAAAAGGGTGGTGGAAAAAAAATCCAAATCAATTTAAAGATCAGGTAGAAAGATATTGTAAGAATTGTTCTGGCGCACTTCCTTTACCGGCAGAGAGTGATGGTTATGGTGGCAGACCAAATAAAGAAAACGTTAATAACTATGATACTATCTCTAAAGGAATGCTAGAAAAATTAAAGTCAGTCAAGTCGCAGAAAGTAACAGCTGGCCATTATAAAATATATGATAAAAAGTATACTATAAAAGATTTAGAAAAATATTCTGAAAATTGGGAACCATCAAAATTTAAACCCTTTGTAACTCATGAACCTAAGGACTACGATGAAAAAGGTCCACAGAGGAGAGTAGATCACAACAAAAGTGGAAAAATTTAATCTCTAAGTTTTTTATAATTTAAAGTATGTCGAAAATTACCAGACAATTGTTTTTTGAAACAGTGAAGAAAATAATCTTTTTTTATTACGTAGCTATTAGCTAATTTATTCATATCCCTCCAAAACTCGTTGTCTTTTAAATTTCTTGTTAAATCAAAAGGTGGAACAAGTGGGATAGAAGTTTTTGAAACATAAAAACACAAGTAGAAATAGGTGAGTGCTTTTGATTTATTCACAATTAATTTTTTTGATCCAAATTTATTTATTTTTTTTAGAAGTATTTTGTAGGCGCTGATGGACCTAGTCTCATTTGTAAAACCAAATCCACCATAGTAAGATCTTGACGAAATTATTGATGGTATTCCGAAACAGGGGTATTCTAGTCCAGCACTTCCAGATTGCGTTATGAGGGCGTCTATTACTTTTATCAATGAACCAGAGTTTAATTTATCATCAAATATTTGAATATTATTTTTATATTTAGAGATATTATTTATGTAATCAAATATTTTGGTATGTTCTTTTTTAGAGTTTTCAATCGGATGTTTTTTAATTAACCAATTAATATTATCTAATTTTTTGACAATTTCGATAGTTGTTGAAAACCATTCATAATTATCTCTAAAAGCCTTCCATGGCACTCCGAAAGTTCCATCATAAAAATCTGATGCAAAAATTGCGATGATGGGTTTATTTGGATCCCAACCATATAAATTGCAGAGATCCTTTTTACTAAATTTTTTTTTTGGTTTGTAAGCAATAACAGCTCCTCTTAGATCTTGTGAGTTTGATTTTCCCTCAAACCTTTTATTCAAAATGGAAGTAGCAATTTTTTTAATCTTTTTAATTTTTTGATTTGAGACATATCTGTAAAGCTTTTCGGAAAATAATGACCTACCTTGGAATCTTTGACTAACACTTTTAAAGATTCTAACACTCACATCTTTTGTTCCTCCCTCATGAGCAAGAACTTTATTTTTAAATAATAGTGCATTTTCAAAAAAAATTGCTGATGGAATAAACTGAGTTTCAGATTGAATTATGTAATCAAATTTATTTTCTTTAAAAAATTTTTTACAAAAATTATCATAATCTAAAGCTATTGATAAAAAATATATGAATTTAAAATTTATTTTACGTGTATATTCTATACCCGCATGTCTTAGTATATGGTCGTAAACAATTAATCCTATATTAATTTTTTTATGCTTTATTTTAAGAAAATTCTTAACACTTTTTGCTTTATTGGTAATAATGATTGCATCTTTAAAATATTTTAGTCTTTTAAAAAAAATATCTAATTTGATAGAGTAAAATTTAGAAACCCCAAAACTTTTAATTATTTTTTCTCCTCTCATATCATTTTGTCTGATTATAGCTTCTAATTTTGCAGTTTTGATTAATGATGTGTATTTACCAATAATTGACATTAAAACTGTGTATCCGATTGTTGATACAAAATCTGTAATTAAAATTTTTTTTTTTGATTTTTTATCAAAATTCCTTTCCCATAGTTTAAGATTTTTTTCTAAATATTTTTCCATTAATTCATTTTTATACTCTTGAGTTTTAAAAATTTTTATTAATGAATCTTTTAAGTTTTTTGATAAAAAAAGAATGATGTATATTAAGTTATTCATTTAAAAAAATAATTAATATATAAGAATTAACTTTAAGTCAAACATATGAAAAAAATTACAATTGGATATTTTGCTGATGGTAAGTGGGGATATGAAACCTTAAAAAAAATCGTTTTAAAAAAAAATATTCTAATTAATTTTGTATGTGTCAGATATAAAAAACCTGATAAACAAATTTTAGATTATTGTAAAAAAAAAAAAATTAAAACTTTTAAAATTTAAAAATATTAACTCTAAAAAGAGCTTTCAAATGATTCATAAATTCAAATGTGATTTACTTGTTTCAATGTCATACAATCAAATTTTTGGAAGATCATATCAAAAATTTTTTTCTAGAAAGATTATCAATTGCCATGCAGGCAGTTTGCCATTTTATAGAGGCAGAAATATTCTAAATTGGGCTTTAATTAATGGAGAAAAAAAATTTGGTATAACCGTACATTTTGTTGATAAAGGAATTGATACTGGAGACATAATTATTCAAAAAAAATATAAAATATCTAAACTCGATGACTATAAATCTTTATTAAATAAATGTTATAAAGAGTGTCCAAAATTAGTACTTATATCAATAGATAAATTTAGACTAAGAAATTATAAAGCTATCAAACAAAACGATATTGATAAAAAAGGCTCATATTTCAAAAAAAGAAAAATAGGAGACGAGATGATAAATTGGAGTCAAAATTCAAATAAAATATATAATTTTGTTAGAGCTTTAGTAGATCCTGGTCCGTTCGCCCAAACTTTTTATAAAAATAGAAGAATTTTTATTCATAAATTAGAAATATTAAAAAAATATTCATTCAAAAAATCTAAATCTGGTACTATTGTAGACCTAGGTAGAAATAAATCCTTGGTAGTTAAAACTAATGATGGTTTTGTTTTAATAAAAAAATATTATCCAAAAATTAATTTTAAAAAAATGGGTATGTTTAAATAATTTATGAAAATATTATGTACTATTTGTGCAAGAAAAGGCTCAAAAGGTCTTAAAAATAAAAATATAAGAAAAATTAAAGGTAAGCATCTAATTTACTACACAATAAAACAAGCTTTGAAATCAAAAATTTTTGATGAAATTGTAGTTTCAAGTGATAGCAAAACAATATTAGATCTATCAAAAAAATATGGAGTTCAAAATTTAATTTTGAGAAAAAAAAAATTAGCAAGAGATAATAGTCCTAAAATTCCAGTGATAAGAAACTGTTTAGAGGAGGTTGAAAAATCAAAAAAAAAAAAATTCGATATTATCATTGATTTAGATGTTACTGCTCCTTTACGAAAAATATCCGATATAAAAAAAGCTTTTATAAAATTAAAAAAAGAAAAAGCTCCAAATCTATTTAGTGCCTGTAATTCAAGAAGGAATCCTTATTTCAATGCCGTGGAGTGGAAAAACGGTAAAATCAAACCTGTGATTAATTTAATGAAAAAATTGACAAGTAGACAGCAAGCCCCAAATGTATTCGACATGAATGCATCAATCTATATTTGGACACGAAAAGCATTGTTGAATTTTAATACAGTTTTTTTAAACAAAACTGCGATGTACATAATGCCAGAAAAAAGATCAATTGATATTGATAATGAATTTGATTTTAAAGTAGTTTCCAAGTTTTTAAAATGAATAAAAATATTTGTTTTGTTACAGATTTCGACTCAATTGAGGCAACTTTAAATACTCATAGATATCTTTTAGAAAAATTATCAAATAAGTTTGACAACGTATATCTTTTAGATTCAAACAGATTTAAATTTTTTAAAAGCAAAAAAAAAAAAAATTTTAAGTATTTAATTAAGAAAAAAAATATAAAGGAGATAAAGATTAATAACTTTAAAAACTTGAACTTATTCTTTAAAAATAATAATTCAATAATTATCAATAATATAGGGAAAAATTTAAGCGACTTAAAATTACTCTTTTTAATTAGATTGATAAAAATTCCCCAAGTGCAAATTCTAAATACTGATGTAGTTTCATACGAGCGCAAATATGAAAAACATTTTTTGATAATTTTCAAATTTTTTTTTCAAAAAAAAATAATTCCAAAATTTATTACATTTCTTTCGATTGTGGGAATAATTTCAAAGATAGATATTTGCTTAATACATGATGTTGATAAATTTACATTTGGTAATGAAGTAGATTACTACTTTAAATTAGCAATGAATGGTGCTTATAAAGCAATACAAAAACTAAAAGAAGAAAAGGTTATAAAGGCAATAGGAGTAGGGCTAAACGATGCGGATATATGTGCGAAATTTGCTAATGAAGGTGATTTTGATTGTATGGTTTTAGCAGGAAGATATTCGCTTTTAGAACATGAGAGTGCTCTAAATGATTTTTTTCCAATAGTGGAAAAAAAAAATATAGGTATAATTCTTGCTGGAGTATTTAATTCTGGCATTCTTGCGAAGGGAATTGGGAATAATGTTACATACAATTATGATAAAATACCTAATCATATTCGAGAAAAATATATAATAGTATCGGAAGTGTGTGACAGATATAATGTTCCTGTTCCGGCTGCTGCATTACAATTTTCCTATGCCAATAAATTAATTTCTTCAATGATTTTAGGTATGGATAGAGTAGAGCAAATAAAGCAAAACATTTCTTTTTTTAATCACTCAATTCCAGACAATCTATGGAAGGAGTTAATTGAAAAAAAAATAATTGATGAGAGATGTCCTATACCATGATTATTAAAGATTTATGAAAATTAAAATCTGCGCTATTGGTGAATGTATGATAGAGTTATCTAATGCTAAGCATGCACTCTATAGTCAATCAATAGCAGGCGATACTCTTAATTTTTCGTCATATTTAGACAAAAATATATTTGATACCTCTTATTTTACAGCAGTAGGCACATCAGAGATTAGTAAGAGAGTTATAAAGTTTTTACAAAAACAAAAAATTAAAACTAATTTAGTTTCTCAAATAAGTTCCCATGAAGTTGGTCTTTATTTAATTGAGAACAGTAAAATTGGAGAAAAAATATTTTATTATTGGCGCGATAATAGTGCTGCAAAATTTTTTTTCAATAATCAAAATATAAAGAAATGCCAAAACCAATTGAAAAAATTTCAATATGTTTATTTTTCAGGCATAACATTATCTTTATTTGACGATAATAATTTTCATAAATTTCTTATTTTAATAGAATTTTTAAAAAAGAAACAAATTAAAATTATGTTTGATTTTAATATTAGAATTAAAAGATGGTCGAAAAAAAAATTATTTTCCTATTTTTCTAAAACTCTTCCTTTTGTAGATATCCTTTTTTCTTCTGGTGAAGATTTAAATTTCTTGAAGGATAATACTTCTTTGAAGACTTTTAAAAATTTAATTCAAAAATATAACATTGAACATGGAATTTACAGAAATAATGCAAGATTAAATTATTCTTTTTATAAAGACGAAAGATATTTTATTAAAAATAAAATCAAAAATAAAGTTGTTGATACTTCTGGAGCAGGTGATGGATATAATGCGGCTTATATCTCAAAATTTATTAAATTTAATGATCCTAAAAAAGCTCTTCATGCTGCTAGCAAAATAGGGGCAAAAATTGTTATGAAAAAAGGGGCCATAGTTAATGTTAAATAAGAATTTAGAAATTGAATTAAATAAACAACAAATTTTACCAATACTAAACACCACAGAATTGCATGATGATATTAAGAGATTAGAATTTTTTTTATCAAATAACTCTAATATTAAGAATATAGAGATTACATTGCGACAAGAGAATTCATTTAAAATTGCTAAAAAATTAAATGAATATTTTACTAATATCAACTTTGGACTCGGTTCAATTTTATCTGAAGGAGATTATCTAAAAGGTAAAGACGCAGGGTTTCATTTTTTTGTATCACCTGGAATAGTTAAGAGTTTGATAAAAAATAAAGTTACTAACTATATTCCAGGAGGTGAAACAATCTCTGAATTTATGTATTTACTTGATAATAGTTATAAGAATATCAAGTTTTTTCCCGCAAATTTAGCTGGGGGTCAAAAAAAACTTGCTTCTATTGAAAATATTTTGAAGGAAGCAAGTTTTATTCCAACCGGAGGCATAAATAAAAAAAACTATTTGGATTTTATATCTTTAAAAAATGTTTTAT